>NZ_JBHTWG010000002.1:177778-480502 GCF_042792555.1 Streptomyces sp. NPDC056628
CCCGGTGCCTCTTTTACCCTTGGGGGCGGGCGGGGGGCCGGGGGCGCCACCCGCGCCGCCCACCGGGCCTTCGTGCTTCCCGGAGCCGTTCCGCGCCGTCACCCGGCCCCCTTGACACCCCTGGACCCGGCGGGCACATTGAGTTGCGCGACCCGAGGCACGTTGCGCACGAAGCAACTCGAGCGGAGGTGCGGCGATGGCGGGACCTCGAGTGGTCATCATCGGAGCGGGCGTCGTCGGAGCGGCTCTCGCCGACGAGATCTCCGCCCGGGGCTGGACCGAGGTCACCGTCGTCGACCAGGGCCCCGTCCCCGCCACCGGCGGTTCCTCCTCGCACGCCCCCGGCCTGGTCTTCCAGACCAACCCCTCGAAGACCATGACCCACCTGGCCCGCTACACCGTCGACAAGCTCAGCTCCCTCGACGTCGACGGCACGCCCTGCTTCCTCCAGGTCGGCGGCCTCGAAGTGGCCACCGGCCCCGAGCGGCTGGCCGAACTGCGGCGCCGGCACGGCTGGATCACGGCCTGGGGCGTCGAGGCCCGGCTGCTGGACCCCGACGAATGCGTCGCCCGGCACCCGCTGCTCGACCGCGACCGCGTCCTCGGCGGACTCCTCGTGCCCACCGACGGCCTCGCCCGGGCCGTCCTCGCCGTCGAGGCCCAGCTCCGCCGCGCCCGCGCGCGCGGCGTACGCGTCCTCGACCGGCACGAGGTCCTCGACCTCCGCATCGCCGACGGCGAGATCACCGGAGTCCGCACCGACCACGGCGACCTGGGCGCCGACATCGTGGTGTGCTGCGCCGGCATCTGGGGCCCGCGCATCGCCCGCATGGCCGGGATGAACCTGCCGCTGACCCCGCTCGCCCACCAGCTCGCCTGGACGGGGCCCGTCCCCGCCCTCGCCGGCCGGACCGAGGAGGCGGTCCACCCGATCCTGCGCCACCAGGACGCCGACCTCTACTACCGCGACCGCTTCGACCGCCTCGGCATCGGCTTCTACGGGCACCGCCCGATGCCGGTCAGCGCCGACGACATCCTCCCCGTGGACGAGGCCGGCGGGATGCCGTCCGTCCTGGCCTTCACCGAGGAGGACTTCGCACCGGCCTGGACCGAGACCCGCGCCCTGCTGCCCGCCACCCGGGAGGCGAAGGTCGAGGAGGGGGTCAACGGCCTCTTCTCCTTCACCACCGACAACTTCCCGCTCCTCGGGGAGTCCTTGGACGTCAAGGGCTTCTGGGTCGCCGAGGCCGTCTGGGTCACCCACAGCGCCGGCGTCGGCCGGGCCATGGCCGAATGGCTCGTCGACGGCCACTGCTCATCCTTCGACCTGCACGAATGCGACGTCAACCGCTTCGAACCGCACCAGCTGGCACCGGAGTACGTGCTGACCCGTGACTGCCGCAACTTCGTCGAGGTGTACGACATCCTCCACCCGCTCCAGCCGTCCGGGGACCCGCGCCCCCTGCGCACCAGCCCCTTCCACGTCCGCCAGCGGGAGCACGGCGCGTTCTTCCTGGAGGCGAACGGCTGGGAACGCCCGCACTGGTACGAGTCCAACGCCCGCCTCCTCGAAGGCCGTTCGATCCCCAGGCCGAACGACTGGGCGGCCCGCCACTGGTCGCCGGTCGTCGGCGCCGAGGCGCAGGCCACCCGCGAGACCGTCGCCCTGTACGACATGACGGCCCTCAAACGGCTGGAGGTCAGCGGCCCCGGCGCCGCCCCCCTCCTGGAGCGCCTGTGCACCGGCCGGGTCGCCAAGTCGACCGGCTCGGTCACCTACACCCTCCTCCTCGACCACGACGGCGGCATCCGCGGCGACATCACCGTCGCCCGCCTCGGCCGCGACCTCTTCCAGGTCGGCGTCAACGGCAACCTCGACCTCGACTGGATCACCCGCCACCTCCCCGCCGACGGCACCGCCCAGGTCCGCGACATCACACCGGGCACCTGCTGCGTCGGCCTGTGGGGCCCGCTCGCCCGGGACGTCCTCCAGCCCCTCACCGACGACGACTTCTCCGACGCCGGCCTGAAGTACTTCCGCGCCCGGCGCACCCACGTCGGCAGCGTCCCGGTGACGGCGATGCGGCTGTCGTACGTCGGTGAACTCGGCTGGGAGCTGTACACCACGGCCGACCTGGGGCTGCGCCTGTGGGACACCCTGTGGCGGGCCGCCGAACCCCTCGGCGGCGTCCTCGCGGGCCGGGGCGCCTTCAACAGCCTCCGCCTGGAGAAGGGTTACCGCGCCTTCGGCACCGACATGACCTTCGAGCACGACCCCTACGAGGCCGGTCTCGGCTTCGCCGTCAGAACCGACAAGGACGACTTCATCGGCAAGGCCGCGCTGGAACGCCGCAGGACCGCCGTCCGGCGCCGGCTGACCTGCCTGACCGTCGACGACCCGCGGTCGGTCGTGATGGGCAAGGAACCCGTGTACGACGGCGACCGCCCCGTCGGCCACGTCACCAGCGCCGGGTACGGCTACACGGTCGGCACCGGCATCGCCTACGCGTGGCTCCCGGCCGAACTCGCCGTCCCCGGCACGGCCTTGCACATCGGCTACTTCGGCCGGCGCGTCGACGCGGTCGTGGCCGAGGAGCCGCTGTTCGACCCGGCCATGTCCCGGCTGCGGGGATGAGCGCACCCCCTCGCAGTCCCCTCCGGCGGACGGAGCATCCATGAGCAGCCCCCGCACCCCGGGCGCCGGCCTCCCCGAGCACCCCGACCGGCTCTGGCGCACCCCCGACCTGAAAAGGGCGTACGACGTGGTGATCGTCGGCGGCGGGGGGCACGGTCTGGCCACCGCCCACTACCTCGCCAGGAACCACGGCATCACCGACGTCGCCGTGCTGGAGAAGGGCTGGCTCGCGGGCGGCAACATGGCCCGCAACACCACGATCATCCGCTCCAACTACCTGTGGGACGAGAGCGCCGGCATCTACGAGCACGCGCTGAGGCTGTGGGAGGGGCTGGAGGACGAACTCGACTACCCGCTGCTGTTCTCCCAGCGGGGCGTGCTGAACCTGGCGCACAGCCTCCAGGACGTCCGCGACGGCGTGCGCCGCGTGGAGGCCAACCGCCTCAACGGCGTCGACGCGGAATGGCTCGACGCCGACGGCGTCAAGGAGGTCTGCCCGATCGTCGACACCTCACCCGACGTCCGCCACCCGGTCCTGGGGGCCACCTACCAGCCCCGCGCGGGCATCGCCAAGCACGACCATGTGGCGTGGGGCCTCGCCCGGTCGGCGGACGCGGCGGGCGTCGACATCATCCAGAACTGCCAGGTCACCGGCATCGACATCACCGACGGCCGGGTGACCGGCGTCCGCACGAACCTCGGGCCGGTCGCGGCGGGCCGGGTCGCCCTGTGCTCGGCGGGCCACACCTCCGTCCTCGCGGCCTTGGCCGGCATCGAACTCCCGCTGCAGAGCCACCCGTTGCAGGCGCTCGTGTCCGAACTCCTGGAACCGGTCCACCCCACGGTCGTCATGTCCAACGCGGTCCACGTGTACGTCAGCCAGGCCCACAAGGGCGAGCTGGTCATGGGCGCCGGCATCGACGCGTACCCCTCCTACACCCAGCGGGGCGCCTTCCACATCATCGAGGAGCAGATGGCGGCGGCCCTGGAACTCTTCCCGGTGTTCGCCCGCGCCCACGTCCTGCGCACCTGGGGCGGCATCGTCGACGTCAGCCCCGACGCCTCGCCCATCGTCGGCCTCACGCCCGTCAGCGGCCTCTACCTCAACTGCGGCTGGGGCACCGGCGGGTTCAAGGCCACCCCCGGCGTCGGCTGGGTCTACGCGCACACCATCGCCCACGACCGGCCGCACGCCCTCAACGTCCCGTTCTGTCTCGACCGATTCACCACCGGCGCGCTCGTCGACGAGCACGGCGCGGCCGCCGTGGCCCACTAGGGGGAGCCGACGCATGCTGCTGATCCCCTGCCCGTGGTGCGGGCCCCGCGACGAGGCCGAGTTCCACCACGGCGGCCAGGCCCATGTGCCCTACCCCGAGGACCCGGCCGCCCTGACCGACGAGGAGTGGGCCCGCCACCTCTTCTTCCGCGACAACCCCCAAGGCCCGTCCGCCGAACGCTGGATGCACACGGCGGGCTGCCGGCGCTGGTTCCACGCGGTCCGGGACACGTCGACGAACGAGATCCTGGCGGTGTACCGCCCGGGCGAGGAGCGTCCGCAGGCGCTCGAACCGAGGCCGAGTGTCCCGGCCTGCCGGCCTCTCGAGGACACACCCCTTCAGGGACCGGCCCCACGGGCACAGCCCCTTGCCGAGGCCGCCCTGGATCACTCCTCCCGCCACGCGACCCGAGGCCGGACCGACCGCGGTACCCCCCTCACCTTCACCTTCGACGGCACCGTGTACCAGGGCTGCCGAGGCGACAGCCTGGCCTCCGCCCTCCTCGCCAACGGCGTCGTCCGCACCGGTACCAGCATCAAGCTCGGCCGCCCCCGAGGCATCTTCTCCGCGGGTGTCGAAGAGCCCAACGCGCTCGTCCAGATCGAGGAGCCCTTCCCCGAACCGATGCTCCCCGCCACGACCGTCGAGCTGTACGACGGCCTCGTCGCGAGCAGCCTCCCCGGCCGCGGACGCCTCGCCGCCACCCCCGACCCCGCCCGCTACGACGCCGTGCACGCCCACTGCGACCTGCTGATCGTCGGCGCCGGCCCGGCCGGGCTCGCGGCGGCCGCCGCGGCGGCGGACAGCGGCGCCCGGGTCGTCCTCGCGGACGACCGGCCGGAGCCCGGGGGCGGCCTCCTCGGGACCGGCGACCACCTCGACTGGGTCCATGAGGTCACCGCCCACCTCCGACACGCCCCCGAGGTACGCGTCCTGACCCGCACCACCGTCTTCGGGTACTACGACGACAACCACCTCCTCGCCGTCGAGCGCCGCACCCACCACCTCGGCGCCGCCGCCCCCGCCCACGTCGCCCGCGAACGGGTGTGGCGCGTCCGTGCCCGCCGCGTCGTCCTCGCCACCGGCGCCCACGAACGCCCGCTCGCCTTCCCCGACAACGACCGCCCCGGTGTGATGCTGGCCGCCTCGGCCCGTACGTACGTCAACCGGTACGGCGTCCTGCCGGGCCACGAGGCCGTCGTCCTCACCACCAACGACACCGCCTACCCGGCGGCGCTCGACCTCGCGGCGGCCGGTGTGCGCGTCGCCGCCGTCCTCGACACCCGGCCCGACGCGGGGGAGTGGGCCGCCCGCGCGAGAGAGGCCGGCATCGAGGTGCTGACCGGGCACGCCGTCACCGGCACCGACGGCACGGCACGTCTCACCGCCGTCACCGTCGCCGCGTGCGAACGCCCCGCCGCACGACGCCGGTTCACCGCCGACCTGCTGCTCGTCTCCGGCGGCTGGAACCCGGTCGTGCACCTGTTCAGCCAGTCCGGCGGCACCCTCCGCCACGACCCGGCGCTGGGCGGCTTCGTCCCCGACCGGACACGGCAGGCCGTCGAGGTCGTGGGCGCCGCCGGCGGCGTGCTCGACCTGGCGGCGGCCCTGCGGCACGGCGCGGCGGCGGGAGCCCGGGCCGTCCGGGCCGAGGGGCACCCGCCCACGTCCCCGCGCCTGCCGAGGCCCGCCCCGCAACCGCGCCCGACGCCACCGATGGAGGTGTACGACGTCCCCGGCGACGACCCCGGCCCGCGCTTCGTCGACCTCCAACGGGACGTCACCGTCGCCGACCTGGCACGCGCCACCGGCGCCGGGCTGAGCTCCGTCGAGCACACCAAGCGCTACACCACCGCCGGCACCGCGGGCGACCAGGGCAAGACGTCCGGCGTCCTGGCGAGCGGCGTCGTCGCCGGACTGCTCGGCGTCGACGTCGCCGACCTCGGCACGACCACGTTCCGCCCGCCCTACACCCCCGTGTCCTTCGCCGCCCTCGCCGGCCGTGACCGGGGCGCCCTGCGCGACCCGGTCCGCACCACCGCGCTGCACGCGTGGCACGCCGCGCACGGCGCCCTCTTCGAGAACGTCGGCCAGTGGAAGCGGCCCTGGTACTACCCGCGCGACGGCGAGGACATGACGGCCGCCGTGCTGCGCGAGTGCCGGGCGGCCCGTGAGGGCGTGGCCTTCATGGACGCCTCCACCCTCGGCAAGATCGACGTCCAGGGCCCGGACGCCGGCGTCCTCCTCGACCGGCTCTACACCAACCTGATCAGCACCCTGCGGACCGGCGTGATCCGCTACGGCGTCCTGTGCCGCCCGGACGGCATGGTCTTCGACGACGGCACGGTCACCCGCCTCGCCCCGGACCGCTTTCTCGTCACGACGACCACCGGCAACGCGGCCGCCGTCCTGGACTGGATGGAGGAGTGGCTGCAGACGGAGTGGCCGGAGCTGAAGGCCTACTGCACCTCCGTGACCGAGCAGTGGGCGACGGTCGCCCTGGTCGGCCCGGAGTCCCGCGCGGTGCTGGCCGCCCTCGCACCCGGCCTCGCCGTCGGCGCCGAGGACTTCCCTTTCATGGCCTGGCGCGACGCGGCCGTGGCGGGCGTCGAGGCCCGGGTGTGCCGGATCAGCTTCTCCGGCGAACTCGCCTACGAGATCAACGTGCCCGCGTGGCACGCGCTCACCGTCTGGGAGGCCGTGCACCGGGCCGGCGCCCCGTACGGGATCACCCCGTACGGCACCGAGACCATGCACGTGCTGCGGGCGGAGAAGGGCTACCCGGTCATCGGGCAGGATACCGACGGCACCGTCACCCCGCAGGACCTCGGCATGCACTGGGTGGTGTCCCGCACGAAGCGCGACTTCGTCGGCAAGCGGTCCCACACCCGCGCCGACACCGTCCGCCCCGACCGCAAGCACCTGGTGGGCGTCCTGCCCGACGACCGCGACACCCTCCTCCCCGAAGGCACCCACCTGATCGCGGACGGTGTGCTGCCGGCCCCGCCGGCCCCGACCCTCGGCCACGTCACCTCCAGCTACCGCAGCGCCGCCCTGGGCCGCACCTTCGCGCTCGCCCTGGTCAAGGGCGGCCGCGAACGCGTCGGGGAGCGGCTGTTCGCGCCCGTCGGCGACCGGCTGGTCCCGGTGACCGTCGTCCACCCCGTCCTCTACGACCCCGAGGGAGCCCGTCGCGATGGCTGACCCCGCCCCGCGTAGCCCCCTGGCCGGACACAGGCACCGCCTGGCCGCCGCCACCCGTGCTTCCCGAGGCGCGGTCCGGCTGGCCGAGATCCCCTTCCTCACCCTGCTGGACGTACGCCTCGACCCGAAGGGCGCGGCGGCCGGGGCCGTGGGACTGGCCCTGGACCTGCACCTCCCCGTCCAGCCCCACACCGTCGGCCGGTCCGGGGACCTGACCGCGCTGTGGCTGGGGCCGGACGAGTGGCTGCTGGTGGCGCCGCCCGGTGGCGAGCGGCGGCTGGAGCGCCGCATCCGGGACGCCGCGGGGGACGAGCCCGTGTCCGTGGTCGACGTCTCCGCACAGCACACCACCCTCCTCGTCTCCGGGCCCCGCGCCCGCGACCTGCTGTCCCACGGCTGCGCCCTCGACCTGCACCCGCGCGTCTTCGGCCCCGGCCGGTGCGCCCGGACGACACTGGGCCGCACCCAGGTCGTCCTGGTCGCCCGTGAGCCGCACCGGGCCGGACTCCGGGTGCTGGTCCGCTCGTCGTACGCCGGGTACCTGACGGACTGGCTGCTCGACGCGGCCACGGAATATCTCCGGGACACGGCTGCCCCCTAGGGGGCGCTACGCCCTGATGCCCCGCAGCGCCCGCGTCAGCAGCGCGACCAGTTCGTCGGCCACCGGGGGCCGGGTGCCGGGCCGGCTCACTGCCAGGACCTCCCGGCACAGCGGCGCCGAGCCGGACGGCAGCACCACGCGCTGGACGCCCTCGTCGCCGCGCTCCCCGGCGATCAGGGTGGCCGGGATCCAGCCCACGGCGAGGCCCGCCCGGATCATCGCCAGCATGCTGTGCAGATCCTCCGTCTCCAGCGTCACCTCCGGCGAGATGCCCAGCTCACCTGCCCAGCGGTGCAGCAGCCGCCGGTCGGGACTGGTCGCCGGGCCGGACGTCCACTCCCGGTCCAGGCAGTCCTCCAGGGCGAGGGGGCGGCGACCGGGTCGCCGACCCGCGACGAGGACGAGGGGCTCGTGGCCGAGCGAGGTGAGGGCCAGCTCGGCGGACGCGACGGGGGGGTCCTCCGGGAGGTACCGGTAGGCGATGAGCAGGTCGAGGTCGCCGGACCGGACCCTGGGCAGCCCCGCGTGCGTCTCCACGATGATCAGCCGTACTTGGACGCCCCGCTCCCGGGGCCGTAGCGCGGACAGCACGTCGGGGAACAGATGGCTCACCGCGCTGGGGTACGCGCCGACGCGCAACTCGGCGACGTCCCGGCGGGCGATGCCGTCGGCGGTGTCACGGAAGCGGGCGGTCGCCTCGAACAGCTCCCCGGCCGCGCGGGCCAGCGACCGGCCGGCGGCGGTGAGGATCAGCCGGCTGCCCGGCCTGCGGACCAGCAGCTCGACACCCAGGTCGCGTTCCAGGGCGGCGATGTGCTGCGACACCGCGGACGGCACATAGCCGAGCGCTGCCGCCGCGGCGGCCATGGAGCCGTGCTCGACCACGGCCAGGAGCGTGGACAGCAGCTTCAGATCCGGCTGGTTCTTCATGACGCGCCGCCTCGCACGAGCATCCGACCCCTCATGATTCGTGAACTCTCACTTCGTGATCCATCGCTTTACGTGTCGTGCCACCGGGTGCCAGAGTCTAGGGGGTGTCCGCGGCGTCCGGGCTGTCGCACGGGCGGACGACACGGCGTCACGGACCCCTCCGGCATCCGCCGGCAGACCGCTCCCGTCGCTCCCGAAAGCCGAGACCATGGCCATCGACCTGACCGCTCTCCGGGCCCACTTCCCGTCCCTCCGGCAGGGGCTGGCCTTCTTCGACGGTCCGGGCGGGACCCAGACCCCGCGGCCCGTCGCCGAGGCCATCGCGGCCACGCTGACCGGACCGCTGTCCAACCGGGGCGCGGTCAGCCCCTCGGAGCTGAACGCGGAGCGCGCCGTCGCGGAGTTCCGCGCCGCTTACGCGGACCTGCTCGCCGTGCCCGCGCACGGCGTCGTCCACGGGCGCAGCGCCACCCAGCTGACGTACGACTTCTCCCGGCACCTGGCCAAGGGCTGGACGGCCGGCGACGAGATCATCGTCAGCCGCCTGGACCACGACTGCAACGTCCGCCCCTGGATCCAGGCCGCCGAGCGGGCCGGGGTGACCGTGCGCTGGATCGAACTGGACGACGACACCACGGAGCTCGACCTGGCCTCGTTCGAGCGCGCGCTGTCCTCCCGCACCCGGCTGGTCGCGGTGACGGCCGCCTCGAACGTGCTCGGCACCAAGCCTCCGGTCCGCCGGATCGCCGACCTGGCCCACGAGGCCGGCGCGCTGGTCTACGTGGACGGCGTGCACTACGCCGCGCACGCCCTCGTGGACGTCCCGGCGCTGGGCGCCGATCTGTTCGTCTGCTCACCGTACAAATTCCTCGGCCCGCACTGCGGTGTACTGGCCGGCGATCCCGAACTGCTGGAGACACTGCGGCCGGACAAGCTCCTGCCGTCCTCCGACGCGGTGCCGGAGCGCTTCGAGTTGGGCACACTGCCGTACGAGACGCTGGCGGGCGCGACGGCGGCCGTGGACTTCCTCGCCGTGCTGGACCCCGCGGCCGAGGGTACGCGCCGGGAGCGGCTCGCGTACTCGCTGGCCTCGCTGCACGCGCACGAGACCGTGCTGAGCGCCCGGTTGGAGGAGGGGCTGCGCGGTCTCGGCGACGCGGTGACCGTCCACACGAAGGCGGCCGACCGCACTCCGACCCTGCTGATGACCCTGGAGGGACGCGACGCCCGCGCGGCGCAGTCCCATCTGGCGGCGCGCGATGTGGTGGCCCCCGCCGGGTCGTTCTACGCCCATGAGCCCTTCACCGCGCTGGAACTGCCGGACCCCGCGCTGCGTGTGGGTCTCGCGCCGTACAACACCGCCGAGGAGGTGGACCGTTTGCTGGAGGGGCTGGCGTCCTTCCTCTGACACGGCGCGCCAAAAGGCAATTCAGGACATTTCTCACTAATCTCCGTAAATCGTGAGGGGTCACACTCTCACGTTTCGCATCCACCTCGCTCCATCGGAGATCAAATGCTCAAGCTTCGCAAGGCTGCCGTCATGGTCGCCGCTCTCGGCAGCGTCAGCTTCCTCGCTGCCGGCACCGCCCACGCCGACGGCCCGCAGGGCAGCGCCTACAAGGTCCAGCAGAGCACCGAGTGCAAGTCGCACGACCTGAACATCGACGTCCTCGGTGTCGTCGGCCTGCTCAACGGCGTCCTCGGCAACGGCCTCAACGGCGAGGGCGACTCGGGCGCGCAGAACACCCACCTCGGCTCGTCGATGGGCTGCAACAACAGCGCCTTCTGAGCGAACCCCCGCATCGCGGCAGTCAGCCAGGCGGCCGGCGTCAGCCGGCCGCCTGGCTGCCCCGTTTTCCGGGGCCCCAAAGGAGCCGAGCCCCCTGACCGGCGTCCGTCCACGCCGAACGGCCCTGCCTCATGGGGCCATTGGGAGCGGGTGATCCTGCGTCACCTGGACGCCCCGCCCAGCACAGGGCGTTCGAGGGCGCGTTGCGCGAGGCACTCCAGGAACGGGGGCCGTCGGGGGCGGATTCCAGGGCGACATGCTGCCCGGCCCGGCAGGAACGGGCCGAAGCCCGTTTCCACGTGCGGATGCTGACGGAGCACCGGGAACCGGCGCCCCTCTGACACCGCGGGCTACGCGGAGGCGGCCGGGTCCGGGGAGCGGAGCACGAGCAGGGTGATCTCGCTGGGGGCGAAGAGCCGGAAGGGCGGGCCCCAGAAGCCGGTGCCGCGACTCGTGTAGAGGTGGGTCCTGGTGCCGTGCCGGCTGAGACCGGCGAGGGCGGGCTGGTCGAGCCGGACCAGGTGATGGAAGGGCCAGATCTGACCGCCGTGCGTGTGCCCCGAGAGCTGGAGGTCGACACCGGCGGCCGCCGCCCGGTCCACGAACTTCGGCTGGTGCGCCAGCAGCAGGACGGGCAGGCCGGGGTCGGCGCCCTCCAGGGCCGCGGCCACGTCGGCACGGTGGCCGGCCAGTCCGGACGACTCGGCGGTGACGTCGTCCACCCCCGCGACCACCAGGGTGTCGCCGCCGCGCTCGAGCAGCAGATGGCGGTTGCGCAGCGGCTCCCAGCCCAGCTCGTCCATCAGATCGACCCAGCCCTGAGCCTCGCTGTAGTACTCGTGGTTGCCGGTGACGTACACCTTGGCCCGGGTGGCCCGCACGGTTCCGAGCGGGGCCGCCTGGGCACGGCGGCGGGCGGCGGTGCCGTCCGCGATGTCGCCGGTGTGGCAGACCAGGTCGGCTTCGAGGCCGTTCACCGTGTCGCAGACCCGCGCGGACCAGCGGGCGCGGTCGAGGGGGCCGTAGTGGGTGTCGGTGATGAGAGCGACCCGCAGGCCGTCCAACCCGGCGCCCAGCCGGGGCAGGTGAACCTCGACCTGCCGCACGCGGGGCACGCGCCTGGCCTCGGCGTACCCCCAGGCGAGCAGGGCGGCGGTGACGCCGAGGACGGCGCAGGTGACGAGCCGGGCCCGGTCCTGTCCGTCGCCGACGCCGGCCACGGCCAGAAGGATCCGCAGCGGCACGCCGAGCAGAAGCGACCAGGTGAACAGCACCCAGCTGCCGCCCAACAGTGTGTCGCCGACGATGGCGGCGCGGTCCTGCTGACGCCGCCCGTGACCGCGCGCCATGGCCACCGGCATGGCGGCGAGACCGAGCACGAACAGGGCGGTGCCGGCGAGGGTGACGGGCAGCGGCCAGTGCTGGCCGGTGTGCAGAAGCACGACGCACGGCACGGCCCACAGCAGGACGGGGGCGATCGCGGGGAGGTAGCGCATCACGCGGTGCAGCAGGCGCCTCGGCTTCGGGGCGGGCGCCTCACCGTCGGCGGATCGGATGTTGCTGGTGTCGGTCACGCGTCCCCTCCCACCGGGCTGCCGTCCCGCGCACTGTATCCGGTGGGCCGCGAGGCGGCCGGGGCGAGCCGGGCGGTGGGCGCTGGAGCCTGTCGCCGAACCACCGTCCTGACAGCGGCCCCAGCGCCAAGCCGTGGCGCGAGAGGGCGCCTGCGGGCCCTCCGACCCGAGCAGGCGCCCTCGGCTTGCGCAATGTGTTGCTGCTGGGCGAGGCATTCTCGGGCCGGCGCTGTGATCGGCAGTGCGACGAGCGGCGGTCAACGAGTCGCAGCGGAACCGTTCGG
The DNA here is from genome assembly GCF_042792555.1 of Streptomyces sp. NPDC056628. NCBI lineage: Bacteria > Bacillati > Actinomycetota > Actinomycetes > Kitasatosporales > Streptomycetaceae > Streptomyces > Streptomyces sp. NPDC056628. The sequence continues at coordinate 190,073 of NZ_JBHTWG010000002.1, forward strand.
ACGCTGCGGAGGAGGAAGCAGGAGCGACAGCGAGGAGCACGGAGGTGCCCACCCCGGCGGACGACGCGGCACGCCGCAGGGGAGGAGGGTCACTGGGCGTTGCTCCACCCGGTTGTGCGGGAATACGAGTCCAGCAGGTCCACCACGAAGACCAGGGTCGAGCCCGCCGGGATCAACGGCGAAGGCGACTGATTGCCGTAGCCGAGACGCGGGGGAACGATGATCTCGCGCCGACCGCCGACCTTCATGCCTCTGACTCCCCGGTCCCAGCCCTTGATGACCTTGCCACTGCCCAGGGCGAACTTGAACGGCTGACCGCGGTCCCAGGAGGCATCGAACTCCTTCCCGGACTCGAATGTCACCCCGACATAGTGGACTCTGACCACCATGCCCGGCTTCACCTCAGCCCCGTCCCCGACGACCAGGTCCCGGGTGGTCAGCTCGGTAGGAGCGTCACCCTCCGGAACGTCGACCGCGGGCTTCGTCAGTTCACTCATTGCAGCCTCATCACCATCAACCGGAAGCCGTCGCTCGGACCAGTCGGACACATGGACCGTCGGTGCGGCAGATGGTCACGCTACCGACGACGCCGATCCCGAAGCACACCAGATCCGGTGGCCGCACGTGATGATCTTTCGCACGACCGATGAACGCGACCGGCACGCGCAGGTCACACGGTGATCGCCGGCACGGGGCGACGGCCGAGACGGCGAACCTGAACACCCACTCATCCGTGCTGACCGGCTGCCCACGGTGCGTCACCGGTGCAGGGACTCGGCGACGGCCGGGTCCTCGAGCACGGTGACGCACCAGTCGAAGTGCTCGTCACCGCCGCCCGGCGCGAAGGCGTCGCTCGTGGCCATAGCATAGGCGGCCCGGTACAGCAGGAGGTCGTCGACCGCGTAGCCGAACTCGTCGGCGAACCGCGTGGTGAGCTGCCGGGTGATCTCCGGGGCGCGCTCGGTGCCCGCAGGGAAGATGGCCGCGGCCACGGCGGCGTCGAACCGGGGGTCCCCGCCCGTGGACAGGAAGCCGTAGTCCACGAGGGCGAGCGGCCGCAGATCGTCGTCCACCAGCACGGTCTCCGGGAAGACGTCACCGTGGACGACCGCCTCGTCGGTACGGGGCAGCGAGCGCAGCTTCCCAAGCAGCCGGGCGCGCGTGTCGTCGAAGTCCCGGACATGCGTGGAGAGCCGGTCCGCGCACCGGCTGACCCGCCGGTCCACCAGGTCCGCCAGGGCCGATCCGAAAGTGGTGTGGCCTTCCCACAGCGGGCGTTCCTCGTCCAGCACAGGAAGGTGCTTGACCTCGTCGACGTCATGGGCGTCCGCGAGGGCGCGCAGCACGCCGACCAGGCAGTCGACCGCTTCGGGCAGCACCTCGTCCGGGTCGTCGGTGCGGATCTTGCCCGCCAGGGGCTCGCCGGTCAGCTCCCGCTCCACGGTCATCGGGACATCGTCGATGTCCTCGACGGCGAGGATCTCCGGGGTGCCGAACGGCAGGCGCGCCGCGGCATCGGCGTAGAAACGCTGCATCCGTCGCAGTTCGGATCCCCGTCGGCGCTCCCACACCTTGGCCACCGTTCCGTCCCCGAGTCGGTAGACGGCTCCCTCCACCGCCGCCTCGACGGGCCCGGCGTCGGGATATCCGGCGTCGATGAAATGCCGCACACGCCGGGCCGTGGTGTCCCGTGTCGCATCGGACATCTCGTGCCTCCTTCCGCCCCCGGCGTGAACCACCGGCCGGTCGGCGGGGCCGACACCGGGACCATCTCCCACCGTAGGCCCCTCGCCCGCGCGACACCCGGTGACGGAGCGCTGCCGGGCGCCGTGCACCCTTGCCCGGCTCCATGGATTCCGATGCCGTCGCGTCCGGTGGGAACGACGCGACGACATTCATGAAGGCCCATTCGGTCTCGCGACCTGCCTCATCGCACACCGACACGTCCAAGGCATTCGTCAGGACCTCTGACGACTCGCTGCACAGATGTGCGCCGAGAAGGGCGCCTGCCGGGCGTCTGCCCTGGTCAGGCGCCCTTCTTCTGCGTCTAGAAGAAGCCCAGCTTCTTCGGCGAGTACGACACCAGGAGGTTCTTCGTCTGCTGGTAGTGCTCCAGCATCATCTTGTGCGTCTCGCGGCCGATCCCGGAGCCTTTGTAGCCCCCGAACGCGGCATGTGCCGGATACGCGTGGTAGCAGTTCGTCCACACGCGGCCCGCCTGGATGGCCCGGCCCGCGCGGTACGCGGTGTTGACGTCCCGGGTCCACACGCCCGCACCGAGACCGTACAGCGTGTCGTTGGCGATCTTGATGGCGTCGTCGAAGTCGTCGAACGACGTCACCGACACGACCGGCCCGAAGATCTCCTCCTGGAAGATCCGCATGCGGTTGTCGCCCTCGAAGATGGTCGGCTGGACGTAGTAGCCGCCCTTCAACTCACCCTCGTGCTCCAGGCGTTCACCACCCGTGAGGACCTTCGCCCCCTCCTGCCGGCCGATGTCGAGGTAGGAGAGGATCTTCTCCAACTGGTCGTTGGACGCCTGCGCGCCGATCATCGTGTCCGTGTCCAGCGGGTGACCGGTCTTGATCTGTTCCGTCCGCGCGACCGCGGCCTCCATGAACTCCGCGTACGCGCCACGCTGCACCAGGGCCCGGGACGGGCAGGTGCAGACCTCGCCCTGATTGAGGGCGAACATCGTGAAGCCCTCGAGCGCCTTGTCCCGGAAGTCGTCGGCGGCCGACCAGACGTCGTCGAAGAAGATGTTCGGGGACTTGCCGCCGAGTTCCAGGGTCACCGGCGTGATGTTCTCCGAGGCGTACTGCATGATCAGCCGGCCGGTGGTGGTCTCGCCGGTGAACGCCACCTTGGCCACCCTGGGGCTGGACGCCAGCGGCTTGCCCGCCTCCACACCGAAGCCGTTGACGATGTTCAGCACGCCGGGCGGCAGCAGATCGGCGACCAGGCTGAGCCAGTAGTGGATGGACGCCGGGGTCTGCTCGGCCGGCTTGAGCACCACCGCGTTGCCCGCGGCCAGCGCCGGCGCCAGCTTCCACGTGGCCATCAGAATGGGGAAGTTCCACGGGATGATCTGCGCGACCACGCCCAACGGCTCGTGGAAGTGGTACGCCACCGTGTCGTCGTCCACCTCGCCGAGCGTCCCCTCCTGCGCCCGGATCGTGCCCGCGAAGTAGCGGAAGTGGTCGATGGCCAGCGGGATGTCGGCCGCCAGCGTCTCCCGCACCGGCTTGCCGTTCTCCCAGCTCTCGGCGACGGCCAGCCGCTCCAGGTTGGCCTCCATACGGTCGGCGATCTTCAGCAGGATCCCGGCCCGCTCGGCGACCGAGGTACGGCCCCACGCCGGAGCGGCCGCGTGCGCCGCGTCGAGGGCCCGCTCCACGTCCTCCGCCGTGCCCCGCGCGATCTCGGTGAACGGCTGACCGGTCACCGGCGACGGGTTCTCGAAGTACTGCCCCCGGCTCGGCGGCACGTACTCACCGCCGATGAAGTGGTCGTAACGCGCCTGGTAGGAGACGATCGCGCCGTCGGTGCCGGGCGCCGCGTAACGGGTCATCTTGCTCTGCCTCCTGATGAAGCGCTGCCCGCCGTCGGGCAGCTCGCACCGCGAGGCTAGGAGCGGCGAGGTTGCAACCAGGTTGCGTGCGCCGCCGCGCCCACGGCGCCGCTCACCCCGGCGAACGGTGCTCCCACACGGGTCCGGCGGTCAGTTCGCGCTCCAGCGCGGCCAGCCGCGACCGTACGGCCGGTGTCGGCCGGACCGCCGCCAGCGCCCGCCACACGTCCAGGTCGTCCTCGCCCCATGGCGCGTGTGCCCAGTCGGCCAGCAGGTCCGGGTCGCGGCGGGCGATCAGCGCCGTCCGCAGACCGTCGGACAGGCGGCGCCTGAGCCGAACCACCGCCGGTGCCTGCGAGCCCGGCAGCAGCGGACCGGCGTACGCCGTCGCCGCGGCCGTGACCGCGCCCGCCTCCAGCCGGCGTTCGACGACCGCCACGTCCGACTCCAGCGGCACCATCAGCCGGTAGGGCCGCGAACCCAGCAGCGACGGTCCCAACGTCCGGCGCAACCGGGCCAGTTCGGCGCGCAGGGTCACCGGCGTCACCGACTCGTCCTCGTACAGGGCGCACAGCAGCTCGTCGCCGGTCAGCCCCTCCGGATGCCGTGCCAGCAGCACCACGATCTCGCTGTGCCGCCGGCTGAGCCTGATCCTGTGGCCGCCGACCAGGAGCTGCGCCTCGTCCCGCCCCAGCGCGGTCAGTTCGGGCGCACCGACCGGGTCGTCCTGGGGGCCGAGCAGCGCCAGATGCGATTCCGCCGCCCGCGCGACCGCCTGCACGAAACCGAGACTGTGCGGATGGGCGAGCCCGTCCCCACCCGTGATGTCCACTGCTCCGAGGACCCGCCCGGTACGCGGATCGTGCACGGGCGCCGCCGCACACGTCCACGGCTGCACCCGGCGGATGAAGTGCTCCGCCGCGAACACTTGCACCGGACGGCCGACGGCGACCGCCGTCCCCGGCGCGTTCGTCCCCACGGCGGTCTCCGCCCAGCGCGCACCCGGCACGAAGTTCATCCGGTCCGCCTTGCGCCGGGTCGCCGGATGCCCCTCGACCCACAGCAGCCTGCCGTGCGCGTCGCACACCGCGAGCAGATGCTCGCCGTCGGCGGCGAACGTGCCCATCAGCTCCCGGAACAACGGCATCACCCGCGCCAGCGGATGCTCCGCCCGGTAGGCGCCGAGGTCGCCGTCCACCAGCTCCACGCTCGCCGTGCCGTCCGGTCCGACTCCGGCCCGCGCGGAACGCCGCCACGAGTCCGCCACCACGGCACGCACCGGTCTGGGCACGGTGCCCACCGCGGTGAAGGTCTCATGGGCGCGACGCAGCACTCGGACACGTTCGGCAGGGTCGGTCCCCGGCTCCAGGGCCACCCACGGATCGGACAATTCGGCCTCCCGGACGGCGATGCGGCTGGGGACATCGTCACGCCGGGTAGGCGCGCCGACAACCTCTTCGACGGTGCTCACTCGATCGATGTCCCGGCGGCGCGGCCGTACAGACTCTCAGGCGGCCCTGACCAGCCGTATGTAGCGGGCCCAGTCCCAGTACGGCCCGGGATCGGTGTGGTCGCTGCCCGGCACCTGGTGGTGCCCGATGATGTGCGTGCGGTCCCTGGGTATCCCGTGCCGGGCGCAGATCGCGGCAGTGAGCCGGGCGGAGCTCTCGTACATCACGTCGGTGAAGTAGGACGGCTCGTCCACCCACCCCTCGTGCTCGATGCCGATACTGCGCTCGTTGTACTGCCAGTTCCCCGCGTGCCAGGCGATGTCGGACTCGCGGACACACTGCGAGGTGTGCCCGTCGGCGGACCGGACGACGTAGTGCGCGGACACCTTCTTCCGCCCGGCCTCGAAGAGGAACAGGGTCTTGCGGTACATGGTCTGTGTCATGTGGATGATCACCCGGTCGATCGTGCGGGCCGTCCCCGGGTGCGCGAGGGTGTAGGTGCCCCCGCCCGCCGGCCGCCACTCGGCGGACGGCTGGTCCGGTCCGGGAACACGCGCACCGGCTCGCGGCACGGGAAGCAGGACGTAAGGGACGGCGGCGAGTGCGGTCCCCTGCAGGACGTGACGTCTGCTGAGGTGGGTGCGTACGCGCTCCACGACGTGAACCGCCTTTCAAAGAAGGAGAGGTGGGCCGAGGGAGGGACGGAGGGGACCGACGCCGGCCGTGACCTGGGGCCGGGCTGGGGCGGACGGCATGTGAATCAAGGTACGCCCCGGACCAGCAGGCAGAAGGCCCGGCCGTATTTCCGTGGACCGCCCGGGAGTTGTGGACAACTCGCTCACTCACGTGAGTGAACTCGGTCCGCCTGAGCCGGGATCAGGCCCGCTGGGCCACCGAGGCCGGGTCGTCCAGCACCGCCCGCACGACCGCGTGCGCGGCCCCCAGCAGAGGCCCCTCGGGACCCAGCCGGGACACGGACACGGGACAGGCGGGGCCCGCGGTCCGCCGGTCCAGTTCCGACTCCAGCGACGGCAGGAGCCACGGCGCGAGTGCGGCCAGGGCGCCGCCGAGCACCACCGTGCGGGGGTCGAGCAGATTGACGGCGCCCGTCAGCGCGATGCCGAGCGCCGTGCCCGCCTCGCGCAGCGCGCCCCGCACGGCCTCGTCCCCGTCGGCGGCCCGTTCCGCCAGCAGCCCGACCCGGTCCTCACCCGGCTCCAGCCCGGCCGCGCGCAGCACCGCCTCCTCACCCGCGTACTGCTCGAGGCAGCCCCGACCACCGCAGGGGCACGCGGGTCCTTCGGGCTGGACGGGCATGTGCCCCAGCTCGCCCGCGAATCCGCGCGTCCCGTGCAGCAGCGATCCGTCCACGACGACCGCGGCGCCGATACCGATCTCCGCCGACACGTGCAGGAAGTCCTGCGGTGTGCCGTCGCCCAGCCACAGTTCGGCGAGGGCGCCGAAGTTGGCCTCGTTGCCCACCGTGAGGGGGAGGTCGGTGGTGAGCAGGTCGCCCAGGTCGGTGTCCCGCCAGTCGAGGTTGGGGGCGCGGACGACGGTCCGGGCGTCGCGGGCCACCAGACCCGGCACGGCCACGGCCAGACCGGCCGGCCACAGCCCCTCGCGGCCCGCCTCCGCGACGATCTGGTCCACGAGTTCGCCGAGTTCGGCGAGCACCGGCTCGGCGGCCCGGCCCCGGTTCGCGGTATGGCGCACGGCCCGGGCCCGTACCTCGCCGCGCAGGTCGACGGCGCAGACGGCGAGATGGTCCACGCCGACCTCCGCGCCGATCCCGGCCGGCCCGTGGGCGCTGACCGCGAGGGCCGACCCGGGACGGCCGACCCGGCCGGGTCGCTCGGGGCCCAGCTCCTCCAGCAGACCCGAGCGGATCAGCTCGTCGACCAGTGTGGAGACCGCCGCGCGGGTCAGCCCGATCCGGGTGGCCACGGCCGCGCGCGAGAGCGGCCCGTCGGCGCTGACCGTGTGCATCACCCGGGCGAGATTGCGGCGGCGCATGCCCTGCTGGGTGTCGGGCAGCGCGCGCCCGGCGCCCGCCGGGTTGACCTCGTGCAGCGGTGCGGTCATGCCTCCGTCTTCCTCAGTGCGCCTCGGGGCTCCGCTCCAGCAGCGGGGCCGCGTCGGAGAGTACCCCGCTGATCCGGGCCAGCGTCTCGTCGTCCCGCTCCACGGCGTCCAGCACCGGCCCGCGCGCGGTGTCCCAGCGGCGGGCGACCGCGGACGGGTCCTCGCCGGTCAGCAGCCCGGCCGCCTGGGCGGCGGCACCCAGCGCGACCAGCTCCTTGGCCTCGGGTACCTGGACCGGGCGTCCCGAGAGCCGGCGGACGGTCTGCTGCCAGGCCGTGCCCCGGGCGCCCCCGCCGATCAGCAGCAGCGGTGCCGAACGGTCCGCGTCCTCGTCCAGCACCAGGTCCAGGGCGCCCAGCAGCGCGTGCACGGCACCGTCGTAGGCCGCCTGGAGGAGCTGGCCGCCGGTCGTGTCGTGGCGCAGACCGTGCAGCAGGCCCGACGCGTGCGGCAGGTTCGGCGTGCGTTCGCCGTCCAGGAAGGGCAGGAAGGTGAGGCCCGAGACCGGTTCCACGGCTTCCCGGTCGCGGCCCAGCAGGGCGGCGACCTTGTCGACCGCGAGCGTGCAGTTCAGCGTGCAGGCCAGCGGCAGCCAGCCGCCGTGCGCGTCGGCGAAGCCCGCCACCGTGCCGGTGGGGTCCGCCGGACGCCGCCGCGACACGGCGTACACGGTGCCCGACGTGCCGAGGCTCAGGACGGGCGTGCCGGGGAGCAGGCCGAGACCCAGCGCCGCCGCCGCGTTGTCACCGGTGCCGGGCGCCACCAGGGTGCCCTTGGAGAACGGCAGGTCGTGGCTGTCGCGCACGGTGCCCGCGACCTCGCCGGGCCGCACCACGCGCGGCAGCAGCGCCGGGTCGAGCCCGACGTGCTCCAGGATCTGGGCGTCGTACGTCTCCGTCCCCGAGGCCCACCAGCCCGTGCCGGAGACGTCGCCCCGGTCGGTGGTGCCCTGACCCGTCAGGCGCTCGGTGAGGTAGTCGTGGGGCAGGCGCACGGCCCGGGTGGCACGCACCGACTCCGGCTCGTGCTCGGCGAGCCACGCCCACTTCGTCACCGTGAACGAGGCCGCCGGGACGGAGCCCGTCCGGTCCGCCCAGAACTTCGCGCCGCCCAGCTCATTCGTCAGGCGCTCGGCCTGCGGCGCCGAGCGCACGTCGTTCCACAGCAGGGCCGGACGGACCGGCTCGCCCCGCTCGTCCAGCGTGACCAGGCCGTGCTGCTGACCGCCGATCGACACGGCGGCCGCCTCGCGCGCGGGCTCACCGCACTGACGCAGGGCCTCGCACAGCGCGTCGTACCACTGGCGGGGGTCGCTCTCCCGGCCCGCACCCGAGGTGACGGTGTGCGGCGCCTGGCCGCTCGCGACGACCCGCCCGGTCGACACGTCGACGACCAGCGCCTTGGTGGACTGGGTGGACGTGTCCACGCCGACGACGAGCGGACCCTCGGCTGCTGACATCGGGCTCTCCCTTTTCCGCGGCTCTGCGGCTCTCTGACCTGCTGCTTCGTGGCTGTCCGGCGCGTGGCGACCCGGATCCGGCCCTTTCGGGGACATCGTGTCCCTTCCCAGGGGCGCGTTCGCATACTAATTTGTAAACCGCCATGACGAAATAGTCGTAGCGAGTCGTTCAAGCAGTCGTCAGTAAGCAAGGAGCCGCGTCATGAGCTACCAGCCCACCCCCGAGGACAGGTTCACCTTCGGTTTGTGGACCGTCGGCTGGCAGGGACGAGACCCGTTCGGCGACGCCACCCGCAGTGCCCTCGACCCGGTCGAGACGGTGCGACGTCTGGCCGAGCTCGGCGCCCACGGCGTCACCTTCCACGACGACGACCTGATCCCCTTCGGGTCCTCGGACACCGAGCGCGAGGCGCACGTCAAGCGCTTCCGCGAGGCCCTCGACGCCACCGGCATGAAGGTGCCCATGGCGACGACCAACCTCTTCACCCATCCCGTCTTCAAGGACGGCGCCTTCACGGCCAACGACCGCGACGTGCGCCGCTACGCCCTCCGCAAGACGATCCGCAACATCGACCTGGCCGTGGAGCTCGGTGCCGAGACCTACGTCGCCTGGGGCGGCCGCGAGGGCGCCGAGTCCGGTGCCGCCAAGGACGTGCGGAACGCGCTCGACCGCATGAAGGAGGCGTTCGACCTCCTCGGCGAGTACGTCATCTCCCAGGGCTACGACCTCAAGTTCGCCATCGAGCCCAAGCCGAACGAGCCGCGCGGCGACATCCTGCTGCCCACCGTCGGCCACGCGCTGGCGTTCATCGAGCGCCTGGAGCGCCCCGAGCTGTACGGCGTCAACCCCGAGGTCGGCCACGAGCAGATGGCCGGGCTCAACTTCCCGCACGGCATCGCCCAGGCGCTGTGGGCGGGCAAGCTGTTCCACATCGACCTCAACGGCCAGTCCGGCATCAAGTACGACCAGGACCTGCGCTTCGGCGCCGGCGACCTGCGCTCGGCCTTCTGGCTGGTCGACCTCCTGGAGAGCGCCGGTTACACCGGTCCCCGGCACTTCGACTTCAAGCCGCCGCGGACCGAGGACCTCGACGGCGTGTGGGCGTCGGCCGCGGGCTGCATGCGCAACTACCTGATCCTCAAGGAGCGCGCCACGGCCTTCCGCGCCGACCCGGAGGTTCAGGAGGCCCTGCGCGCCGCCCGGCTGGACGAGCTCGCCCAGCCGACGGCTGCGGACGGCATCAAGGGCCTGCTCGCCGACCGTGCCGCCTTCGAGGAGTTCGACGTCGACGCGGCCGCCGCGCGCGGGATGGCCTTCGAACGCCTCGACCAGCTCGCGATGGACCACCTGCTGAGCGCCCGCGGCTGACCACGCGCGTGTGCGTGCGCACCGCCCGTCCCCCGACAGGCGGTGCGCACACGGTGCCGGGGTGGCCGTCCGGACGCGGCCACGCACCGAGCGGATTGTTCCGGAACCATGAGATCCGTGGCCCGGAGCGGTCCCAACTCCCTTACAGGGGTCGCGGATCGCCCGCGGCGTTGCCACCCTTGACGGTATGGCCACGCCACCCGTACCCCCTCAGCCGCCAGGACCGCCTCCCGGTCACACCCCACCGGGCGGTTTCGGCCCGCCCGCCGACGGCTACGGCAGCGGCGGTCCGCCCCCGTACGGTGGCGGCGGTCCCAGGCGCCCACGCAATCCGCTCGTCCTCCTGCTCGTCGCCGTGGTCGCCGTCGCCGCCGTGGTGGCGGCCGTCCTGCTGGTCAGGGGGAACGGCGACGACACACCCGATGACGGCTCGCCGTCCGGCACCAGCACGAACCCCTCGCCACGGCCGTCGCTGAGCATCCCGAGCAAGTTGCCCAGCGAGCTGCCCACCTCGCTCCCGTCAGGCTTCCCGACCGATCTGCCGAGCGGGTTCCCGACCGACGTGCCGAGCGGGTTCCCGAGCGGTCTCGAATCGCTCCTGCCGTCGCTGGAGGACGCGTTGCCGTAATCAGGTGCCCTCGCTCGCCCGGGTGCCGTCGGGCCGGTGAGCGACGCTGTCGGGTTCGGCGGCGGCCAGTGCCGTCGCCGGATCATGCGCGGGCGCTCCCGCGGGCACCCACCGGCCCGCCTCCTCCCGGTAGGGCCACCAGCGTCCGTCCCGTCCCAGGCGCAGCTGACCGGGGGAGCCGTCCACGGTCCACCGGTTCCCGTCGCGCCGCAGCGGCGGCCGTTCGTCCTCGTCCCACGCGGTCTCCAGGGCGGTACACGCGCGTGCCAGTGTCTCGCCCTCCACCCGCCACTTCTCATCGAGCACGCACAGGGCGGCCTCACCACCGAGCCGCCACGCGCGTACGGCCACGCCCAGCCCATCGCGCCCGCGCCCCGAACCGTCGGCCAGCCGCTCGGTCACGCGTGTGTCCGAGGTGCCCGCGGCCAGGCGTACCGCGTCCTGGGCGAGCGTCAATTCCGGGGCCGCGGACGGGCTCCGCGGCGTGTCCCGAAGCGCCTGCGCGAGCATGCGGTGCGCCTCGACGGCCGTCGCGGCGGCCAGGATCTCCAGGGCCTCGGGGGCGACGTCCGCGTCCGGCGCGGTCTCGGTGTCCAGTGAGGGCGGCACCCCCGGGTCCGCGGGCAGTCCGGGCAGGGCGGGCAGCGGCGGCAGGATGTCGCCGGTCGCGTACGCCTCGGCGGCGTCCACTCCTGGCCGCGCGCGGGAGGCGGAGGAGTCCCGCACCTCGCCGGTGGATGCCGTGTCGCCGCGGGCCTGGAGGTCGGCCAGGAGGGCCCGTTGACCGCGCCCGCGCATCAGGAACAGGACGAAGGGGTCCTCGTCCAGCAGCCGTGCCACCTGGTAGCACAGGGCGGCCGTGTGCTCGCAGTGGTCCCAGGCGTCGCAGGCGCACTCGGGTTCCAGGTCGCCCATTCCGGGCAGCAGGTCGATCCCCGTGACCGAGGCGTCCTCCACCAGGAGCGGGGGCATCTCACGGTCCAGCAGGGCGGCCACGTGACCCGCCCGTTCGACCGCCATGTCCAGGAAACGGTCCCACTGGCGCTCCGTCAGCGGCTCCACCAGGACGTCCGCCCGGTGCACCGCCCGGTCGCGGCCCCGCACCATGGCCGTGATGCGCCCGGGCCGAACCGACACGGCACCGACCGCGCCCGCCCGCGCGAGCCTGCGCCCCGCCTTGAGCTGCTGGAGGTCGAGTGCCGACTCCTCCAACGCCGTCAGCCAGGCCTGCCCCCACCAGGTGACGGCGAACCCCCTCCCACGCGCGGGAGGGAACGCGGCGAAGGTGCGCTCCACGTCGGCGCCGTGCCCGGCCGTCGCGTCCTCGTGCCCGGTCATCGGATGCCCCTTCGCAGTTCCACCAGATCGGCCAGTTCCGCGTCCGTGAGCTCCGTCAGGGCCGCCTCACCCGCGCCGAGCACGGCGTCCGCCAGCGCCTGCTTGCGGCTGAGCATGCCGGCGATGCGGTCCTCGACGGTGCCCTCCGTGATCAGCCGGTGCACCTGTACCGGCCGGCTCTGGCCGATGCGGTACGCACGGTCGGTGGCCTGAGCCTCCACCGCCGGGTTCCACCAGCGGTCGTAGTGCACGACGTGCTCGGCGCGTGTGAGGTTCAGCCCGGTGCCGGCGGCCTTCAGCGACAGCAAGAAGACGGGCACGTCACCGTCCTGGAAGCGACGCACCATACGCTCGCGCTCGGCCAGGGCCGTACCGCCGTGCAGGAACTGTGAGGCGATGCCGCGAGCCGCCAGGTGCCGTTCGATCAGGCGTCCCATCCCGACGTACTGGGTGAAGACCAGCACGCTCGCCTCCTCCGCGAGGATGGTGTCCAGCAACTCGTCGAGCAGCTCCAGCTTCCCGGACCGTCCGGCGATCCGCGGCCGTTCCTCCTTGAGGTACTGCGCCGGGTGGTTGCAGATCTGCTTCAGACCCGTCAGCAGCTTCACGATCGCACCGCGCCTCGCCATGTCGTCGGCACCGGCGATCGCCGCGAGGGCCTCCCGGACCACGGCCTCGTACAGGCCCGCCTGCTCCGCGGTGAGCGACACCGTGCGATCCGTCTCCGTCTTCGGCGGGAGCTCCGGCGCGATCCCCGGGTCGGACTTGCGGCGGCGCAGCAGGAAGGGCCGGACGAGGCGGCTGAGGCGTTGCCCGGCCGCCGGGTCCTGACCGCCCTCGACCGCGTCGGCGTACCGTCCGCGGAATGCGCCGAGGCGGCCCAGCAGACCCGGTGTCGTCCAGTCGAGGATCGCCCACAACTCCGAGAGATTGTTCTCGACCGGGGTGCCCGTGAGGGCCACGCGCGCGCGTGCGCCGATGGAACGCAACGCCCGCGCGGTCGCCGAGTACGGGTTCTTCACGTGCTGGGCCTCGTCGGCGACGACCATGCCCCAGGGGAGCGTCGCGAGCCCGGGCGCGTCCTGACGCATCGTGCCGTACGTGGTGAGCACGAACTCGCCCTGCGTCACGGAGGCGAGGTCGCGCCGCGCACCGTGGAAGCGGCGCACGCGCGCGCCGGGCGCGAACTTCTCGATCTCGCGCTGCCAGTTGCCCATCAGGGACGCCGGGCAGACCACCAGCGTCGGTCCCGCCGACGCGGGGTCGCCCTGCCGGTGCAGGTGCAGCGCGATCAACGTGATCGTCTTGCCCAGACCCATGTCGTCCGCCAGACAGCAACCGAGTCCCAGGGACGTCATCCGGGCCAGCCAGCTCAGGCCCCGCCGCTGGTAGTCGCGCAACGTGGCGGCGAGGGCGGACGGCTGGTCCACCTGCTCCTGTCCTTCGGGGTCCGCGAGACGTTCCCGCAGCGCGGTCAGCCAGCCCGTGGAGCGCACCTCCACCTGGCGGCCGTCGACCTCGATCGACCCGGTCAGGGCCGCGCCGAGCGCGTCGATGGGCGCCAGTTCGCGGCTCTCGCGCGCGTGGGCTCGCCGCACTTCCCGAGGATCGACGAGGACCCATTGGTCGCGCAGGCGCACGACGGGGCGGCTCGCCTCGGCGAGGCGGTCCAGTTCCTCGCGCGTGAGCCGCTGGTCGCCCAGGGCGAACGACCAGTCGATGGAGAGCAGCGCGTCGGAGGACAGGAACGACGGTGCGCCGGAGGTGAGCGCGCCGGCCCGGGCCGTGTCGTCCGACGGGCCGATCACCGCGCCGATGGTCAGCTCACGGGCGACGCCCCTCGGCCAGTGCACCTCGACGCCGATCCCCGACAGCCGGTGGGCGCCGTCCCGCAGCAGGTCCGTCACCTCGTCGTCGGAGAGGTCGACGGCGTCCGGGACGGCCGCGGACAGCAGTGGCGACAGAGGAGCCCAGACCCGGGCGGCGCGGCGCAGTGCCAGCAGCGTGTCCATACGCGCGCGGGGCTCGAACGCGCCGGACCCGCTCCACACCTCCACCGCGTCGGCCACCAGCGTCGGATCGCTCACGCCGTGCACCTGGAGCACGGCCCGGAAGGACGGCGCCGGTGAGTCCTCGGACGCCCTGTCCGTCCCGTCGGCACCGGTGAACTCCACTCGTACGGAGAGCCGTACGCCCGCGTCGTGGCCGGCCGCGACGTCGGCGGCCCAGGCGCGGAGTCCCGGCAGGTGCTGTGGTGACGTGGCCGCATACGCGGGACCGCCGGTGACGAGCGGCGCCGCGGGAGAGCGCGGCAGCGCGTCGGCGACCGCGTCCAGGAAGGCCCGGACCAGGTGCTCGGGGTCCGGCAGCCTCAGCGGTTCCTCGCCGGGCAGCGGCACCGCGTGCGCCTCGGGCGGCATCGCGGCGGCGAGGAGACGGACGCGCTCGACGTCCTCGGGGTGCAGCGGCCCCGCCCGCCAGGCGTCGTGGTCCTCGGCCGAGAGTCCGGGCAGCAGCAGACCGCGGGCCACGACGTGCAGAGCCAGGACGGTCGCCGTGCCCCAGAACACGCCGGCCCGGCCGGCCCGCGGTGACGTACGCGCGCGTGTGAGCACGGGCAGCGCGGCACGGACGGGTAGCAGCAGGGTCGGCACCTTGGCCGGCTGCACGCCGTTCTCGCCGGGTACGACGACGGACAGCTCCTCGACGCTTCCGTGCGGGAGGCGGGGTACGGTGCCGCCGCCGGTCCGCCAGAAGGCGACGCGACCCGCGCGGGCGGGAGCGCCCGGGAGGAAGACGATGTTGCAGGACGACGGATCGGGGAGGTCGGATGACGTCGCCTTTGCCTCAGGAAGCGTCGGCACGACTGAGCAGCACTCCTCAAATTTGACTACTCGGAGACGAGTCGCCGAGAGTACACGATCCGTCCGCCCGGCGGGTACGGTCATCTTGTGATCCAGGTCACCGGTCTGATCGGTGGCCGACTCGAGTGCCCAGGTGGTCGAGGAGCGTCGAGACGGCTCCGCGGCGACCGCGGACCGGCCCGACCATTCCCGACCATGAGGGGTCGCACCTCAGGGTCGTCTCAGGGGTGCGGTGTGGAACTGCCGGACGCACGGACCCGTTCTCAGGTCAGAGAGCGGCAGTGGCCGCGAAGGAGGCGACGCACATGTCGAAGAACGCGAAGATCGCCGCGGGAGGAGTGGCGGTCGGCCTCATCCTGCTGATCTGGCTGCCCTGGTGGGCGGCGCTCCTGATAGTGCTGGGAGTGCCGGCCGCCGCCTACCTCACGCTCGACCCGTCACAGCGGCGCAGGCTGCGCCGCGCCACCCGCAAGGAGCTCGGTCGCTGACCGGCCCCCTGCCGGCGGCGGACCAGGCAGCTACAGCGCGCAGGAGTTGACCACGTCGCCGTCCACGGGCTTCGCGACCGTCTGGTCCGCGGGCGGACGCACGCCTCGCTCCACCCACGAGACAAGCTTGTCGAAGGCGGACCGGTAGCAGGGCAGGATCGGGCGGAGCCGGTCCGGATAGGTGTCGTACAGGCCGTCGACATGCGTGCCGCCGACGACGGTGACATAGCTGTGCAGCCGGCTCCGTCCGCGTCCGTCGACCATGCGCGCGTACACGTCGGAGTCGGCGGCCTTCGGCAGCAGGGTGTCCAGATCGCCGTGCAGGGTGATCAGGGGGCGGCCGATGCGTCCGCTCAGGGCGACACGGGCCACGGCGCGATGCACGGAGGCGGGCCGGGAGGCGTAGTCATAGGAGGCGTCGGAGGCGCAGGGTGCCAGGATCTCCTCAGCCGTGGTGCCGGCCGAGGCTCCCGGGCAGGCCGGATCGTACGTGGGGTCGAACTCGGCGCGGTAGATCTTCTGCGTGACACCCCAGTACACCCGCTCGTGATAGGGCCACAGGAATTCGGAGCCGCGCGCGAAGCCGGCCGCGTACAGGTCCTCGTCGCGTGCGGAGCCGAGCATGCGTGCCACGGCGGTCGGCAGGGAGGTGAGGAGACTGGGGCCGTGCGCCGTCCACAGAGCGCCCTCCCAGTCGACGCCGCCGTCGTAGAGCTCGGGGTGGTTCTCCAGTTGCCAGCGGGTGAGGTACCCGCCGTTGGAGATGCCGGTCATGTACGTCCGGCGGGGAGCCTGGCCGTACCGTTGGGCCACGGCCTTGCGTGCGGCACGCGTGAGCTCGGTGGTGCGTCTGTTCCACTCGGCGATCGCGTCGCCGGGGCGGCGGCCGTCGCGGTAGAAGTCGGCGCCGCTGTTGCCCTTGTCGGTCGCCGCGTAGGCGTATCCCTGCGCCAGCACCTGGTCGGAGATCGCCGTGTCCGTCGCGTACTGCTTGCGGGTCCCCGGCGCCCCGGTCACCACGAGGCCGCCGTTCCAGCGGTCCGGAAGCCGGATCACGAACTGCGCGTCATGGTTCCAGCCGTGCGTGGTGTTGAAGCGGGAGGAGTCCGGGAAGTAGCCGTCGACCTGGACCCCGGGGACCCCGGACGGTGTCCGGGTGCCACGGGCCGTCAGCCCGGCCTGGTCGGCCATGTCGGTGTACGGCGTACCGGCGAGGCCCGTCGTGGTCAGATCCGCGAGACACGCGGCCTGCTGGAAGGCGGCACCCGGTACCCGCAGGCGGTCCTGGCGGGCGCAGTGCTGCTCGCCCCCCGTCGCGGCCGCGGCGGGGCCGGGGCCACCGAGGGCCGCGGCCAGCAGGGTGGCGGCGAGAAACGGAACAGCTCTGGTCAGGCGCATGGCAGCACTCCTGGCGGAAGGGGGACGAGCACATGAGGGAAGCAAGCCTCGAGGGCTGCCCCATGGTGCGGTCCGGGCTCCGCCTCATCCATGGGTTGGCACCACATGGAACGCCGCTGCCGAATGGGTCCCCACGACAGGGGATCGGTCCTGTCCGCATTCGGCAGGCGGATGCCACCGCTGGACGACGCGCACGCATGACGTCCCGCCGGCGGAAGGGCCGTGCGTCAGCGCGTCAGCAGGCTCAGCTCGGGCGTACCGCCATCTTGTCGAGCGCCTCCAGCAGCCCCGGCAGCTCCGGTCCGCGGCCCACCGGCAGGACCTCGCCGGGCTCGTCGTCCAGCAGCACGAACGCGATGTCGTCCGTCCGGGCGACGAGGGACCAGCCGGGGCCGTCCGCCCGCAGGGTGCGGGCGTCGCCGGAGGCGAAGGACGAGCGGACGCGGCCCAGGGGCGGCGGGGAGTCCACGTACGCGCGTGCCTCGGCCAGCACCCGCCGGATACCGCTGTGGCCTCCCTGCGCGGCGGGTTCGCCCTCGCTCCGCTCGCCTTCCTCGTCCTGCTCGCTCTCCTTCGGCGCCCCGGTGGCGGCGGCAGGGCTTCCGGCCGCGGCGAAGGCGTCGTCGTCGATCTGCTCCCGCCACATCGCCCACTGGAGGGCGATCTCGTCGGCGCCGAGCCGCCGCTGGGCCGGTCCCCACACGCTCGTGTCGGGCGGTGCCAGCGGCGGGCCGTCCGCGATCTCGGGGTCCGGGTCGTGCGGTGCGGGCACGTTCGGGGCGGCCACGGCGACGGCGAGCGGCCAGCCGGGAAGGGCGGCCACGACCGTGCGCTCGTCCGGCGACAGGTCGTACTCCATCCCGCAGTCCCAGGACGCGATGGCCACGGCCACCAGGGAGACGTCGTCGATGACCACCGTCCACCGGGCACCGTCGCCGTCCTGGCCGAGCACCAAGCCGTAGCCATCCGCGAGAGGCGCCAGTCCGAGCGCCGCGCAGGCCTCCGGATAGTCGTCGCCCAGCACGCTCGGGAACTTCGCGGGCGTCAGCAGCACCGCCGTGAGCACATAGAGCGCATCGTCCGCGGCGGCGACGGCCTCCTCGTCCGTCCCGGCCATCCCAGCCTCCCCATCGGTTCGTCCATCGGCGCGCACCCTAGTGCGCCCGCAAGCCCCTTGTCACGACTCCGAGACACCCCGGGCCTGCAGGTTTCCGGCCGCACGGGGCGAAATCGACCGCGAACGGCACCCATGGCGCGGCCTATGTCACGCGGTAGGGAGCCCCAGGAGCGCTCGCGCGACGGCCTGCGGGGACTCCTCGCGCTCGCGGGCGAGCGTGAGGACGGCCCGGCAGGCCAGCTCGCTCACTCCGAAGGACAGGGCTTCCGGAGACACCCAGCCGCTGGCCTCGTCGATCCGCTCCTGGTCGTCCGCCGCGCGCGCCGAGACGTACACGGCGGCGGCCTCGAACAGATTGTGCGTGCCGGAGTCCTTGCCGCTGTCCGGCTCCAGACGCAAGGAGCGGAAGACTCTGGCGCACGACTCGCGCAGCCTGGTCCACATGTGGGCACCTTCCCCCTGTAGGACGAATGACCGTGCAAGGCGATCGAGAGTGGAGACGAACGAACGTGACGACGGGCGCGAACGCTCATCCGACGATCCCAAAGTAGGAGTTGCGGTCGCCGCCGCATAAGGGGGCCTCGCCGCCGCCTGGGGCCGCCGGGCGCGCCTCCGGGCCGGCCGCCCCCGAGAGGTCAGGACGTCCGTGTCGCCAGGGCCAGGAAGCGGTCGTCCTCGTCGACGTACGACGTCATGTGCCACCCGGAGCCGGCCAGGAGTGGCCGCAGGTTCGCCTGGGCGCGCAGGTCGTCCGGGGTGAGCCGGCGGCCGTGCCGGGCCGCCAGCGCCGCCCGGCCGATCGGATGGAAGAGGGCCAGCGCGCCGCCGGGCCGCACGACCCTGGCCAACTCGCGCAGGTCGTCCGCCGGATGCGGCAGGTGCGCGATGAGCCCCGCCGCGAACACGGCGTCCACCGATCCCGGCCGCAGCGGCAGGGCGGCCACGTCGGCAAGCAGCAACCGCCCGTCGCGGTCGCGTCCGGCGCGCGCGGCGGCCTCCAGCATGGCCGGGGTGAGATCGACGCCCAGGACCACACCCGAGGTGCCCACGGCGGCGCGCAGCGGCGGCAGAGCGCGGCCGGTGCCGCAGCCCGCGTCGAGCACACGGTCGCCCTCGCCCAGTCCCAACGCGGCGACGGCCGCCGCGTAGGCGGGGCCGTCGTCCGGGAACCGGCTGTCCCAGTGGGCGGCGCGGGCGGTGAAGAACTCCTGCACGTCTGTGTGGTCGTCGCTCATGCCCCGCATGATCCCTCACCAGCACGAGTGACGCCGCTGTGCACACGTTCGAGCTCCATGCGGTCGTTCCGGCGCATCTCCGGGTCATATTCCAACACCTTTCGAAATGCGCCCCCTTCGTGCTCCCGTGCCCCGGCTAGCGTCCCGGGGCCATGGGACACCTGGACCACGCCGCCCTCGGCTGGCTGACCCCCGCCTTGTCGTACGTGATGGCGTGCACGGGCGCCGCGCTGGGACTGCGGTGCACCGTGCGCGCGCTCGGCGCCACCGGCCGTTCCCGCCGGAACTGGCTCGTCACCGCGGCCTCGGCGATCGGCACCGGCATCTGGACCATGCACTTCGTGGCCATGCTGGGCTTCAGCGTCAGCGGCACCGACATCCGCTACGACGTGCCACTCACCGTCCTGAGCCTCCTCGTCGCCATGGCCGTCGTCTGCGGCGGTGTCTTCGCCGTCGGCTACAGCAAGGACCGGACGCGCGCGCTGTTCCTCGGCGGCCTGGCCACCGGGATCGGTGTGGCGAGCATGCACTACCTGGGCATGGCCGCCGTACGGCTCAACGGCGACATCACCTACGACCCCGCCCTCGTCGGGCTCTCGGTCCTGATCGCCGTCGCCGCGGCGACGGCCGCGCTGTGGGCCGCGCTCAACATCAAGTCCCCCGTCGCGGTCGCCGTCGCCTCCCTGATCATGGGCGCGGCGGTCAGCAGCATGCACTACACCGGGATGCTCGCGGTCCGTGTGGACGTCGTCCCGGCCGGCGGGGTTCTGCCCGGGGCCACGGCGATGCAGTTCATCTTCCCCCTCGCCGTCGGCCTCGGGTCCTACCTCTTCCTGACCTCCGCCTTCGTCGCGCTGTCGCCCGCCGCCGGGGGACGTGAGGCGCCCGCGCCTGCCCCGCGCGCCGTGGGACGGACCACCGGCTGACCGAGCCCGTGGGGCCCGCGCGGCCCACCGGAGCAGGTCCCCGAACCACTCCCGATCGAGGAGGCCATGCGTACCCCCCGTAGCAGCACCGCAGCCGACGCCGGAGCCCCGTCCCCGCCTCCCGTGCGAGGACGCCGCGCACACGCCGGACCGCCGGCCGACGAAGGCCCGGAGGACTCACCGGGCGCGAGTTCCGACACCGCGCCCCCGCGCGCCCTGCGTCCCCGCACGGTCCGCGCCAAGGTCGTCTGCCTGCTGATGGTCCCGGTCGTCTCACTGCTGGCCCTGTGGGCCTTCGCCACCGTCACCACGGCGCAGGACGTCGCCCGGCTGCGCCAGCTCCAGCGCGTGGACGACGCGATCAGGGACCCCGTCACCGCCGCCGTGGCCGCGCTCCAGGCCGAACGCACGGCGGCGGTGCGGTACGCGACCGATCCGTCCGCAGGCCGTGCTGCGGACTACAGGAGGCTGGCGGAGGACAGCCGCGAGGCGGTGGCGAAGCTGCGGCTCGGGGAGCGCAACACGGTCGCCGACGGCGAGGAGTTCCCCACCGGGGTGGCCCCGCGGCTCACGACCTTCGTGACGGGCGCGGAGCGGCTGAGCGTGGTGCGGGACGACGTCCTCGACCGACGCTCCGGCTGGCAGGGGACGTACGGGCAGTACACGGGGACCATCGAGAGTGCCTTCGCCGTGCTGGGCGCGCTGACCGGCGTCCAGGACGCCGAACTCGGCTCCGACGCGCGCGTGCTGCTCGAATTCGCCCGCGCGGGAGAGGCGCTCGCCCAGGAACAGGCGGTGCTGGACAGTGCTCGCCTCGCCGGACGCCTCGACGGCACGCGGCTGAGGCTGTTCACCGGCGCCGTCAGCACCCGCCGTACCCTCACCGGCTCCGCCGTCGCCGATCTGCGCGGCACCCAGCGCGCGGCCTGGCGGCGGCTCGCCACCGGCGACGACTACGCGGCCGTCACCGCCCTGGAGGACACGGTCACCGCCACCCGGCCCGGCTCGCCCGCGCCGACGGCCGACGCGGGTCCGGGAGCCGGCTGGAGCGCGGCACACGCACGCGTGCAGGGCGCGATGCGCACCATCCAGCAGGACGCCGGACGCGCGGTCGCGGGCCGCGCCGACCCGTTCACCCGGGGGCTGCTCACCCCGGCCGGCGCCGCCGTGCTCTTCGGTCTGCTCGCCGTCGCCGCCTCGCTCGTCATCTCCGTGCGCATCGGGCGCGGACTCGTCGTGGAACTGGTGACCCTGCGGGACACGGCTCTGGAGATCGCCCGGCACAAACTCCCCGAGGCCATGCGGAGACTGCGCGCCGGTGAGGAGATCGACGTCCGCAGCGAGGCGCCGCCCGGGCCGCCGGCCGAGGACGAGGCCGGACAGGTCGGCGAGGCCCTGAACACCGTGCACCGTGCGGCCCTGCGGGCGGCCGTGGAACGCGCCGAACTCGCCAGCGGCGTCTCGGGGATCTTCGTGAACCTCGCCCGCCGCAGCCAGGTCCTCGTGCACCGCCAGCTGACCCTGCTGGACAGCATGGAGCGGCGCAGCGACGACCCGAACGAACTGGGCGACCTCTTCCGGCTCGACCACCTCACCACGCGCATGCGGCGCCACGCGGAGAGCCTGATCATCCTCTCCGGTGCGGCTCCGGGGCGAGCGTGGCGGATGCCGGTCTCCCTCACCGACGTGGTGCGCGCGGCCGTCTCGGAGGTCGAGGACTACGCGCGCGTCGAGGTACGGCAGCTTCCCGAGGCGTCCGTCCTCGGCGCGGCCGTCGCCGACCTCACCCACCTCCTGGCCGAACTCGTCGAGAACGCGGCACAGTTCTCGCCCCCGCACACGCGTGTGCGCGTCACCGGCGAACCCGTCGGCAACGGGTACGCCGTCGAGGTCGAGGACCGCGGCCTCGGGATGGGCAAGGAGGCCCTGGCCGAGGCCAACCGGCGCATCGAGCAGTCCGAGGCGCTCGACCTGTTCGACAGCGACCGGCTCGGCCTGTTCGTGGTCAGCCGGCTCGCCGCCCGGCACGGCATCAAGGTGCACCTGAGCACCTCGCCGTACGGCGGCACCACCGCCGTGGTGCTGCTGCCCACAGCCCTGCTGCACGACGGCCCGGCGGAACGTTCCAGCCACGACGCGGCCGGCGCCGAGCGGCCCGCCGAACACGACTACGCGCGCGTGCCCGTCACGGAACGGCGCCAGGAGTCCGTGCCCACCACCGCCGAACGCCCCGCCCTGATGGCGCCCGCGCCACCCGCGCCCGAGCCGACCCGCACCTCACCCCCCGGAGTCACGACGTTGCGACTTCACCGGCCCCCGGACGACTCCGGCGTCACCGACGACCTGCCACGCCGGGTCCGGCAGGCGAGCCTCGCGCCCCAGCTGCGCGAACGCCACGCCGACGACCCCGCGCGGACCGCACCGGCGGAACGGCCCGACCACGGGCGCACCCCCGAAGTCGTCAGGGACCGCATGGCCGCGTACCGCGACGGGTGGGCGCGCGGCGGTGGCAGGCCGTCCGGCCGTGGTACCCCAACCGATCCCGCAGAACGCCACGACGGCAGCGAAGGAGATTTCGCATGATCCCGGACCCGAGCATGAGGGCCGCCGGCCGGTCCGGCGAACTCGACTGGCTGCTGGACGACCTGGTGACACGGGTGAGCGAGGTGCGGCACGCCGTCGTGCTCTCCAACGACGGGCTCGCGGTGGGCTCGTCGTCCGATCTGCGCCGCTCCGAC
This sequence comes from Streptomyces sp. NPDC056628, assembly GCF_042792555.1. Classification (NCBI taxonomy): domain Bacteria; kingdom Bacillati; phylum Actinomycetota; class Actinomycetes; order Kitasatosporales; family Streptomycetaceae; genus Streptomyces; species Streptomyces sp. NPDC056628. Next base: position 212,740 of record NZ_JBHTWG010000002.1, read on the forward strand.
GCCGAGCATCTCGCCGCCGTCGCCTCCGGGTTCCACTCGCTGGCCAAGGGCACCGGCCGCCACTTCGGGGTCGGCGGAGTGCGCCAGACCATGGTCGAGATGGACGACGCCTTCCTCTTCGTGGCGGCGGCGGGCGACGGCTCCTGCCTCGCCGTCCTGACCGCGGTGACCGCCGACATCGGTCTGGTGGCCTACGAGATGGCACGCATGGTCAAACGGGTCGGCGAGCACCTTCACACCCCGACCCGCACCACCACCCGGCCGCCCGCCGGGGGATGAGACGGAAGGGCGGCCGGCGCAGATGAACACGCAAGACCCGGACACCCGGCGCGAGCAGGGCAGCCAGTGGTACGACAACGAGGCCGGGCCCCTGGTGCGCCCGTACGCGATGACGGGCGGACGCACCAGACCCGGCCCCAACGGGGTGAAGTTCGACCTGATCGCCCTCGTCACCCTGTCCACCGCCGCACCCGGCACCGACGACGACAGCACCCTCGGGCCGGAACACCGTGCCCTGATCGAACTGTGCCGGCCGGAGACCCAGTCGGTCGCGGAACTGGCGGCGGGCGCCGACCTGCCCGTCGGCGTGGTCCGGGTGCTCCTGGGCGACCTGCTGGAACGCGGGCGGGTCACCGTCAGCCGTCCGGTACCCCCCGCCCACCTGCCCGACGAACGCATCCTGCGCGAGGTCATCGAGGGCCTGCGTGCGCTGTAGCCGCCGGACGGAGACGGGAGGGCGGGGCGCGAGATTTCCGAACCCAGGCGGTCCCTACGGCCCCCCGCGTGCACCCGTACGGACATCGAACAGGTACGAGACGGTCGCATCGGGCAAAAAGCGATCCAACCCCACGAAGAGGAGAGGCCGTTGTCATGATGCTGACTTCGCGCAGTGACGTCGACCTATGCCGGCACTCCAGAGAGAAGTGAGCGATGGTCTCCGAGCACTCCGACGCCTTCGACGGCGACACGTCCGCCCTGGCGTTGAAGATCCTTGTCGCCGGCGGGTTCGGCGTGGGCAAGACGACCCTGGTGGGCGCGGTCAGCGAGATCAAGCCGCTGCGCACCGAGGAACTGCTCAGTGAGGTGGGGCAGTCGGTGGACGACACCGACGGCGTGGACCACAAGGTCACGACGACGGTCGCCATGGACTTCGGGCGGATCACCATCCGGTCCGGCCTGTCCCTCTACCTCTTCGGCACCCCGGGCCAGGACCGCTTCTGGTTCCTGTGGGACGAACTGTCCCAGGGCGCCCTGGGCGCCGTCGTCCTCGCGGACACCCGCCGACTGGAGGACTGCTTCCCCGCCGTCGACTTCTTCGAGCACCGGCACATCCCGTTCGTCGTGGCCGTGAACTGCTTTCCCGGCGCCCGGGCGTACGGCGTCCAGGACGTCGCCCGCGCCCTGGACCTGGACCAGGGGACACCGGTGGTGATCTGCGACGCCCGGGACCGCGACTCGGGGAAAGAGGTACTGATCCGCCTCGTCGAGTACGCCGGGCGGATGCACACCGCCCGGCTGCTCGACTCCGTGGGCTGACCGGCCCGCCCGGTCCCGGCCGCGCACGACGCCGGATCAGTCGGCGACGTCGCGCTCCGCCAGCACCTTGTCGATCGCGACGCGGACCAGGAGTTCGCCGGGCACGCCGTTGCGGGCCCCGAACTCCTCGGCGCGCTCCTCACCCATGTAGCGCGCCCCGATCCGCCCGGCCCAGTGCTTCAACTCGTCCAGATCCTCCGACACGCGCGCGCGGCCCTGGATCACCACGAAGGCGTACGGCGGACGGTCGTCGTCCACACACAGCGCCACCCGGCCGTCACGGACCACGTTGCGGCCCTTCACACTGGACGCGGAGGTGTTGAACACCAGCTCGTCGCCGTCCAGCAGGAACCAGATCGGTGCCACGTGCGGGCTGCCGTCGGCCCGCACCGTGGAGAGTTTTCCGGAGCGGGTGCCCTGCGAGACGAACGCCCGCCATTCGTCCTCGGTCATCTTCTTCGCCATGCCCTCATCCTCCTTGCCCGGGGGCCGGATGGTCCGCAATGGTGTCGAAGAGTTCCTCCGTGCCGGAGGACTCATCTACACGGGGAGACCGGACCATGGCGCAGAACCAGAAGCTCGGGTGGCTGCTGGACGACCTGACACAACGCGTCGATCACGTGCGGCACGCGCTGGTGCTGTCGAACGACGGGCTGGTGACCGGAGCGAGCAGGGGGCTGAGGCGGGAGGACGCCGAGCACCTCGCCGCCGTCTCGTCCGGACTGCACAGCCTGGCCAAGGGCTCGGGACGGCACTTCGGCGCGGGCAGGGTCCGCCAGACGATGATCGAGTTCGACGACGCCGTCCTGTTCGTGACCGCCGCCGGGTCGGGCAGCTGCCTGTGCGTGCTCAGCGGCGCGGAGGGCGACATCGGCCAGATCGCCTACGAGATGACCCTGCTCGTCAACCGGGTGGGCGAACATCTCGACGTGGATGCGCGGCTGCCCGACGTCGCCCCTTTCACAGACCTCTGACCTGCTGATTCGTCCACCCCGACGGAGTTGTCCACAGGCCCGCCACGACGGGCGGCGACCGGGCTACATTTCTGTCACGACGCACGCACCGAGCGTGACCGATCGACTCCACGGGGGAGACACAGCATGTCTGGCGACACCATCACGACACCACACGGGCGTCCCTTCACACCGAGCCGCGCGGCGCGGGACCTCGGGCTCCGGCGAAGCGATCTGGACCTCGCCGTGCACCTCGGTCTGATCCGGACGGTTCCCGACGAGGGAGGGGGCGGCGGCCGCCGCGTCACCCGGTCCGAGATCGACCGGGTGCGCTCGGCGCAGGGATTCCCGGAGTCACTGCTGGCCCGGGTCGAGGTCGTGGGCACGGCCGAGGCCGCGCGGCTCCTGGACGTACCCGCCGGCCGGTTCACCCGACTCGCCCGCCTGGGCCTGGTCGTCCCCACCACGTGGTACCTCAACCGGTACCGCGCGGTCGTCTGGCTGTACCTCGCCGAAGAGCTGAGCCGGTTCGCCGCCGACGAGGAGAACGTCCCGCTCCTGAAAGCCCGCCGGATGCCCGAGGGTCCGCGGGCCCTGCTGGCCGCGGGCGTCGACCTGCGGCCGCGCAACTGGCGGGGGCGGCACCGCGGGTTCCTGCTCCGCCAGTCCGACGGCCTGTGGGGGAGGGCCGGAGCGTTCGCCGCGTTCCTCGACCCGGCCGAGATCGCGACGGCCGTCCCCGACCCCTTCGAGCGGTCCCATCTGAACCGCTTCCGGCCAGGGCCCCCGGTGACCGGTGCCCCGGGATCCCCCACCGCGCGCATCGCCGAGCGGATCATGACGGCGGACGACGCGGACGAGGTCGGTCTGCTGAGGACCGAGCTGACCGCGCTCGTACGGGAGGCGCGGGAGGCGCGGCCCGCACCGCTCCCCACGCCACGACGGGCTCCCGCCCGGCCGCGGCCCCTCGCACCCCCGGTGGGAGGACCGAAGGCACCGCGCGGGCTCCTGGGCCGGTTCCGCCGCCGGCCTGCCGCGGCTAAAGCGCCCTGAACAGCCCTTCCTGGACGACCGACACCAGCAGACGGCCCTGCCGGTCGTAGATCCGGCCCCGGGCGAGTCCCCGTCCGCCGGTCGCGATCGGTGACTCCTGGTCATAGAGGAACCACTCGTCCGCCCGGAAGGGCCGGTGGAACCACATGGCGTGATCCAGCGACGCCATGTCGAAGCCCCGCGGACCCCACAGGGGCTCGACCGGGATACGCACGGCGTCCAGGAGCGTCATGTCGCTGGCGTACGTCAGCGCGCAGGTGTGCACCAGAGGGTCGTCGCCCAGCGGTCCGACCGCGCGCATCCACACCGCGCTGCGCGGTTCGGCGCCCTTGACCTCGTCCTCGGTCCAGCGCAGCCGGTCGACGTAGCGGATGTCGAAGGGCTGGCGCCGGGCCATCCGCTCCAACTGCTCCGGCAGCGCGCCGAGATGCTCACGGATCTCGTCCGCGACCGTCGGCAGCGACTCGGGCGCCGGGACCTCGCGGGCCGGCGGCAACTGATGCTCGAAGCTTCCCTCTTCGGGCTTGTGGAAGGAGGCGGTGAGATTGAAGATCGTGCGGCCCTGCTGCACTCCGGTGACCCTGCGGGTCGTGAACGACCTGCCGTCCCGGACCCGTTCGACCTGGTACACGATCGGCACACCGGGACGCCCCGGGCGCAGGAAATACGCGTGCAGCGAATGCACGGGGCGGTCGCCCTCGGTGGTGCGTCCGGCGGCGACCAGCGCCTGGCCGGCCACCTGGCCGCCGAAGACCCGCTGCAAGGACTCCTGCGGACTGCGGCCGCGAAAGATGGTGACCTCGATCTGCTCCAGGTCGAGCAGGTCGACGAGGCTTTCCGCCGGGTTGGTCGTCATGGGTGTGTCTCTCCTGAGGTCACAGCTGGCCGACGTCGGTGACACGGACGACCGCGCGGCCCTCCGCGTCGGATGCCGTGAGGTCGACCTCCGCACTGATGCCCCAGTCGTGGTCGCCGTTGGGGTCGTCGAAGATCTGACGCACCCGCCACAGCCGGTTCGCCGGCTCCTCCTCGATCACCAGGAGCTTGGGGCCGCGGGCGTCCGGCCCGGTGCCGAGGTCGTCGTACTCGTCCCAGTACTTGTCCAACGCCTCGCCCCAGGCCTCGGCGTCCCAGCCGGACTCCGCGTCCAACTCGCCCAGTTCCTCGACCTGGTCGAGCGCGGCGAGCTCCACGCGCCGGAACATGGCGTTGCGGACGAGGACCCGGAAGGCACGGGCGTTGGTGGTGACCGGCTTGACCTCGTCGGCCTTCTCCTGGGCCTCCTCCGCGGTCATCACCTCGGGGTTGGCGAGCTGCTCCCACTCGTCCAGCAGGCTGGAGTCGACCTGGCGCACCATCTCCCCGAGCCACTCGATCAGGTCCTGCAGGTCCTCGGACTTCAGATCGTCGGGGATGTTGTGGTCGAGGGCCTTGAAGGCGCTGGCGAGGTAGCGCAGCACGATGCCCTCGGTCCGGGCCAGCTCGTAGAACGACACCAACTCGGTGAAGGACATGGCCCGTTCGTACATGTCCCGCACGACGGACTTCGGCGACAGCGGGTGGTCGCCGACCCACGGGTGGCTCTTGCGGTACGTGTTGTACGCGTGGAAGAGCAGCTCCTCCAGGGGCTTGGGGTACGAGATGTCCTGCAGGCTCTCCATGCGCTCCTCGTACTCCACGCCGTCCGCCTTCATCGCGGCGACGGCCTCGCCCTTCGCCTTGTTCAGCTGGGCGACGAGGATCTGCCGCGGATCGTCCAGAGTGGACTCCACGACCGACACCATGTCCAGGGCGTACGACGGCGAATCCGGGTCCAGCAGCTCGAACGCGGCCAGCGCGAACGTCGACAGCGGCTGGTTGAGCGCGAAGTCCTGCTGGAGGTCGACCGTGAGCCGGACGACGCGGCCGGTGGCGTCCGGTTCGTCGAGCTTCTCGACGATGCCGCCGCCCAGCAGCGACCGGTAGATCGCGATCGCGCGCCGGATGTGCCGCAGCTGCTGCTTGCGGGGCTCGTGGTTGTCCTCCAGCAGGTGCCGCATCGCCTTGAACGCGTTGCCGGGACGGGCGATCACCGAGAGCAGCATGGTGTGCGTGACCCGGAAGCGGGACGTCAGCGGCTCCGGCTCCGAGGTGATCAGTTTCTCGAAGGTGTTCTCCGTCCAGCCGACGAACCCCTCCGGGGCCTTCTTGCGGACGACCTTGCGGCGCTTCTTCGGATCGTCGCCGGCCTTGGCGAGGGCCTTCTCATTCTCGATGACGTGCTCGGGTGCCTGCGCCACCACGAAGCCCGCCGTGTCGAAGCCGGCCCGCCCGGCGCGCCCCGCGATCTGGTGGAACTCGCGGGCGCGCAGCGTACGGACCCGGCTGCCGTCGTACTTGGTCAGGGCCGTGAACAGCACCGTGCGGATCGGCACGTTGACGCCGACGCCGAGCGTGTCGGTGCCGCAGATGACCTTCAGCAGTCCGGCCTGCGCCAGTTTCTCCACCAGACGCCGGTACTTCGGCAGCATGCCGGCGTGATGGACGCCGATGCCGTGCCGGACGTACCGGGACAGGTTCCGGCCGAACTTGGTGGTGAACCGGAAGTTGCCGATCAGCTCGGCGATCTGGTCCTTCTCCTCGCGCGTACACATGTTGATGCTCATCAGCGCCTGCGCCCGCTCCACGGCCTGCGCCTGTGTGAAGTGCACGATGTAGACCGGAGCCTGCTTGGTCTCCAGCAGTTCCGTCAGCGTCTCGGTGAGCGGCGTGAGGCGGTACTTGTAGGAGAGCGGCACCGGCCGGGTTGCCGAGCGGACCACGGCGGTCGGCCGGCCCGTGCGCCGGGTCAGGTCCTTCTCGAACATCGAGACGTCGCCGAGCGTCGCCGACATCAGGATGAACTGGGCCTGCGGCAGTTCCAGGATGGGGATCTGCCAGGCCCAGCCGCGGTCCCCCTCCGCGTAGAAGTGGAACTCGTCCATCACGACCTGGCCGACGTCGGCGTGCTTGCCGTCGCGCAGCGCGATCGACGCGAGCACCTCCGCGGTGCAGCAGATGATGGGGGCGTCGGCGTTGACGGACGCGTCGCCGGTCAGCATCCCGACGTTCTCCGTGCCGAAGAGCTTGCACAGCTCGAAGAACTTCTCCGAGACCAGTGCCTTGATCGGCGCGGTGTAGAAGGTGACCTCGTCACGGGCCAGCGCCGCGAAGTGGGCGCCCGCCGCGATCATGCTCTTGCCGGAGCCGGTGGGCGTCGACACGATCACGTTCGCGCCGGAGACCACCTCGATCAGCGCCTCCTCCTGATGGGGGTAGAGCGTGAGACCACGCTCCCGGGCCCACGACTCGAAGGCTTCGTAGAGGGCGTCGGGGTCGGCGGTCGTCGGCAGCTGATCGATGAGGGTCACCCACCCATCTTGCCTGCCCGGTGCCCGCACAGGGGAATCGGCTGCGGAGACGAAGATCGCGAACGCTACGCTGTGTCGCCGACCGCAGGTCAGCGGACTCGGTCAACTGGACAGCGGCACACGAGGAATGGGGCGGGCTACGGCCATGATGGGACCAGCACACTCACTGTCGGGGGCCGCCGCCTGGCTCGGCGTCGGAGCGGCCGCCGCTGCGACGGGCCACGGGATGCCGTGGCCGGTGCTCCTCACCGGTGCGCTCATCTGCGCCGGAGCCGCGCTGGCACCCGACCTCGACCACAAGGCGGCCACCATCTCGCGGGCCTTCGGACCGCTGTCCCGCTGGCTCTGCGAGATCATCGACAAGCTGTCGTACGCCATCTACAAGGGCACGAAGAAGCCGGGCGACCCCCGGCGCTCGGGCGGCCACCGCACACTGACCCACACCTGGGTGTGGGCGGCCCTCATCGGCGGCGGCACCTCGGCCCTGGCTTTGGAGGGGGACCGCTGGGCGGTGCTGGCGATCCTCTTCGTGCACCTGGTGCTGGCCATCGAGGGCCTGCTGTGGCGCGCGACGCGAGGGGCGAGCGCCGACGTGCTGGTGTGGCTGCTCGCCGCCACCAGCTCGTGGATCCTCGCGGGTGTCCTCGGCAAGCCGGGCCACGGTTCGAACTGGCTGTTCACGGCACCGGGCCAGGAGTACCTGTGGCTGGGCCTACCCGTCGTGCTGGGTGCCCTGGTGCACGACATCGGGGACGCGCTCACGGTGTCCGGCTGCCCGATCCTGTGGCCCATCCCGGTGGGACGCAAGCGCTGGTACCCGCTTGGCCCGCCGAAGTTCATGCGCTTCCGGGCCGGCAGCTGGGTGGAGCTCAAGGTGCTGATGCCGGCGTTCATGGTCCTGGGCGGCGTGGGCGGCGCGGCGGCGCTGAACGTGATCTGACCGGGCCACGGCCCCGTTCCTCCGGTCGCGGGCCCCGCCGTCCGGAGGCCGGGTCAGCTGCCCTGACCGGCTCCGCCGCTCCCGTACCGCCGCTCGAACGCGGCGACGCGGCCCTCGGTGTCCACGGTGCGGGCCTTGCCTGTGTAGAAGGGGTGACTCTCCGAGGAGATCTCGACGTCCACGACCGGGTAGGTCTCGCCGTCGTCCCACTCGATGGTCTGCTCGCTGGTCGCGGTGGACCGGGTCAGGAAGGCGTAGCCGGCGGCGCGGTCACGGAAGACGACCGGGTGGTAGTCGGGGTGCTTGTCCTGCTGCATGCGTACTCCTCAGGTGGCGGCGTCGGGCCGGAGGTGGAGGTCTGGGAGCCGAGGTGCGGGCCGTCCCATGAGGGCACCGGGGGACGGGGACCGCGGGTGACCGGGCCGTACGGACCGGGCTCGTCGTCAGCCGGACACGGCGTCCCCGTCGATGGTGTGCACCGCTGCCTCCTCCGCGGACGCGGCCGCTCCGTCGATGCCGACGTCGGTGGCGACGAGCGCGCTCTCCTCGTCCTCGTGGGCACCCTCGTCCGGTGCCACGAGGCGTCCGGAGCGCCTGTACCCGACCTCCTTGTCGAGCGGTTCCCCGTCCGTGTCCTTGGCGTCCCCCACGTCGTCACCGTCCGGGGGGGTGAGGTCGGGTATCTCCTCGGCGAGCCGCAGGTCGAGGGGCTCGCCCCGACGGGCCTCGGCGGCGGTGACGCCGTAGTGGTTCACCGCCCAGGGACGTTCCGGAGGGGACCAGCCGCGGTCCAGCGGATCGTCGACGCCGTCGTCCTCCAGGGTGTCCTCGACGTCGAGGACACCCGTGTCCTCACGCTGCTCGTCGTTGTTGGGCTGGTAGACGTCGTCACCCCATCCATCGGCGCTGTTCACGGGTACCTCCAGGTGGTGGGGAAGGGCCCGAGGTGTCACCGCGGCCGACGGCGTGACGCCGCGACGCGGGACACAGGGCGCACCCGACGCGAACCGCGAGGTTCCCGGGTGCTCCCCGAACCGGTGCCGATATCCAGCCTTCCACCCCTTTTCGCCCCCGCGCAACGGCACGGCCCCAGGCTGTGGCCTTCCGGGCACGGGCAGCGGACGGCAGCCCCGGCGCCGGGACGGCCGTGCCGACCCGGGGGGAGGGCTGGCCTCCGGGCGGCCGGCGCGCCTCGCCACCTGGAGGAGCCCACGCCGAGCGCGGTCAGCGGGGGCAGCCGCGGGCCACGGTTCACGGCCCCGCCGACCCTCAGGCCCGCAACCGAGCAGCCCGGCCCACCCGAGCCACGCGAGGCCGAGCTATCCGAGCCACCTGGGGTCGGCCCGCCCCGTGCCGGGTCATCCTCCGAGCCACCGAAGGCGGGACCACCCAGGCCGAGCCGTGCACGCCCGGGTCGCCCGAGCCGCCCGGGGCGGGGCTACTCGAGACACCCCCTCACCCGTGCCACGACTGCCACAGCGCCGCGTAAGCGCCGTCAGCCTCCACCAGCTCCGCATGGCTGCCGAGCTCGCTGATGCGGCCGTTCTCCACGACGGCGATGAGGTCCGCGTCGTGGGCCGTGTGCAGGCGGTGGGCGATGGCGACGACCGTGCGGCCGTCGAGGACCCGGGCAAGCGACCGCTCCAGATGGCGGGCGGCCCGAGGGTCGAGGAGCGAGGTCGCCTCGTCCAGGACCAGGGTGTGAGGGTCGGCCAGTACCAGACGGGCCAGCGCGATCTGCTGGGCCTGGGCCGGGGTGAGCGCGAACCCGCCGGAGCCGACCTCGGTGTCCAGATCCTCGTCCAGCGCGCGGGCCCAGCTGTCCGCGTCGACCGCGCGGAGCGCCTCCCACAGCTCGGCGTCGGTCGCGCCGGTGCGGGCCAGCAGCAGGTTGTCGCGCAGGGAGCCCACGAAGACGTGGTGCTCCTGGTTGACGAGGGCCACATGGGCGCGGACGCGTTCGGCGGGCATGCGGGACAGTTCCGCGCCGCCGAGGGTGACGCGGCCGTCCCGGGGCGCGTAGATGCCGGCGAGCAGCCTGCCCAGGGTGGACTTGCCGGCGCCCGAGGGGCCGACCAGGGCGAGCCGGGTGCCGGGCGCGACCTCCAGGGAGACCTCGCGCAGCACGTCGACGCCGTCCAGGTAGCCGAAGTGGACCCGGTCCGCGTGCACGTCCCGCCCGTCCGGCGTCAGCCGGGCGTCGCCGGCGTCCGGCTCGATGTCCCGTACGCCGACGAGACGGGCCAGGGACACCTGAGCCACCTGGAGCTCGTCGTACCAGCGCAGGATGAGCCCGACCGGGTCCACCAGCATCTGGGCGATCAGCGCGCCCGTGGTCAGCTGGCCGACCCCGATCCAGCCCTGGAGGGCGAACACCCCGCCGATGAGCAGCACGGAGGACAGGACGGTCACATGGGTGACGGTGATGACCGGGAACAGCACCGACCGCAGCCACAAGGTGTAGCGCTCCCAGGCGGTCCACTGCTTGATGCGCAGGTCGGACAGTTCGGTCCGGCGTTCGCCGAGCCGGTGGGCCTCCACCGTGCGCCCGGCGTCCACGGTCTCGGTGAGCGCGGCGGCCACGGCGGCGTACCCGGCGGCCTCCGAGCGGTAGGCGGCGGGCGCCCGCCGGAAGTACCAGCGGCAGCCCGCCACCAGCAGCGGCACCGCGACGAGCACGGCCGCGGCGAGCGGCGGCGCGGTCACGACGAGCCCGCCCAGCAGCAGGGCCGCCCACACCACGCCGATCGCGAGTTGCGGCACCGCCTCGCGCATCGCGTTGCCGAGGCGGTCGATGTCGGTGGTGATCCGGGAGAGCAGATCGCCCGTCCCGGCCCGTTCCAGCACACCGGGCGGCAGCCCGACCGACCGGACGAGGAAGTCCTCGCGCAGATCGGCCAGCATCCGCTCGCCGAGCATCGCGCCGCGCAGCCGCACCTGCCGGACGAACACGGCCTGGACGGCGAGCGCGGCCACGAACAGCCCGACGGTGAGCTCCAGACGGAGTTCGCGCCCGGCGACGCCGTCGGACACCCGTTCCACCAGTCCGCCCAGCAGCCAGGGCCCCGTCATGGAGGCGACCACCGCGACGGTGTTCACGAGGACGAGGAGCAGGAACGCGCGGCGGTGCCGGCGGAACAACTCGGCCACGTAGGCGCGTACGGTCGCCGGGGCGCCTACCGGCAGCGTGTTCGCGGTCGTCGGGGCCGCCGGGTCGTAGGCCGGGGGCGCAACGCCGATCATGCCGACTCCTCGATCTCGTCCAGTTCCTTCATGACGTCCTCCAGAGCGGACGGGGCACGCGCTCCCGCCGGAATGCCGGGCACGCCCGGAACCGTCGACTGCCGGCCCTCGCTCCGGCCCTCCTCCCGGCTCTCGTCCCGGTCCTCGTCGGGTTCGCGGGTCACCACGGCTCGGTACCGGGGCTCGGTGTGCAGCAGTTCGCGGTGGACGCCGACGGCGACGACCTCGCCCTCGTGGAGGAGGACCACCCGGTCGGCGCGGTCCAGGAGGAGGGGCGAGGAGGTGAACACCACCGTGGTGCGCCCCGCCCGCAGCTCCCGTACGCCCAGCGCGATCCGTGCCTCCGTGTGGGAGTCCACGGCCGAGGTCGGCTCGTCCAGGACCAGGACCTCCGGGTCGGTGACCAGCGACCGGGCGAGAGCGAGCCGCTGGCGCTGGCCGCCGGACAGGGACCGCCCGCGTTCGGTGATCCGGGCGTCCATCGGGTCCGCGGCGCCGACCGACCCCTGGACCAGCGCGGCCAGGACGTCCTGGCACTGGGCGGCGGCCAGCGCCGGTTCGGGGCCGACGTCCCCCGACTGGGGCACGTCGAGGAGGTCGCGCAGCGTGCCGGAGAGCAGCACCGGGTCCTTGTCCTGCACCAGGACGGCCGTACGGGCGGTGCCGAGCGGCACCTCGTCCAGCGGCACACCGCCCAGCAGGACCGACTCGCCCTTCTCCGAGGGGTGTCCGCCGAGCCGTTCGGCCAGTCGTCCGGCGGCGTCCGGATCACCGCACACGACGGCCGTGAATCGGCCGGCCGGGGCGAGCAGTCCGGTCGCCGGGTCGTACAGGTCACCGGACGGCAGTTCGGTCGCGGCCCGTGTGCCACCGGTGTCGGTGGCCCGTTCCAGCGCCAGCACCTTCGCGGCCCGCCTGGCCGACGGCCGGGAGAAGGAGTACGCCATCGCGATCTCCTCGAAGTGCCGCAGCGGGTAGGTGAGGATCATGACCGAGCTGTAGACGGCGACGAGTTCCCCGACGTCGACGCGGCCCTCACCGGCGAGACGGACGCCGTACCAGACCACGGTGATCAGCAGCAGGCCCGGCAGCAGGACCTGGATGGCGGAGATCAGGGACCACATGCGGGCGCTGCGCACCGCCGCGTGGCGCACCTCCTGGGAGGCCGCGCGGTAGCGGTCGAGGAAGAGCTCCTCACCGCCGATGCCCCGCAGGACGCGCAGCCCGGCCACGGTGTCGGAGGCCAGTTCCGTGGCACGGCCCGCCTTCTCGCGCTGGACGTCGGCCCGCCGGGTCGCACGAGGGAGCAGCGGCAGGACGGCGAGCGCCAGCACGGGCAGGCCCACCGCGACGACCACGCCGAGCGCGGGCTGGTAGACGACGAGACCGACGCAGACGACGACGATGGTGACCGCCGCCGCCGTGAAGCGCGACAGGGCCTCGACGAACCAGCCGATCTTCTCGACGTCCCCGGTCGAGACGGCCACGACCTCACCGGCGGCGACCCGCCGGGTCAGCGCCGAGCCCAGATGGGCGGCCTTGCGGGCCAGCACCTGCTGGACGCGGGCGGCCGCGGTGATCCAGTTGGTGACCGCGGTGCGGTGCAGGAAGGTGTCGCCGAGCGCGCTCCCCGCGCAGCACAGGGCCAGCAGCCCGCCGGCCAGCGCGAGCCGGCCTCCGGACCGGTCGACGACGGCCTGCACGGCCACGCCCACGCAGAACGGCAGCGCGGACACCGAAAGGAAGTGGAGCAGTCCCCAGGCGAGGGCCTTGAACTGGCCGTCCAGCTGGTTCCTGAAGAGCCACCACAGGAAGCGGGGACCGGAGCGGGCGTCGGGCACTCCCGGGTCGGGATACGGAAGGTCTTGAATCTGCATGACGTCCCAGTGGCTCGTGACAGGGAAGGGGGGAGAGGAGGGGGGCCGGCGCGGGGAGAGCGACCACGCACGGCGGCAGCAAACCGTGACAGGTTGACGTCGTGGCGTGGTCGCGCGCAAACGGTTTTCCGCAGCGCCGCACGGATCCGGTCCCAGCCGCATCCCGCCCGCGGTGCGACGATGGAGCGATGCGCACCAGCGGTACTCGACGGGCGGTGGCCGCGACGGCGGCCGCCGCGCTCCTCCTGATGGTCCTCACCGCGTGCGACGGCGCGCGGTCCAGTGCGGGCGCGGAAGCCGGCAGGGCGACCCGCACCCCCTCGGCCGGGGCGGCGGAGGTGACGCGCATCCCCGGAGTCGGTGACCGCTGGCACGCGCGAATTCCCGCGACGTCCGAACAGGTCGTGGCGGTCTACGGGGACGGCAGGGACTCACCCGACGCCACGGTCGTGTTCTACGGGAAGCGCGGCTCCACCTGGGAACGGGTCCACAGTTGGCCCGCGCACAACGGCAAGAGGGGCTGGACCACCGACCACCACGAGGGCGACAACCGCAGCCCGGTGGGTGTCTTCACGCTGAGCGACGCGGGCGGCGTACGGGCGGACCCGGGGGCCAAGCTGCCGTACACACGTTCGCCGGGGTTCGCGGCGCCGCGCTCGTGGGCCGAGTCGCACTGGCACGACTTCGACTACGTCATCGCCATCGACTACAACCGGGTCAAGGGCACGCCCCCCAACGACCCGACCCGTCCCGAGGGTCGGAGCAGGGGTGGGAGCATCTGGCTGCACATGGATCACGGCAGTGGTACGTCCGCCTGCGTCAGTCTGTCCGAATCGGCGATGCGGTTCCTGCTCCGTACGCTCGACCCGGCTCGGCATCCTGTGGTGGTGATGGGGGACAGGGCCGACCTGAGGCGCTCGCACTGACGCGGGAGGCCGCATCGCGGCAGGGGGCCGACTCGCCGTAGAACACGGCCATGACGAGACGGATGGTCATGTCGATGCTCACCGCAGCGACCCTGCCGGCGGGCACTCCCCTCGGGGCGAGCCCGGCTCCCGCGATCCAAGTCGCCGACGCACCCGCCGAGTTCGGGGCGACTGGCACGGCCGGATCACCGCCGCGCCCCCGGTCGAGCGGCCGTCGGGCCGTTCCCGCACCGTCACGCTCGTGAAGGCGCGGTTCCGCGACTTCACCCCCGCCCCACGCGACCCGCTCCTCGGGTCCTTCTCAGCACCCGTGGCCGGTGCCCCCGTCCACCAGGGTGTCCAGGAGGACGCCCAGGACCGACCGTTGCTCCTCCGTCAGCGGCGCGAGGATCTCCTCAGCCGCCGACCGGCGCGCCCGGTGCAGCTCGCGCAGGGCGCTGCGTCCGTCGTCGGTGAGCTCGATCCGGATGACCCGCCGGTTCGTCGGATCCGGGACCCGTCGTACCTTCCCGTTCGACTCCAGTCCGTCGACCAGGGTCGTGACGGCGCGCGGCACCACCTCCAGCCGTTCGGCGAGGTCGGCCATCCGCGGGGGCGCGTCGTAGTGCGCGAGTGTGCGCAGCAGACGGGACTGCGCCGGAGTGATCCCGACGCCGCACTCCTTCAGGTGCCGTTTCTGGATCCGGTGCACCCGGCGGGTGAGGCGCAGCAGCTGCTCGGCGAGCGGGCCGTCGGCATCGGGCATGGTCATACGGGAACAATATCAGGACGACGTTCATTGTGAGCATAGGTAACAATGAGCTAAGCTCCGTCAGTCTTCGCCCGCCCACCTCCGTAGGAGCCCATGCATCCCGACCGCGAACCCGCCTGGACGCCTCCCGCCGCCGCATCCGAGCAGCCGCGGCAGGTCCGCCGCATCCTGCGGCTCTTCCGCCCGTACCGGGGCCGCCTCGCGGTCGTCGGCGTGCTCGTCGGCGCCTCGTCCCTGGTCGGCGTCGCCACGCCGTTCCTGCTCAAGGAGATCCTCGACGTAGCGATCCCGCAGGGCCGCACCGGCCTGCTCAGCCTGCTGGCGCTCGGCATGATCCTCAGTGCCGTCCTCACCAGCGTCTTCGGCGTGCTGCAGACCCTGATCTCCACCACGGTCGGCCAGCGCGTCATGCACGACCTGCGCACCGCCGTCTACGGCCGGCTCCAGCGGATGTCGCTCGCCTTCTTCACGCGCACCCGCACCGGCGAGGTCCAGTCCCGCATCGCCAACGACATCGGCGGCATGCAGGCCACCGTCACCTCCACCGCCACCTCCCTGGTCTCCAACCTCACCAGCGTGGTCGCCACGATCGTCGCGATGATCGCGCTGGACTGGCGGCTCACCGTGGTGTCGCTGCTCCTGCTGCCCGTCTTCGTCTGGATCAGCCGCCGCGTCGGCAACGAACGCAAGAAGATCACCACCCAGCGGCAGAAGCAGATGGCCGCGATGGCGGCCACGGTCACCGAGTCGCTCTCCGTCAGCGGCATCCTGCTCGGCCGCACCATGGGCCGGTCCGACTCGCTGACCAAGGCGTTCTCCGACGAGTCCGAGCAACTGGTCGACCTGGAGGTGCGCTCCAGCATGGCCGGCCGCTGGCGCATGGCGGTCATCACCATCGTCATGGCCGCCATGCCGGCCTTCATCTACTGGACCGCCGGCCTGGCGCTCCAGTTCGGCGGCCCGCAGGTCTCCATCGGCACGATCGTCGCCTTCGTCTCGCTCCAGCAGGGCCTGTTCCGGCCCGCCGTCAGCCTGCTGTCCACCGGTGTGCAGATCCAGACCTCGCTCGCGCTCTTCCAGCGCATCTTCGAGTACCTGGACCTCCCCATCGACATCACCGAACGCGAGGACGCCGTCCACCTGGACCGCGTCAAGGGAGAGGTCCGCTTCGAGGACGTCGAGTTCCGCTACGACGGCAAGGGCGGCCCGATCCTCGACGGCATCGACATCACCGTCCCGGCCGGCAGCAGCCTCGCGGTCGTCGGCCCCACGGGAGCCGGCAAGTCGACCCTGGGCCACCTCGTGCCACGTCTGTACGACGTGACGGGCGGCCGCGTCACCCTCGACGGGGTCGACGTGCGCGACCTCGACTTCGACACCCTCGCCCGGGCCGTGGGCGTCGTCTCGCAGGAGACGTACCTCTTCCACGCCTCGGTCGCCGACAATCTGCGCTTCGCCAAGCCGGACGCCACCGACGAGGAACTGCACGCGGCGGCGAAGGCGGCCCAGATCCACGACCACATCGCGGCGCTGCCCGACGGCTACGACACCGTCGTCGGCGAACGCGGCCACCGTTTCTCCGGCGGCGAGAAGCAGCGCCTCGCCATCGCCCGCACCATCCTGCGGGACCCGCCGGTGCTGATCCTCGACGAGGCGACCAGCGCCCTGGACACCCGCACCGAGCACGCCGTCCAGCAGGCCATCGACGCCCTGTCGGCCAACCGCACCACGGTCACCATCGCCCACCGGCTGTCGACCATTCGGGGCGCCGACCAGATCGTGGTCCTCGACACGGGGCACGTCGCCGAACGCGGCACCCACGAGGAGCTGTTGGCGCGTGACGGCCGCTATGCCGCGTTGGTCCGCAGGGACGCGCAACTG
Organism: Streptomyces sp. NPDC056628; assembly: GCF_042792555.1. Lineage (NCBI taxonomy): Bacteria > Bacillati > Actinomycetota > Actinomycetes > Kitasatosporales > Streptomycetaceae > Streptomyces > Streptomyces sp. NPDC056628. The sequence continues at coordinate 229,289 of NZ_JBHTWG010000002.1, forward strand.
GAGCCGACGAGGTGACGATATGCCGCTTTTGTGAGGTTGTGCGGGTTACCGTTCCCGCATGTACCTGAACACCCCGTCACGGAACACCATCCGACTCACGCGCCGGGGCCGCGTCGCCCTCATCGCCGCAGGCGCCGTCGTGGCCGGCACCGCCGTGGCGGTGCCGGTGCTGATCACGGGCGAGGAGGAACCGGCGCTGCCCACCTCCCTCGTGATCCCGGAGGGCTGGCGCGCCGGCCAGGTCTACGCGGCGGTCGACAAGGCCCTCGCCCTGCCTCCCGGCAGCACCAAGAAGTCCCTCGGCAAGGCGAACCTCAAACTGCCGAACGAGGCCGACGGCAACCCCGAGGGCTATCTCTACCCGGCGACGTATCCGCTGGAGCGCGACGGCACCCGGGTCACCCCGGAGGCACTGCTGGCCGACATGGTCGCCAAGGCCGACCAGAAGTTCAGCGGCGCCCCGATCGCCGCCGGGGCCCAGCGCAACGCCATGAACGTCTACCAGGCGGTGACGATCGCGAGCCTCGTCCAGGCCGAAGCCGCCACCAAGGCGGACATGGCCAAGGTGGCCCGGGTCGTCTTCAACCGGCTGGCGCGCGGCATGCCGCTCCAGATGGACTCCACGGTCAACTACGCGCTGAACCGTTCCTCCGGCGCCCCGAGCGAGGCGGACACCCGGATCGAGAGCCCTTACAACTCGTACCAGCGCATGGGGCTGCCGCCCACGCCGATCGGCAGCCCGGGGGCCGACGCCATGCGCGCCGCCGTCACCCCGGCCGCCGGCGACTGGCTGTACTTCGTCACCGTCAAGCCCGGCGACACGCGCTTCACGGCCGACTACGCAGTACACCAGCGCAATGTGGCCGAGGCCAACGCGCTGCGCAAGGCCAGCCCTTCAGCGGCCCGGTGACCGGCCGCGCGGCGGTCACGCCGCGACCGGCTGCCCGGACAACAGCCGCCTGATGTCCCGGACCGCCGCACGGCCCGCGCGGTTGGCGCCGATGGTGCTGGCGGACGGCCCGTAGCCGACGAGATGGACACGGGGGTCGGCGACCGCGCGTGTCCCCTCCACCCGTATGCCGCCGCCGGGCTCACGCAGCCGCAGCGGCGCCAGGTGGTCGATGGCGGCCCGGAAGCCGGTCGCCCACAGGATGACGTCGGCGGCGACGTGCCGTCCGTCCTTCCACTCCACGCCGTCCGGGGTGATCCGGTCGAACATCGGTTGCCGGTCCAGGACGCCGTCGGCTATCCCCTGCCGCACCGGCTCGTTGAGTGGCAGCCCGGTCACGGAGACCACGCTCCTGGGCGGCAGCCCCTGCCGGACCCGTTCCTCGACGAGTGCGACGGCCGCCCGGCCCAGATCCTCGGTGAAGGGCCCCTCACGGAACACCGGAGGACGCCGGGTCACCCAGGTCGTGGCCGCCGCGTACGGCGCGAGCTCCAGCAGGTGCTGGGTCCCCGACGCGCCGCCGCCGACCACCACGACCCGCAGCCCCGCGAAGGCCTCGGGCCCCGGGTACTGCGCGGTGTGCAACTGCCGTCCCCGGAAGGTCTCCTGACCGGGATAGCGCGGCCAGAACGGACGGTCCCAGGTGCCCGTCGCGTTGATCAGCGCCCGCGTGGCCCAGGTCCCGGCCGAGCTCTCCACGAGCAGCCGCCCGTCCGGGCCCTCGCGCACGGCCCGGACCTCCACCGGGCGCCGGACCCGCAGGTCGAACGTCCGCTCGTAGTCCGCGAAGTACTCCGTGATCACTTCGGACGACGGCCGCTCGGGGTCGGCGCCGGTCAGTTCCATGCCGGGCAGCGCGTGCATCCCGTGCACCTTGCCGTACGTCAGCGAGGGCCAGCGGAACTGCCAGGCGCCGCCGGGGCCGGGGGAGTGGTCGAGCACCACGAAGTCACGCCCGGGCCCGAACCCGGTGCGCCGCAGGTGGTAGGCGCTCGACAGGCCCGCCTGGCCCGCGCCGATGACCACCACGTCGACTGTCCCGACCGCCTCGATGCTGTTCACATCCCGACCAACGGCCCGGTGGGCCCGGATCTTCCCGCGCACGCCGGGGCGCGGGCCCCGCGGCGGTGCGATGAGCGAGGATGGACGGCATGTCAGACGCCTTCACCACCCGAGTCCTGAACGTCGCCTCCGGCTCCTCGGAGCGGGTCGTGGACATCACCCGCGACTGCGAGTCCTTCCTGCGGGAGGCGGCCGGGAGCCGCGACGGCCTGCTGAACGTCTTCGTGCCGCATGCGACGGCCGGCATCGCGATCATCGAGACCGGCGCCGGCAGCGACGAAGACCTCCTCACCGCCCTCCACACCCTCCTGCCCGCCGACGACCGCTGGCAGCACCGGCACGGCAGTCCCGGCCACGGCCGCGACCACGTCCTCCCGGCGATCGTGCCGCCCCACGCGACGCTGCCGGTCGTGGGCGGACGCCTCGAACTCGGCACCTGGCAGTCGGTCTGCCTGGTGGACACCAACCGCGACAACCCGAACCGGCAGGTACGCCTGAGCTTCCTGGGCTGAGCCATTCGCGGAACGGTTCAGCGGTATCCGTGTCCCACCGCGCAGGGGCCGGCCGGCCTTCCGGTGTCGGCCGGCCCCTGTTCCCGCGCGGCCGGAGCGCCACGGCCCTGGAGGCGGGACAGCTCGCCCGCGCAGCGTTCCAGGGCCACCTCCATGACCTCCGGGATGTTCAGCGTGCCGGTGCCGTCCGGCGGGATCAGCCAGCGCAGGGCACCCCAGCGGCAGTGCGGGGCGGGAGCGGCGATCCACGTACCCGCCCCGAGCAGGCGCACGCCGGTGCCGACCCACACGGTCCGCGGTTCCGGCGGCAGCAGGAAGCCCACCCGGCGGCGCCGGGTGTCCAGCAGGCAGGGGCCGCGGTCGAGCAGCGGCAACTCGTCCAGCAGGTCCGCCACGCGCAGCCCCAGTTCCTCCGGCACGATCAGCACGTCCCAGAAGCGCCCGGCCGCGAGGAGGGTGACGCCGGTGGTGCCGTTCTGCCACTCGTGCTTGCACGCGCCGGGGTCCTCCGACGCCGCGGCCAGCCACTCCATCGATCTCGTCCACTCCGTCAGTGCCATGAAACAAGCCTCCCGATGTGACCGGTGAAGGCCTCAGTGGACCGGGTGTCGGGTGCCGCGGCCAGACGGCGGAGCGCAATTCCCCGTATGGGGTGAGCGCCCGCGCGCCAAACAGGCAGAGGGTGGGACGCGCGCCTCGGACCGGGCCGTGCGCGCCCGGCCCGCACCTTATGGCTCGATCCCTGTGCGCCATTCGGGCGACGGTCTCACCCGACCGGGTGGTGGCGGTGCCATTCCGCGTACCACCGGCGCACACCGAGGCGTTTGCTCTGGCATGGACAACAGAGACACGGCGCGGAGTGTCCTGGGCAACGATTCCGCGCCTTTGTCATACGTCGTGCCGCCCACCGGCGCTCCCGGTGGCCGCCCCTCGATCTACGCCGCCCTGGTCGCGGAGTGGCGGGCCAGTGGCCGCGCGGTCCCCCAGCGTCTGGACACGCGGCGGGATTCCGCCGCCACCGGCCTCGGGACCGCCGTCACCTCCTGGGCGGCGGGAAGGTGGCGCGGCCCGGCCGGCGCCCCCGAACCGGGCCAGGGGGCCGAACGGTCCTTCGCGACCGTCGCACCGATCCCCGCCGTGATCGTCCCCCGAGGGCTTCCCGGCCCGGTGAACCTGTGGGAGTGGGACGGTGCCGAGGGGCACGTCAGCGTGGTCCCTCCTGCCAAGGACGACTGAGCCGCCCCCTGCGCACGGGCGGTCGGCCCTTCGCGTGTACGTCGCGAATCAGGCGAATAGGGCGCTTTACGGTTATTCAATGCGACGTGTGCCTAGGTGGGCTCTGCTGTCGTCCGGATCCGCCCCAGTCGTGCTGATCGGCGGCTGGCTGATCGCGGCGCACCTCGAAGGGTCCGCATACGACCCGGTCACCCAGACCATCAGCGTCCTAGCGGCCTACGATGGGCAAGGGTTCTGGGTGATGACCTCGGCGTTCGCCGCTCTCGGTGTCTGCCATCTCTGTACCGCCCTGGGACTGCGCCCCGCGGCCCTCCCCGGCCGGCTCGCCCTCGGCGCCGGCGGCGTCACGGCGGTCGTGGTGGCGATGCTGCCACCACCGAGCAGCGGCGGCTCCCTCCGTCATGGAACGGTCACCGGGCTGGCGTTCGCCCTCCTCGCGGTGTGGCCGGTGCTGGCCGCCGACCGGAGGACGGCGGCCCCCTGGGGACTGCGCCCTGCCCCTTCGTTCACGGCGACCGCCGTGATGCTGGGCAGCGCCGCCTGGTTCGTGATCGAGTTGGAGCACGACGGGGCCGCCGGAGTGGCCGAACGCCTGGTGACGGCCATTCAGTCCGTGTGGCCGTTCGTGGTCGTCGCCTCGTGCCTGGTGCATCGGCATCGTCGTTCCGTCCCCCCGTGATGTGTCCCGTCTCACCCGCCGTGGCGTGAGTGCGGGGAGGGGGCGTCCCGCGTACCCACCCTTGACGAGTGGGCCCCGGATGCGAGGATGAGGGCCGTCATGACTGCTGGGTGGGGCGTGCGCGCGATACGGGCCGCGGTGTTCGCGTCCGTCTGCGTGCTGCTCGCCGCCCTCGGGCACACCCTGATGTCCGGTGCCGCCGTGCCGTGGTGGACGCTCGTCGCCGGCGCGCCGGCGACCTGTCTCGCGGGCTGGTGCCTCGCCGGCCGGGAACGGGGATTGCCCCTCGTCGTGTCGGTCGTGGTCGTCGCCCAGGGCGGGCTGCACGCGGTGTTCGAGCTGGCGGGGCGTGGCCGCGTGGCCGGGGACCACATGGTCGGGGATCACATGGCCGGGGACCACATGCCCCCGGACCACATGTCGCTGGACCACATGTCCCTGGACGAGATGGGTGCAGCCGACACAGACATGCACCCCATGTCCATGGCCCACGACATGGGCGGTGACGCATCGCTGGGCATGTTCGCCGCCCACACCCTCGCCGCCGTACTGTGCGGCCTGTGGCTGGGGCACGGCGAGCGTGCCGCCTTCCGCATCCTGCGGGCCGTCGCCGGCCGGCTGGCCGCACCGCTGCGGCTCGTCCTCTTCCTCCCCGCCCCGCCGGTCCGCCCACGCCTCCGCCCGCGCCGGGCTCGGTCCGACCGGGCGCCGCGGCTGCTGCTGGTCCACTCCATCACCTCTCGGGGGCCTCCCGCGGAGCCCGCTGTCGTCTGAGACAGCCGGCTCCCCGAGGCGTCCCATGCGATCGCGATGGATCGCGGTCCACGCCTCGGGCCCACGGCCGTACCTCCGTACGGCCGTGTCCCGCATCCCCGGACACCTCCGGTGCCGTGCCCTGCGTCTGCTGTGCACCTGCCGTACCCGTATGTATGACACGCGTCCCAGGACGTGGCGTACCCGTCCGCAGGCGACCGCCGCCGACGCGTGCCTCGCCGTGTTGGAGTCCGGACTACCCGAGAAGGACTCAGGTGATCACTCCTGCCCTGCCCGCCGTCCGCGAGCCCCAGGACGAGCCGACGACCAGATGGGCGCTGGCGGCCCGTGGTGGTGACCCGGATGCCGCCGACCGTTTCGTCCGGTCCCTGCACCGGGACGTCGTGCGGTACGTGGCACACCTCTCGGCCGACCCGCAGGCCGCCGACGACCTGGCACAGGACACGTTCCTGCGGGCGCTCGGCAGCCTGCACCGGTTCGAGGGCCGCTCGTCGGCGCGTACCTGGCTGCTGGCCATCGCGCGGCGTGCGGTGATCGACAGCCACCGGTACGCGGCCGCCCGGCCGCGCCTGTGCGACACCGACGACTGGACGCGCGCCGCCGAACGCGCCCAGCCCGCCGGCCTGCCCGGCTTCGACGAAGGGGTCGCGCTGCTGGATCTGCTGGACACGCTCCCCGCGGAGCGGCGTGAGGCGTTCGTGCTGACCCAGTTGGCCGGACTGCCCTACGCGGAGGCGGCCGCATGGAGCGACTGCCCCGTGGGGACGGTCCGTTCCCGCGTCGCTCGCGCCCGTGCCACGCTCGCCGCTCTCCTCGCAGAAGCAGAAGCAGAAGCAGAAGCAGAAGCAGAAGCAGAAGCAGAAGCAGAGGCCACAGCAGAAACAGAGGCCGTACCCGAAACCGCTGCCTGAAGCCGGCCCCGCCCCCCCTAGCCCTCCGGTCCTCGATCGACGTGCCGTCGTCCGAGGACCGGAGAACACTGGAAAACGGCAGGACGGTGCGTCCTGCCGACAGCTGCACGAGGTGCGAACGGATCAGCGCACCGTGCGCCCCTGCTCACGCCCGGACGCCGGACGCCGGGTGCCGCCATCCGTCGCTCATCGACTTCGAGCGAAGGGGTCCGGCCATGGGCGCCATCAACGCAACGGCAGTCGAGGAACTGCGCGAGGGAATGCGGGGACCCGTCGTCACCCCCGAGGACGCGGAGTACGACGAGACCCGCAGCATCTACAACGCCATGATCGACCGGCGGCCGGCCGCGTTCGCGCAGTGCGTGGACGTCGCCGACGTACGCACGGCGATCGGCTTCGCGAGGGACACCGGGGTGGAGCTCGCGGTGCGCGGCGGCGGGCACAGCGGACCCGGGCTGTGCCTGGTGGACGACGCGCTCGTCCTCGACCTGACGACGATGCGCGGGATCCGTGTCGACCCCGGGTCGATGACCGCACAGGTGTCCGGCGGAGCGCGGATAGGGGACCTCGATCACGCGGCCCACACGTTCGGCCTGGGCGTGCCCGCCGGCATCGTCTCGATGACCGGCGTGGGCGGCCTCACGCTGGGCGGCGGGCACGGGCACCTGACCCGCAAGTACGGCCTGACGATCGACAGTCTGACGTCCGCCGACGTCGTGCTCGCCGACGGCACCTTCGTCACCGCGTCCGAGGAGGAGCACCCCGACCTGTTCTGGGCGCTGCGCGGCGGTGGCGGGAACTTCGGTGTGGTGACGTCGTTCACCTTCCGCCTCCACCCGGTGGGCACCGTCGGAGTCGGAGTGACGGTGTGGCCGGTCGACCGGACGCCCGAAGTGCTGGGCTGGTACCGGGACTTCCTGCCTGCCGCACCGGCGGATCTGACCGGCTTCTTCACCCTGTTCAGCATCCCGCCCGGTCCTCCGTTCCCCGAGACGATCCACGGGCAGAAGATGTGCGGCGTCGTCTGGTGCTACACCGGCGATTCGGAGGGCGACCGGCTGGAGCGGATGCTGGCCCCCGTGAACGACCCCGCCCCGCCCGCCTTCCACTTCAGCGCCCCCATGCCCTACCCGGCCCTCCAGGGCATGTTCGACGAGCTGATCCCGAAGGGCTACCAGTGGTACTGGCGCGGCGACTTCTTCGACGCGATCAGCGACTCCGCCATCGACGTGCATCACAAGTACGGGGAGAACCTCCCCACCCCGCTGTCCCTGATGCACCTGTATCCGGTGGATGCCGCCGCCCACCAGCTCGGTGCCGACGACACGGCCTGGGCCTACCGGGACGCCGTGTGGTCCGCGGTGATCGCGGGCGTCGACCCGGACCCCGCCAAGGCCGGGGCCATCCGCGAGTGGTCGGTCGCGTACCAGAGCGACCTGCACCCGTTCTCGATGGGCGGCTCGTACATCAACTTCATCGGCGAGGGTGAGAACACGGACCGCGTCCGGACGACCTACCGCGGGCACTACGACCGGCTCGCCGACGTCAAGCGCGCCTACGACCCGGACAACTTCTTCCACGCCACCCAGAACATCCCCCCGGCGGCCGCCTGATCACGCCCGACCGCCACCCGCGCCGCGCCGAACGGGCCTGATCCGCCCGGCCCGTGATCGACTGGAGGGCCGTACGGCACCGGCGTACGGTCGAGTGGTGGCGGGCAGCCGGTCCGATTCCGACCCAGCCCCCGAACCCCCGCCCACGGCGATGCGATGAGCTATTCGGAGCCGACACCCCGAGCACGGACCACCCCGCAGGACATGGAGCGGAGCAAGGGCCGTGGCAACGCCATGGCACTGTTCGTGATCGCCTCCTGTCAGCTGATGGTGGTGCTCGACATCACCATCGTGAACATCGCCCTCCCGGACATCCAGCGGTCGCTCGACTTCTCGACGACGAGCCTGTCCTGGGTGGTCAACGCCTACACGCTCACCTTCGGCGGACTTCTCCTCCTCGGCGGCAGGATGGGCGACATCCTGGGCCGGCGGCGGGTGTTCGTCTTCGGTGTGCTGCTCTTCGTCCTGGCCTCGCTGCTCGGCGGGCTGTCCCAGAACGAGTGGCAACTCCTGGGTGCCCGCGCTCTCCAGGGCGTCGGCGGTGCCATCGCCTCCCCGACCTCCCTGGCGCTGATCAGCACGACCTTCCCCGAAGGGCCGCAACGCAACCGGGCGTTCGGTGTCTTCGCGGCGGTCTCGGCGGGCGGCGGCGCGATCGGGCTGCTCGCCGGCGGCATGCTCGTGGAGTGGCTCAACTGGCGCTGGGTGCTGTTCGTCAACGTGCCCATCGGCCTGCTCATCGTGCTCGCCACGCCCCGCTGGATCCGGGAGTCCGAGCGGCACGCAGGGCACTTCGACATCTTGGGCGCGACGACCTCCACCATCGGCATGGTGCTTCTCGTCTACGGCTTCATCCGCGCCGCACAGGACGGCTGGCGGGACGCGTTGACCCTCGGCGCTTTCGGGGCGGCCGTCGTCTTCCTGCTGCTGTTCGTCCTGATCGAGCAGCGCTCCAGACAGCCGATCACCCCCCTGCACATGTTCGCCGACCGCAACCGCGCAGGCACCTACGGCATCATGCTGAGCCTCGCCGCCGCGATCTTCGGGATGTTCTTCTTCCTGACGCTGTTCGTGCAGAACGTGCTCGGCTTCAGCCCGCTCCAGGCCGGGTTGGCCTTCCTCCCGGTGAGCGCCGTCATCGCGGTCGGCGCCGGGATCGCCTCCCGGCTTCTGCCCAGGTACGGTCCCAAACCGTTCATGGTGACGGGGGCGATCCTCGCTGCCGCCGGGCTGGCCTGGCTGACCCTGACCGACGTCCACTCGACCTATCTGGGCAGCGTCCTCGGGCCCATGCTCGTCTTCAGCCTCGGTATGGGCATGGAGTTCGTCTCCCTGACGCTGATGGCGCTGTCCGACGTGACGCCCGCGGAGACCGGCGCCGCCTCCGGGCTTCTCAACGCCACCCAGCAGGTCGGCGGTTCGCTGGGCCTGTCCATCCTGGTCACCATGTACGGGACGGCCAGCAGCAACGAGGCCGACAAACAGATCCCGGCCTTCCTGTCCCAGGCCACCCCTCTGGAACGGCTGCGCTTCGAACGCACCGGACAGCTCCCGGCACGGTTCGCCGGCGAGATCCTGACCGCGGGCATCTCCGCCGCCTTCATCACGGCCGCGATCTTCACCGCGATCGCCGCGGTCATCGCCCTGCTCGTCATCCAGGTGCGCCCCTCGGACCTCGAACGCCTCCGGGGCGGTGGCGTGCCCGCGGCATAGACCGTCACGCGGAGGGCCCTCGACAGGGCCTCCGCACCACCCCGTCGGGTGTGACGACGTTCACCCCCATGTGGCAGCACGTAGTGAATGCATTACACAACAGGCGCGTAAGGGACGGTAGTGCAGGCATCACGTGACCGCGGAGGTTTCGATGCGACCTTTCACCCTGAACTACGCGTTCCCCAGAGGCGCCGCCCAAGCGGTGACGCCGTACCACTTCGACCCGGCCCGGCAGTTGAACATGCTGCCCGACGGGCGCCCGGCCGTCAGCGACCCGGATCTCCTGCTCGCCGCCGGCACGACGACGTCCACGGCTGGTTCCGCCACCCACTTCGACGACTGACGAACCGGCCGGCGCATGACGGTACTGATCCTCACGTCCGAGGAGGACGTGACCGCCGACATGGTGGTGAACGAACTGCACGCGACGGGGACGCCCATGCTGCGGCTGGACCCCGCCGACCTGCCCGGCAAGGCCGTGCTGTCCGCGGACTACGCCCACGGTGACTTCGACGGGCATCTGTCGGTCAACGGGCACGTGCTGTCGATGGGAGGACTGCGCTCCATCTGGGTGCGCAGGCCCGGAGAGCCGGCCGCCCACGCGCCGGACCCCTCGCCCTGGCTGACCGCCGAGACCCGGCAGGCGTTGTACGGCATGCTGCACTCGGCCGCCGCCCGATGGATGAACCATCCCCGCAACGCGGACCAGGCCCGCCTCAAGCCCTGGCAGCTCAGGCTCGGCCACCTCAGCGGATTCGCCGTGCCGCCCACGGTGTTCACGACGGCCCCGCGGCTGGCGCGCGCGTTCGTCGAGCAGCACAAGGAGGTCGTGGTGAAGTCCGCCTCCGGACCGCCGCCCGGTGAGCCGCCCCTGGCCCTGCCCACCACCCTCATCGGCCCCGACGCGGACTTCTCCGCCGTCGCGGCCGGGCCGGCCCTGCTCCAGCGGTACGTCCCCAAGGAGGCGGACATCCGGCTGACCTGCGTCGGCACCAGATTGTTCGCCGCGCGCAAGACAGCCGAACCCGACCAGATCGACGGACGGTACGGCGACACCGGGCACCCCTGGGAGCCGGTCCCGGTGCCGGACCGTATCGGCAAGTCGGTGCACGAGTACGTCACTCTTGCCGGACTGGCGTACGCCGCCTTCGACTTCGCGGAGGACAAGGACGGCATCTGGTGGTTCCTGGAGTGCAACCAGGGAGGCCAGTTCGGCTTCGTCGAGCTGGAGACGGGGCAGCCGATCGCGGCCGCGGTCGCCGACTGGCTCGCCCTGCAGCGCCGGCCCGACCGGCGCGGCCCGGAAGCCCGCCACTGATCCCCGAACGACCACCGAAGGCGTCCCCGACGGACCCGCCCCGCTCCGCCCCACCCGGCGGTGGCGGGGCGGTCGTCGTACGGCGCCGGTGACGTCGTCTCAGGCGGGGCGGATCGCGCTGTGGATCGCGGCCTCTCCGGCGTACTCGATGGACTCCTCGCGGATGACGGTGCCGGGGCCCGGGGCGTGGATCATCATGCCGTTCCCGGAGTAGATGCCGACATGGCCGGCGTGGTAGAGGACCAGGTCGCCGGGCTCCAGCTGGGTCAGGGCGACGCCCTGCCCGGCGGTGGCCTGCTCCTGGGCGGTGCGGGGGAGCGCGATACCGGCGGCCTTCCAGGCGGCCTGGGTGAGCCCGGGACCGTCGAAGGTGTTCGGCCCCGTCGTACCCCACACACACGGCTTGCCGACCTGAGCCCGGGCGAACTCCAGCGCCCTCAGCGCCCGACTGTCCTGCGGGACCGCCACGGCGGCGGGAGCCGGAGCGGCAGCGGGGAAGCTCCCGGACAGCGGGGCTGCGGGGAAGCTTCCGGTCTGGGTGACGGCCGGGAACCCGCCGGTCTGGTCGATCGTGGGGAAGCTCCCAGTCTGGGCCACGGCGGGAAAACTGCCGGTCTGGGTGACGGCGGGGAATCCGCCGGTCTGGTCGACTGCGGGGAAGCTTCCGGTCTGAGCCACGGCGGGAAAACTGCCGGTCTGGGTGACGGCGGGGAATCCGCCGGTCTGGTCGACCGCCGGGAAGCTCCCGGTCTGAGCCACGGCGGGAAAACTCCCGGTCTGGTCGACCATGGGGAAGCCCCCGGTCTGGTCGATCACGGGGTAGCTGCCAGTCTGGGCCGCCGCCGCGAATCTGCCGGTCTGGTCGACGGCGGGGAAGCTCCCGGTCTGGGCCACCGCGGGAAAACTCCCGGTCTGGTCGACCGTGGGGAAGCCCCCGGTCTGGTCGACCGTGGGGAAGCTTCCGGTCTGGCCGGCCCCGGCGAACCCGGCGTCCGGGGCGGCGAACACCTGCGGGGCACTCGCCGTCCCCGTGGTCGGCGTCGACTGGTCACCAGGGGCGGCGGGGAACAAGGTGTCCACCGGCGGCGCGGGCTGAGCCGTCGTCCCCGGAGGGACCGTCGTCAGATCGGCGGCGCTCTGCGCCTCCAGGGCGTCCCACCGGGTCTGCGCCGCGGGCGGGAACGACGCCGGGGCGGCCGGGGGAGCCTCCAGCGCCGGGGTGGTGCGGCCGGCGCGCGCGGACAACAGGTCGCGCGCCTGTGCCAGCTTGCGCCCGCTGCGTTCCTTGCTCGCGCGCAGCATGGACCGCTGAGCCGCTTCCGGATCCGCGGTGGCCGGGGCGGGCAGCGCCGGGGCGGCCCCGGATTCGAGGGCCGGCGTGGTCGCCGCGGGCAGCGCCGCGACCGGACCCGCGGTGAGCTCTCCCATGACTGCCGAGCGGGCGGTTCCGGCCGTCAACTCGGCGACCGGTGCGGACGATCCGGCGGGCAGCTCCAGGGCGGTGCGGCCGGATATCTCCCGTGCGCCGTCGCCGGCCGACGGGCGTGCGGACCGGGCCGGGGCGGACCGCTCCGGCATCCGGTCCCTCGGCAGCACGGCCGGAGTCGTCGGGCCCAGTCTGGACCGGGCGACGTCGAACCACTGCCGGGCCACCTCGTCGAGCGGGGCCGAGCCCCGGCCGCCGTCACCGTCGCGCCCCGAGGCCGCCGGGCCGCCCGCGCGCTTGCGCGGTCCCGTCGACGAGGCGCGGGTGGCGTTGAAGGTCCCGGTGTCGGTCTCGGCCCGGTCGTAGAGCAAGCTGACCCGCCGGCTGACCTCCTCGCGGCTCGGTCCCTCGTCCGCCTGGGCGGCACCGGCCGACTGGCCGAGCAGGGCCACCGAGGTGAGGGCTGCTGCCGAGGCGAGCGCGGAATTGCGCATACCGGTGCGTTCCGGCGCCATGGGCGACGTGCTCCTTCCGTACTCCGCCTACCGAGTTAGCTGACGGGTTCGGGCGTTCGCGTCGGAAGGTGTGCCCTACGACCCGGCCCGTCACGGCCTCGGGTCGATTCACCCCATGGTTCGGTTGGGTCCCCGGTTCCGCGGCCCCGCAGGGCACGCCGACTCGGCGGAGGCCGCTCGTCCCGACGGGGTTCGCCGGAGTTCAACGCGCGTCCTGAGCCAGTAACTTAGCCAACTTGTGTGCCCGCAGTGAAGGTTGACGTGCGAAATGTCCGATACGTTTTTGTGACCTTCGACGCCGGTGGCGGCGGTCGGGTCGGTTCGCGTCACGGCGCGCCCGTGCGGTCACGCAGAGTGGCGGCGTCGGTGACCTCAAAGGTCTTGCTCCGTTCGGCGAAACACGTCACACTGGCACCGAACGAATGGTCGGTTGGGAAGCGGGAGCGATGACGACCTCACACTCCACCGAGGCGCCCCCACAAGGGCCGCTTGAGGAGCACTTCGACGCGACGATCGCGCGCGACCAGCGCATCGAGCCGCGGGACTGGATGCCGGACGGCTACCGCAACACACTGATCCGGCAGATCGCGCAGCACGCCCACTCGGAGATCATCGGCATGCAGCCGGAGGGTGAGTGGATCACCAAGGCGCCCTCGCTGCGCCGCAAGGCGATCCTCTTCGCGAAGGTGCAGGACGAGGCCGGTCACGGCCTGTACCTGTACTCGGCCGCCGAGACCCTGGGCGCCGACCGCGCCGACCTGACCGACCGGCTCATCGAGGGCCGCCAGAAGTACTCCTCGATCTTCAACTACCCCACGGCGAGCTTCGCCGACGTCGGCGTGATCGGCTGGTTCGTGGACGGCGCCGCGATCTGCAACCAGGTGCCGCTGTGCCGCAGCTCCTACGGGCCGTACGCGCGCGCGATGGTGCGGATCTGCAAGGAGGAGTCGTTCCACCAGCGGCAGGGCTACGAGCTGCTGATGACGATGATGCGCGGCACCGAGGCCCAGCGGGAGATGGTCCAGGACGCCGTGAACCGCTGGTGGTGGCCCTCCCTGATGATGTTCGGGCCGCCCGACGACTCCTCGCCCAACTCCGCCCGCTCGATGGCCTGGAAGATCAAACGGCACAGCAACGACGAGCTGCGCCAGCGGTTCGTCGACATGACGGTCCCGCAGGCCGAGAAGCTCGGCGTCACCCTGCCCGACCCGGAGCTGCGCTGGAACGCCGAGCGCGGCCACCACGACTTCGGCACGCCCGACTGGGACGAGCTGATGCGGGTCATCAAGGGTGACGGCCCGTGCAACGCACAGCGGGTGGAACGACGCAGGAGCGCCCACGACGAGGGCGCCTGGGTGCGGGAGGCGGCCACTGCCCACGCGGCCAAGCAGGCCGCCCGCGCGGAGAAGGGAGCGGTGGCATGAGCACCGGAAGGCAGGACTGGCCGCTGTACGAGGTGTTCGTCCGGGGCAAGCGCGGACTGAACCACGTCCACGTCGGCTCGCTGCACGCCGCCGACGACCGGATGGCGCTGACCCACGCCCGCGACCTGTACACCCGGCGGAACGAGGGCGTCAGCATCTGGGTCGTGCGCTCCGAGCACATCGCCGCCTCCACCCGCGACGAGAAGGACCCGTTCTTCGCGCCCAGCGCCGACAAGGTCTACCGCCACCCCACCTTCTACGACATCCCCGACGACGTCCCCCACATCTGAAGGAGAGGGCATGAGTGACGACCACGTCTACCTGACCCTCGCCGAGGGACACGACGACGACACCCGCTGGGCCTACGGCACCGGCTTCGAGGACCCGCTGCACGGCGTGGACACGACCGTCCCGGACGACGTCGACGCCGCCGCGCTCGCCGCCCTGTGCGTAGCGCTGGGCGACGACGCGCTCGTCTCGGCGCAGCGCCTGGGGGAGTGGGTCACCCGCGCCCCCGAGCTGGAGGAGGAGGTCGCGCTCGCCAACATCGGCCTCGACCTGCTCGGGCAGGCCCGGCTGCTGTACTCCCGCGCCGGCCAGACCGACGGCACCGGACGCGGCGAGGACGCGTACGCGTACTTCCGCGACGCCGCCGGCTTCCGCAACGTCCGCCTCGCCGAACTCCCCAACGGCGACTTCGCGTTCACGATCGTGCGGCTGCTGGTGCTGTCCAGCTGGCGGCTCGCGCACTTCGAGCGGCTGGCGTCCCACCCCGACCCGGTGCTCGCGGCGATCGCCGAGAAGGGCGCCAAGGAGCTGCGCTACCACCGGCAGTACGCCGCCGAGTGGGCGGTCCGCCTGGGCGACGGCACCGACGAGTCCCACCGCCGTATGCGCCGCGCGCAGGAACAGGTGGCGCCCTACCTGGGCGAGCTGTTCACCGCGTTCGACGTACGGCAGGAGGTCGTCACGGACCTGAAGCAGGTCACCGACGCGGCCGGACTGCCCATGCCCGTGTACCGCCCGCTGCCCGGCTGCGGACGCGAGGGCGAGCACACCGAGCACCTCGCCCCGCTGCTCGCCGAGTTGCAGGGCGTCGCCCGCGCACATCCGGAGGCGACATGGTGACGACCCTGCTCGACGCGCGGCGCGCCCGGCACATCGCCGCCCAGGTGCCGGACCCCGAGCTGCCCATGCTCACCCTCGCCGACCTGGGCGTCCTGCGGGACGTCGAGATGACCGAGGACGGCACGGTCGTGGCGAGCCTGACCCCCACCTACTCCGGCTGCCCGGCGATGGCCGAGATGCGGGCCGACGTCGCGGCGCGCCTGCGCGCGGCGGGATACCCGCGCGTGGAGATCCGCACCGTGCTTCATCCGCCGTGGACCAGCGATTGGATCACCCGGGCCGGCCGCGCCAAGCTCGCCGAGCACGGCATCGCCCCGCCCGGCCCCGCGCCGCGCGGCGGCCCCGTCGCGCTCGTGCTGTCACCGACCCGGCACGCCGTGGCCTGCCCCCGCTGCGGCTCGGCGGACACCGAGGAGACCTCCCGGTTCGCCGCCACGTCCTGCAAGGCACTGTGGCGCTGCCGCGCCTGCGCAGAGCCGTTCGAGTACGTCAAGGAGATCTGATGGAAGGCCTCAGGGAAGCACAGACGGCCGCCGGGCCCCGCCCGCGCGTCCGCCGCCGTCCGGCCTTCCACCGGCTGCGGGTCGCCGCCGTGCAGCCGCTGTGCTCGGACGCGGTCGCCGTCAGCTTCGACATCCCGGACGAGCTGGCCGAGGAGTTCGCGTTCGCCCCCGGGCAGTCGCTGACGCTACGGCGCGAGATCGAGGGACGCGACGAGCGGCGGTCGTACTCGATCTGCTCGCCGGTCGGCGCGCGGCCGCGCATCGGCGTACGGATCGTGCCCGGCGGGCTGTTCTCGTCCTGGCTGGTCCACGACGTGCGACCCGGCGACGTCGTGGAGGTGATGGCCCCCACCGGCGCCTTCACCCCCGACCTCGGCACCCCCGGCCACCACGTGCTGATCGCGGCGGGCTCCGGCATCACCCCGATGGTGTCCATCGCCGAGTCCGTCCTCACCGCCGACGACCGCTCGACGGTCACCCTCTTCTACGGCAACCGCCGCACCGGCACGGTGATGTTCGCCGACGAGCTTGCCGACCTGAAGGACCTGTACCCGGCACGGTTCCAGCTCGCCCATGTGCTCTCCCGCGAGCCCCGCGAGGCCGAGGTCCTGTCCGGCCGTATCGACGCCGAACGGCTCGCCACGCTCGTCGAGGCTCTGGTCGACGTGAAGACCGCCGACCACTGGTGGCTGTGCGGGCCGCACGGCATGGTGCGCGACGCGCAGCGCGTGCTGGCCGGCCTCGGCGTCCCGGACGGGCGGGTCCACCAGGAGCTCTTCTACGCCGACGACGAGCCGGTACGCGAGGCGCGGCACGTGGAGAGCGGGCCGGAAGGCCCTGTCAGCCAGGTCACCATCACCCTCGACGGGCGCTCCACCACGGCGGCGCTGCCGAGGGACCGGACTCTGCTCGACGGCGCCCAGCTCACCCGCCCCGACCTGCCGTTCGCCTGCAAGGGCGGCGTCTGCGGCACCTGCCGGGCCCTGGTCACCGACGGCAAGGCGGACATGCGGCGCAACTTCGCGCTGGAGACGGCCGAGGTCGACGCCGGGTACGTGCTGACCTGCCAGTCGTACCCGGTCTCCGAGTCGCTGACCGTGGACTACGACAGCTGACATCCGCTGACGCGCTCCGGTGACCGCGCGGGGGCGGTCACCGGAGCGCGCTCACGTGGGGGATCAGGCGTCCTTCGCCGCCCGCTCGGCGTCCCGCTGGCGCAGCCGGGCCGCCTCCTTGCGGACCTCGGCCTGGGTGGCCCGCTCCTTGACCAGCCACTCGGGCTGCTCCTGCTTCAGGGCCTCGATCTCCTCGGTGGTCAGGGCGTCGGTGACACCGCCGCGGGCGAGCCCCGCGATGGACACGCCGAGCTTCTGCGCGACGACCGGGCGCGGGTGCGGGCCGTCGCGCCGCAGGTCACGCAGCCACTGCGGCGGGTCGGCCTGGAGCGCGTTCAGCTCCGCGCGCGTGACCACGCCCTCCCGGAACTCGACGGGGGTGGCTTCGAGGTACACACCCAGCTTCTTCGCCGCGGTCGCGGGCTTCATGGACTGAGTGGTGTGGTGCGACGTCATGGGGTCCAGGGTATCCACCGGGTGAACCTCCCCCGACCACGGCCGGTAACCTGGCCAGGTGACAGGCTCGGCGGCACCCTCCTCGTTCCGGCTCGCGTACGTCCCGGGAGTGACACCCGCGAAATGGGTGCGGATCTGGAACGAACGCTTCCCCGACGTCCCCCTCACCCTGCACGCGGCGACCGCCGCCGAGGCGCCCGAGATGCTGCGGGACGGCGGCGCCGACGCCGGTTTCGTACGGCTCCCGGTCGACCGGGAGTTCTTCAGCGCGATCCCGCTCTACACCGAGGCCACCGTGGTCGTCGTCCCCAAGGACCACGTCATCTCCGCCGTCGACGAGGTGACCATGGCGGACCTGGCCGACGAGGTGGTCTTCCACCCCCTGGACGACGTCCTCGGCTGGGAGCGGCCGCCCGGCCGGCCGGGCTTCGAACGGCCCGCGACCACCGCCGACGCCGTGGAACTGGTGGCGGCCAACGTCGGCCTCCTCGTCGTCCCCCAGTCGCTCGCCCGTCTGCACCACCGCAAGGACCTCACCTACCGCACCCTGGCCGACGCCCCGCAGTCGAGCGTCGCCCTGTCCTGGCCGCAGGAGGCGACCACCGACCTGGTCGAGGACTTCATCGGCGTGGTGCGCGGCCGCACGGTCAACAGCACCCGGGGGCGTACGACCTCGCAGGCCCCGGCGGCCGAGGAACAGCCCCGGCGCAAGCGCCCCGAGTCCGGTGGCGGCGCCGCACGCGGCCGGTCCGGCAGCGGCGGCGGCCGTCGCGGCACCCAGGGCGGGGCCAAGGGCGCCAAGGGCGGCGCCCACCGAGGCGGCAAGCCGCGGCGCCGGTCCTGAATCACGCCGCCCCGCGCAGCCACGCGTAGGCCGAGCGGGCCGTGAACTCCTCCTGACCGCCGCGCACGAGCAGCGCCGCCGTCGCGAACTGCGGGGCGTCGGCCTCGGCGGCCACATAGGGCACGGCAATACACCGCATCCCGGCGGCATGGGCGGCCGCCACACCCGGTGCCGCGTCCTCCAGGACCACGCAGGCGGCCGGATCCGCGCCCAGGCGACGGGCCGCCTCCAGGAAGACGTCCGGGGCGGGCTTGCCCCGGGCCACCTCGTCGGCCGAGACGACGGTGCGCAGCCGGGCGTCCAGACCGGTGCCGGACAGGATCGCGGTGATGGCCTCGCGGGACGACCCCGAGGCGACCGCCATCGGGACGCCGTCGGCCGCCAGCAGTTCCACGAGCGCGCGCATCTCGGGGTAGACGCGGATGCCGGTGGCGGCCAGGTCCAGGTAGTGGCGGTTCTTGGCGGCGAGCAGGTCGCCGACGCCGGCCCGCAGACCGTAGGCGTCCTTCCAGAGCGTCACGGTCTCCAGGGTGCTGATGCCGACGTACGTCTCGTGATCCGCCCAGGTGAAGCCCGTCACCCCGTGCTCGGCGAGGAGCCGCCGGCCCGCCTCGAAATAGAGGGGCTCGCTGTCCACGAGCGTTCCGTCGAGATCGAAGATGACCGAAGTGCCGCCGAGGTCGCTCATGGCCCCAGGATGTCAAAGGTCAACCGCGTGCCGACGCCCGCCCGACCGCCTCCAGCAGCGGCAGCAGCCGGTGCGGGACGCGTTCGCGCAGCGCCACCTCGGTCCGGGTGCGGACCACACCGGGCAGACTGATCAGCTTCTGGATCACGTCCTCCAGATGCGCGTTGTCACGGGCCACGACCCGGGTCAGCAGATCGCCGCCGCCCGTGATCGAGAACGCCTCCACGATCTCCGGTACGGCGGCCAGCTCGGCGCCCACGTCGTCGAGGTGCCCCTGGGTGACCTCGACATGCACGAACGCCAGCACCGGGTGGCCCAGCGCGGCGGGCGACAGCGTCGGACCCGCGCCGGTGATCACCCCGTCCCGCTCCAGCCGGTCGAGGCGGGCCTGGAGCGTGCCCCGCGCGACCCCGAGAATGCGGGCGTACTCCCGCACGCTGGTGCGCGGCTGCTCCAGCAGCAGCCGCAGGATGCGGGTGTCGAGTTCGTCCACGGGCATGGGCGCCGGCCCTTCTCGCCGTCTGGTCCATTGGCCCGCCGGTGGACGTGCCAGGACCGAAATATCTGTACCAATGGCCCAGCCTAGAAGAGGAGACTTGAGCCAGCCAGTCCGGTGATGCTGCAATGGGACGGTCGATGGCGCTGCGGGTTCCCGCGGCGCCTTTTGCATGCCAGGGCCACAAGGGCCACCACGGGCCACACGGGGGGTCACATTGCTGAAGAGGGTGTTCGTCGCGCCGGACCCGGGGCGGGTGCGGCTGCGCTTCGCCGCCCGGGGCGTCCTGGGCATCGGGCTCGCGGTCCTCGTCTGCGGGCTCGCCGGGCACACCCTCGTCGGCATGGTCACCGGCGGTATCGCCGCGCTGCTCGCCCTGTTCACGGTCGCCGACGCGACGGTGCGCGGGCAGGCCGTCACCACCGCGCTGCTGCCGCTGGCCGGTCTGCCCGTCCTCGCGGCGGCGGCCGGACTGCACGACCAGCCTCTCGCCCGCGACCTCACCTTCCTCGCGGTCGTCGGCGCCGGCGTCTACGCCCGCCGCTGGGGGCCGCGCGGCCACAGCCTGGGCGTGTTCGCCTTCATGACCTACTTCGTGGCGCAGTTCCTGCACGCGACCCCGGGACGGCTGCCCGAGCTGTACGCCGCTGTCCTGCTGTCCGTGCTGAGCGCGGCCGCCGTGCGCTTCGGGATGTGGTGCTACGAACGCCGGATGCCCCCGGCCGCCGTCCCCGCACCGCCGGGCGGCCGCGGACTCGCCCGGGTGACCACCCGCCAGGCCGTCCAGGCCACCGCCGGTGCCGGCTTCGCCCTGGTCGTGGGGCAGCTGGTGTCCGGAGAGCGCTGGTACTGGGCCGTCGGCGCCACCTGGTGGGTCTTCGTCAACACCACCTCGCGCGGCGAGACCCTGGTCCGGGGCTTCCGCCGGGTCCTCGGCACCTTCCTCGGCATCGGCCTCGGGCTCGTCGTCGCCGTCCCGCTGGAGGGCGCGCACCTGCCCACGGCCGCCCTCCTCGCCGTCTGCGTCTTCGGCATCTTCTACTCGGCCGCCGTCTCCTACACGTGGATGATGCTCTGCGTCACCGTGCTCGCCGAACTCCTCTACGGCCTCCTCGGCGTCCTCGAACCCGCCCTGCTGGCGGTACGGCTCGCCGAGACGGCCGTCGGCGCCGTCGGCGCGGTCCTCGCGGTGCTCCTCGTCCTGCCCGTCACCACCCACGCCATCACGGACGCCTGGATCCAGCGGGCCCTGCGCTGTGTGCACACGGCCACCGCCGAGGCCGCCGCCCGCCTCGCCGGCGACGACAGCGCCGACCCGGCCCAGCGGGTCGCCGAGCTGGAACAGCTCCTCGCCCGCGTACGGCTCTCGGTCGCCCCGCTCGTGCACCCGCTGAACCCCCTGCCGGCCCGCAAGCGGCGCGCCCGCCACGTCCTGGACCTGCTGGACGACTGCGCCCGCGAGGTGCGCGGCCTGGCCGCGGTCGCCGCGGACCCCGAGGCCTCGCACGACGCACGCCTCGCCGCCGCCTGCTGGCGCGTCGAGGCCGCCGTGGAGGCCCTGACCGGTGGCACGGACGTCACCGCTCCCGCCGACCGGCCCGCGGCGGCCGACCCCGCCCTGGCGCACCTGCACGGCCTGGAGCGCGCCCTGGCGGAACTCGCGCACCCCCTGCGGACCGCCTCCGTGCGGCGGCTCGTGGCGGCGGAGTAGCGGCTCCCCCGACCGCCGCACCCGTGCGTCGGCCGGTGCGCAGTGATCCACTGCTACCGTCGGCCGGACGGCACCCGACCGGAAGGGGACAGCGGTGGCAGACGCCGGCAAGCGGGGGAGACGGGCCTACATCGGGTCGTTCACGGCCGCCGGAGGCGCGGGTATCAGCGTGGCGGCGGTGGCCGCCGACAGCGGTGCGCTGACCGTGCTGAACGGCGTACGGGACGTGCCCGACCCCTCGTACCTGGCCGTCGCACCCGGCGGGGACACCCTCTACGCGGTCAGCGAGACGGCCGAGGGCGCCGTGGCCGCCTACCGGGTGACCGGCGACGGTCCGGAACGGATCGGCACCCCGGTGGCCCTGGACGCCAACGGCCCCACCCACCTGGCACTTCACGACGGGCACGTCCTGACCGCCAACTACGGCTCCGGCAGCGTCACCGCCGTCCCCGTCCGCTCCGACGGCTCCCTGGCGGAGGGCCCGCTCGCCGTGCTGCGGCACACCGGCTCAGGCCCGTACACACCCCGCCAGCAGGGCCCGCACGCCCACCAGATCCAGCCGGACCCGAGCGGCCGCTGGATCGTCAGCGTCGACCTCGGCACCGACTCGGTGCGGGTGTGCACCCTCTGCGACGGCGCACTCGCCCTGCACCGCGAGATCGCCCTGCGGCCCGGCTCCGGCCCCCGCCACCTGGCCTTCCACCCGCTGCGCCCGTACGCGTACGTCGTCAACGAGCTGCGTCCGACCGTCACGGTCTGCCACTGGGACGGCGACGACGGCACCCTGAAGCCGCTGACGGAGCACCCGGTGCTGGTGGACGCCCCCTCCGGCGACGCGTACCCGTCGGGGATCGCCGTCTCGCCCGACGGCCGCTTCGTCTGGGTCGCCACCCGGGGCGAGGACGTGCTGTCGGCCTTCGCCGTGGAAGGCGAGGAGCTGCGGCTGGTCGGCACCGTCCCGTGCGCCGGGCACTGGCCGCGCGCGCTCACCGAGGCCGACGGCGTCCTGTACGTCGCGAACGAGCGGTCCGGGGACGTGGCCTGGTTCTCCGTGGACCCGGACTCCGGGCTCCCGCGCCACGCGGGGTCCGTCGCGGTGTCCGCCGCCTCCTGCGTGGTCGTCGGCGAGGCTCCCGGCACGGTGTGACCGTACGCCGAAGGGCCCGCCCCCGATGCGGGGGCCGGGCCCTTCGGCGTCACGGCCTCGGTGGGCGGTCAGCGCACCGGGGTGCCCTGCGCCTGCTGCGGGGCGATGCCCAGCGCCGCCGTGTACTGGGACAGGGCGAGCTTGCCGATCGCCGGGTAGGGGCCGAGCGCCTCGGCGGCGGAGCAGCCCACTTCCTGAGCGGCCTCCTCGATCAGGGCCGCGTCGATCTCCGGGCCGATCAGGTACGGGGCCAGGGCCAGCTGCTGAGAACCGGAGGACAGCAGCTGCTCGGCGACCGACGCGATCGAGCCCTCCTGGTCCAGGGCCGCCGCCATCACCGGCACGGCGAGACGCGCGGCGAGCAGCATGCCGGTGATACCGGCCGCCTGCACGGCCTCCTCACCGCCGACCGAGGCCAGGATGATGCCGTCCGCGGCCGTGGCCACGGTGAACAGGCGCGCCCGGTCGGCACGGGCCAGACCGGCCTCCGACAGGCGCACGTGCAGGGCCTCCGCGAGCAGCGGGTGCGGGCCGAGCACATCGGTCAGGTCGGCCGCGACACGGCTGTCCATCACGGCCTGGCGGATCACCCGCAGCAGCGCGCTGTCCGGGCCGGCGAGCAGCGGCACGACCACGGCGACGGGGCCCTCGGGCGCCTTGGCCTCCACGCCCGCGGCGAGGGCCTGCTCGTAGCGGGCGGTGCGCTCCTCGGCGGCCTTGGTGAGCACGGACTGGAGCGTGGGGAACTCCCCGTCGTCACCGTCGACGTACCCGATGCGGGCGTCGAGGCCGGGAAGCTCGGAGCGGGCGATGCTCACGACCTCCTCGGCGAGGCCGCGGGTGGCGGCACTCGGTGTGCCGGGCACCGCGAGGACGAGCGCGGGCGCGCCTTCAGGAGCCGCCAGGGGCTCGGGTCGGCGGTGCCGCCCGGGCTGGCGGGGTCGCGGCATTCGTACTGGCAGGCCGGACGCGGGTCCAGTGGGGGAGCTCATGGCGCCGCATGTTACTGGTTTCCTGGGCTCCCCTGTTCGGGGAGGGTGCAGGTGAGCGGTATCCGTCCGCTTTTGTCGGATTGAGTGACGTGGAGAGGGGGATCGGGCGACGCCGGAAGATCACTCTTCGTCGCGCTCTGTCACGGCCGCCCCCTGGGTCACGGTGAGCACCGCGCCGTCACCGGGCAGCGCGAGCCGGCCTTCCACCAGGTCGGTCGCGAGACACACGGACCCGTGCAACGGGTCCCCGGCGGCCGGCACGCGCCGCGCGTGCGGCAGCCGCCGCGCCAACTCCTCGTCCAGCGGCGTGAGCAGCGAGGCCCCCAGGTTCAACAGGCCACCGGTGAGCGCGAGCCGGGGTGTCCCGGACGGCGGGCAGACGGCCGCCGCAGCGTCCGCGGCATGGCGTGCGGCGGCCTTCAGCACCTCCACGGCCACCGGGTCGCCGTCGGCCGCGCAGGCCGCCACCCGGGGGGCGAAGGAGGCCAGCACGGCCGCCCGGTCCGGACGCGGATACAGGGCGCCCGGCAACTCCCGCACCGGTCCGAACTGCTCCTCGGCGGACGCCAGCAGCGCGGCGGAACCGCCGGAGCGGCCGTCGTGCGCACGCAGCGCCGCCTCCAGCCCGGCCCGCCCGATCCAGGCGCCGCCCCCGCAGTCGCCGAGCAGATGCCCCCAGCCGTCGGCGCGGTGCCAGGCCGTCAGATCCGTGCCGACGGCGATGAGACCCGTTCCGGCGGCGACGACGGCTCCGGGCCGGGAGCCGAGGGCGCCCACATAGGCGGTGACCGCGTCGGCGGCCAGGGCGACCCGCCGGACGCCGAACTCCCGCTCCAGCGCGGCCGGCAGCTCGGCACGCAGGGCGTCCCCCAGGGAAGCGAGCCCCGCCGCCCCGACGGCGGCGGCGCCGAGCCGGCCGACACCGGCCTCGGCGGTCGACGCCCGCACCATGGGCACCAGTTGACCCATGAGATGGTCCGGGTCGAGCCCGCGGTCCCCGGTCCGCAGGGGCTCGCGCGACTCCCGCCGGGCGAGCACACCGCGTCCGGCCTCGCCGACGACGACCCGCAGCCCGGAACCGCCGGAGTCGACCGCCAGGAAGCCGGCCGGGCCGCCCCCGGCACCGGTCACGGCAGGCGCCAGTCCACCGGCTGGCCGCCCTGCCGGATCAGCAGGTCGTTGGCCCGGCTGAAGGGGCGCGAGCCGAAGAAGCCGCGGTCGGCCGACATCGGCGACGGGTGGGCCGACTCCACCGACGGCAGGGTCCCCAGCAGCGGACGGCAGTTACGGGCGTCGCGGCCCCACAGGATGGACACCAGAGGCTTGCCGCGCGCGGCGAGCGCGCGGATCGCCTGCTCGGTGACCTCCTCCCAGCCCTTGCCTCGATGGGCTCCCGGCTTGCGGGGGGCCGTGGTGAGTGCCCTGTTGAGCAGCAGCACACCCTGCTCGGTCCACGGCGTCAGATCACCGTTGGACGGCTGCGGCAGCCCCAGGTCGGAACTCAGCTCCCGGTAGATGTTGATGAGGCTGCCGGGCAGCGGACGCACCTCGGGGGCCACGGAGAAGGACAGACCGACCGCGTGCCCCGGGGTCGGATAGGGGTCCTGCCCGACGATCAGGACGCGCACCTCGTCGAACGGCTGCTGGAAGGCCCGCAGGACGTTCGCCCCGGCCGGCAGATAGGTCCGTCCCGCCGCGATCTCCGCGCGCAGGAAGTCCCCCATCGCGGCGATCCGGTCGGCGACTGGTTCGAGGGCCTTCGCCCAGCCCGGTTCGACGATTTCATGCAAGGGTCGTGGAGCCACGGGCGTCACCCTACTGCCGTACGGGCGGCGCCGATCAACCGGTGGCCCGAGGTGACCGGTAGGCCTCGCGGGCTCATCCGATCACCGCCGCCCTGACGCAGAGCACGTCCGGCAGGTGCGACGCCAGCTGGCGCCAGGTGTCGCCGTCGTCGGCCGAGGCGAACACCTCGCCGTTGCGGTTGCCGAAGTACACGCCCGCCGGGTCCGCGTCGTCGGTGCACAGCGCGTCCCGCAGCACCGTGCCGTAGTGGTCCTCCTGCGGCAGCCCGGTCGTCAGCGCCTCCCACGTGCCGCCGGAGTCCGCCGTACGGAAGACGCGGCAGCGGCGGTCCGCCGGGACCCGGTCGGAGTCGGCCTGGATCGGGTACACGTACGCCGTCCCGCCGCGCCGGGGGTGGGCCGCGGCCGCGAAGCCGAACGTGGACGGCAGGCCCTCGCCGATGTCCGTCCAGTGCCCGCCCGCGTCGTCGCTGCGGTACACGCCCCAGTGGTTCTGCAGGTACAGGCAGTCGGCGTCCTCCGCGTCCTGCGCGACCTTGTGGACGCACTGGCCGAATTCCGGGTTGGGGTCGGGCAGGAACACCGCGGAGACACCGGAGTTGGACGGGGTCCAGCTCACGCCGCCGTCGGTGGTGCGGAAGACGCCCGCCGTGGAGACGGCGACCGTCACGGTCTTCGGGTCGCGCCGGTCCGTGACCACCGTGTGCAGGCCCTCGCCCCCGCCGCCGGGCACCCACTTCGCGCGGGTCGGGTGCTCCCACAGGGGCCGGACGAGGTCGAAGGTCTCGCCCCGGTCCTCCGAGCGGTACAGCGCGGCCGGCTCGGTGCCCGCGTACACCACGTCCGGCTCCGCCGCGGCCGGATGCAGCTGCCACACCCGCTCCAGCGAGGCCCCCGTGTCCTTGGGGAACTTCACCGCCGGCCGGGCCGGCTCGGTCCAGGTGCGGCCCAGGTCGTCCGAGTGGAACACGGACGGACCCCAGTGCGAGCTGTCACCGCCCACGAGCAGTCGGGTGCGCTCGCCCCGGGTGTCGACGGCGACCGAGTACACGGCCTGCGCGTTGAAGTACGGACTCTCGTCGAACTCCCAGGTCCCCCCTCGCTTCCGGCCGATGAACAGGCCCTTGCGCGTGCCCACTGCGAGCAGTACCTCGGTCATGCCGATCACCTCCGCGACGCCTTTGTCCCAGACACCGGCCAGTGTGCACCCCGCCACTGACAGTCACCCCCGCGGAGGGCGACACCGCAGGTCGGGGCGGCGATGACGCACATGCGGGACGCGTCCCACGCCGCGTCCGGCGCGGGGCGTGAGCATCCGCGCGCCGGGACCCGTATGGGTGGTGAGCGGCCCGGCGCGTCCGTGCCGCGCGTCCGTGCGCTCGTGAGGAGGAAGCCGCCGATGGCGTTCCGTGGTCGCAGGGTGTGGCTGTGGCGGTGGCGGCGCAATCCGCTCAAGCGCCGGGCCGACGCCGTCGAGTCCTGGGTCCTGCTCGCCGTGTGGGCGGGCATGGTCCTCGCGGGCGTCGTCACGGCCCTGACGACCACGGGCGGTGTGGAACGGGGCCTGGCCCGTGAGCAGGCCGAGTGGCGGCCGGTCGTGGCCCTGCTCGGCGCGGCCGCGCCGGGCAGGGCCCGTCCGCACTCCGGCACGGCCGGCGGCGAGCGGGTCTGGGCCGAGGTCCGCTGGAGCGCGCGGGACGGCTCCCCGCGGACCGGCCAGGTCCGCGTCCGCCCCGGCAGCCCGGCCGGCACTCCGGTCACCGTGTGGACGGACCCGGAGGGCCGTCTGGTCGGCCGCCCGGCCACCCCTGCCGAGGCCCGTACGCGGGCCACGCTGGTGGGCGGCGTCGCGGGTCTGTGCGCCGCCGCCGTCCCGTTCGTCGCGGGCCGCGCCCTGCGCGCCCGCCTGGAGAGCCGCCGTATCGACTGGTGGGGTCAGGAGTGGGCCCGCTGCGGCCCGTCCTGGGGCGGGCGCGCCACCTGGTGAGGGCGGGCTCGCCACTTGAGGCGGGGCGCGGTCCTCAGGCGCCGTCGGGCAGGGCCCGCGCCAGGATCGCGTCGACGTCCGCGCCGTCGGGGAGCGTCCCGAACGCGTGCCCCCAGTCGCCGCCGAGCCGGGTCGCGCAGAACGCGTCGGCGACCGTCGCCGGGGCGTGCCGGACCAGCAGGGCGGCCTGGAGGGTCAGGGCCATCAGCTCGACCAGGCGCCGCGCCCCGGCCTCGGACCCCTCGGCCAGCTGGGCCTTGAGACGGGTGACGGAGGCGTCCAGCCGGGCGTCCGCACCGCGCGCCAGGGCCAGTTCGCCGAAGAGCGCGTCGACGGTCGCCGGCTCACGGCTCAACGCCCGCAGCACGTCGAGGGCGTTGACGTTCCCGGACCCCTCCCAGATCGACAGCAGCGGCGCCTCGCGGTAGTGGCGGGGCATGCCCGAATCCTCGACGTAGCCGTTGCCGCCCAGGCACTCCAGGGCCTCCGCGGTGAACGCCGGTCCCCGTTTGGTCACCCAGTACTTGCCGGCGGCGGTGGCGATCCGGCGGAACGCCGACTCGGTGCCGTCGCGGTCGTCGCCGCGCACCGACCGGTCGGCGGCCCCCGCGAGCCGCAGGGTCAGCGTCGTCGCGGCCTCCGACTCCAGCGCGAGATCGGCCAGGACGTTGCGCATCAACGGCTGGTCGATCAGCCGGGCCCCGAACGCGCTGCGGTGGCGCACGTGGTGGCCCGCCTCGACGAGCGTCTTGCGCATCAGCGTCGCCGAGGACATCACACAGTCCAGCCGGGTGCAGTTGACCATCTCGATGATGGTCTTGACGCCCCGCCCCTCGGGTCCGACGAGCCAGGCCACCGTGCCGTCGAACTCCGGCTCTGAGGAGGCGTTGGAGCGGTTGCCGAGCTTGTCCTTCAGCCGCTGGATACGGAAGGTGTTGCGGGTGCCGTCCGGCAGGACCCGCGGCACGAGGAAGCAGGACAGACCGCCGGGGGCCTGCGCGAGCACCAGGAAGACGTCGCACATCGGGGCCGACGTGAACCACTTGTGGCCGCGCAGCGTGTACACGCCGGGCTCGGCGGACGGCCACGCCGTCGTCGTGTTCGTCCGGACGTCGGAGCCGCCCTGCTTCTCCGTCATCCCCATGCCGGCGAGCAGTCCCCGCTTCTCCGTCGGCACCCGCAGTCCGGGGTCGTACTCCCGGCTGGTCAGCAGCGGCTCGTAGACCTTGGCCAGCTCCGGCTGGCGGCGCAGCACGGGGACGGCCGCGTACGTCATCGACGTCGGACAGCCGTGCCCGGCCTCGGTCTGCCCCCACACCAGTCCGCCCGCGGTCCGGGCGACGTGCGCGCCGGGCCGGTCGTCCGCCCAGGGGGCCGCCGCCAGTCCCTCGCCGACGGCGACCCGCATCAGGTGGTGCCAGCTCGGATGGAACTCCACCTCGTCGATCCGGTGGCCGTACCGGTCGTGCGTGCGCAGCTCCGGCTCATGGCGGTTGGCCAGCTCGCCCCACTCCTGCGCCTCGGCGCTCCCGGCCCGCAGGCCGAGCCGCCGCACGTCCTCCTCGGCCCAGCCGGCTCCCTCGCGCCGCAGCCCCTCCAGCAGGGCGGTGTCCAGCGACGCGTCGTACGGGGCCAGGGGAGGGGGCTGGTTGGCGACGTCGTGGGTGGCGTACGGCCCGGACCCGTCCTGCGGGTCCACGGGCTGCTCCTGCGTGAGTGTCGAGACCATGCCGCCAGTGTTGCAGCATTCTTACGGTCGCAGCAATACTGTAATACGTCGCGCCGGCACGTAAGGTACCTGGCCATGGGCAAGAACGCGGCGCGGCGGGGTGAGGACGTGGAACTGCGCCCGCTGTCCGCCCGATCGGTCGTCCTGAGCCTCCTGCTGGGCCTGCACCCCCCGGAGCTGCCCGTGCGGGAACTGGTGCGTGCCGTGGAGCCGTTCGGGATCGCGGGCACCACGCTGCGGGCGGCGCTCAGCCGCATGGTGGCCGCGGGCGACCTGCGCCGGGCGGACACCGTCTACGCCCTCAGCGACCGGCTCCTCGAACGGCAGCGCCGGCAGGACGACGCCGTCCACCCGGAGACCCGGACCTGGGCCGGCGACTGGGAGATGGTCGTGGTCACGGCCACCGGCC
This sequence comes from Streptomyces sp. NPDC056628, assembly GCF_042792555.1. Classification (NCBI taxonomy): domain Bacteria; kingdom Bacillati; phylum Actinomycetota; class Actinomycetes; order Kitasatosporales; family Streptomycetaceae; genus Streptomyces; species Streptomyces sp. NPDC056628. The sequence continues at coordinate 258,431 of NZ_JBHTWG010000002.1, forward strand.
GCGACCCGGCCGACCGCGCGGACCTGCGCGCCGAGCTGACCCGGCTGCGCCTCGCCGAACTGCGGGAGGGCGTCTGGCTGCGCCCGGCCAATCTGCGCCGGCCCCTGCCCGACGCCCTCGACGACGTCGCCCAGCGCTACCGGTCCCGGCCCGATGCCGCCGCCCGCGACCTGGCCGCCCGCCTCTGGGACCTGGACGCCTGGGCCGCGACCGGCCACGCCCTGCTCGGCCACGTCGCCCGCGCCGGCGACCCGTCCGCGCGCTTCACCGCCTTCGCGGCGGTCGTACGGCATCTGCTGGCCGACCCGGTGCTGCCCCCCGGCCTCCTCCCGGACGGCTGGCCGGGGGTGGACCTGCGGGCCGCGTACGCGCGCTACCGGCGGGAAGTGGCCGGCCAGGCACGCGCGCGTGGCGACGGGCACCTGCGCGAGGCGGCACGCGCGCGTACCGGGGAGGGCGCGGACAGCGGCCCGGAGTAGGCGGCCTCGTGAAGCGGCCGACGGCCCGCCCCGCCCGGCGTGGGTCAGACCGACAGGTGGTACTGGTCGGGCACGCGCACCGTGCCGCCCAGTTCGCGCGCCGCCTGGCGCGCCCAGGACGGATTGCGCAACAGTTCACGGCCGAGGAGGACGGCGTCCGCCTCGCCGTTCGCGAGGATCTTCTCGGCCTGCTCGGCGTCGGTGATCAGCCCCACCGCCGCGACCGGCAGGGGCGTCTCGGCCTTGACCCGTGCGGCGAACGGCACCTGGTAGCCCGGACCGACGGGGATGCGGGCGCCCGGGGCGTTGCCACCGGTGGAGACGTCGAGCAGGTCGACGCCGTGGGCGTGCAGATCGGCGGCGAAGCGGACCGTGTCGTCGTCGGTCCAGCCGTCCTCGCCGAGCCAGTCGGTCGCCGAGATCCGGAAGAACAGCGGCTTGTCGTCCGGCCACACCGCGCGTACGGCGTCCACCACCTGGAGGGCGAGACGGGTTCGGTTCTCGTAGGAACCGCCGTACGCGTCCGTGCGGTGGTTGGAGTGCGGGGAGAGGAACTCGTTGATCAGGTAGCCGTGCGCGCCGTGGATCTCGGCGACGTCGAAGCCGGCCGCGAGGGCGCGGCGGGCGGCGTCCTCGAAGTGCCGTACGACGTCCTGGATCTCGGCGACGCTCAGCTCGCTGGGTACCGGGCGTCCCTCGGCGAAGGCGATCGCGCTGGGTGCCACCGGCTGCCAGCCGTGCGCGTCCGGTCCCACCGCCCCGCCGCCCTCCCAGGGGCGTCCGGACGACGCCTTGCGCCCGGCGTGGGCGAGCTGGATGCCCGGCACGGTGCCCTGGGCGCGCAGGAAGTCCGTGATCCGGCGCAGCGCCGCGACCTGCCGGTTGTTCCAGATGCCCAGGTCGTGCGGGGTGATACGGCCGTCGGGGTGGACGGCGGTGGCCTCGACGAGGATCAGGCCGGTGCCACCGGTCGCGCGGGCGGTGTAGTGGGCGAAGTGCCAGTCCCCGGCGGCGCCCGTGTCGGGGCCTTCCGGCGCGGCCGAGTACTGGCACATCGGTGCCATCCACACGCGGTTGGGGATCGTCAGGTCGCGCAGGACGTAGGGCTCGAAGAGCGCGCTCACGGCGGACTCCATTCGTCACGGGGCCGGTGGTCGACTCGTACGATAGGCATCGTAGTACGGGACATGTCAAACTACGACGCCTCTCGTACAATGGCCGGAACCGAGTGAGGGAAACCGTGTCAGGGGACCCGACGAACTGGAGCCGCCGTGACCAGCCCCGCCGTCAGCAGCCGGGACCTGCCGCACCCGGCGCGCGAGGAGATCCGCCTCGAAGGGGTGCTGCACGCCCTGTCCGACCCGGTGCGGCTGCGGATCGTGCGCGAGCTCGCGACCATCGGCGAAGAGCTCTCGTGCTCGCACTTCGACCTGCCCGTCACCAAGTCCACGACCACGCACCACTTCCGGGTGCTGCGTGAGAGCGGTGTGATCCGGCAGGTCTACCGGGGCACGGCCAAGATGAACGGCCTGCGCGCGGACGACCTGGACGGCCTCTTCCCCGGTCTGCTCGCCGCGCTCCTGGACGCGGCCGGTCGCCAGGCCACGCGGCTCGGGGACGGTGACATCCCCTAGGGGGTGTCGCCCTGCGCCGCGTTCATGAGCGACCGCCAGTCGGGCAGCTTGACCGTGTCCCGGCCGAGCGACGCGCCCAGCTCCGCCTCCGCCCGCTCGATCGCGCGCCAGCCCTCCCATGGCACCGGGTCGATCCCGGCCGCCCGCAGGGCCGTGACCGGCTCGTCCAGCACCGGCCCGCGTTCCAGTGCGGCGGCGTCCGTCAGCAGCGAGGCGACCGTCTCCTTCGCGCACGGCCGGTTGGTGCCGATGACACCCGTCGGCCCGCGCTTGATCCACCCGGCCACGTACTCGCCCGGCACCACCGCCCCGTCGCGCAGCACCCGGCCGGCGCGATGCGGCACCGTGCCGGTCGCCGGGTCGAACGGCAGCCCCTCCAGCGACACTCCGCGATAGCCCACCGACCGCAGCACCAACTGGGCCGCCACGTCCTCGAACCGGCCGGTGCCCCGCACACCGCCCTCCCCGTCGGGCGCCGTCCGCTCGAAGCGCACCGCGCCCACCCGGCCCTCGCGGGCGAGGAGTTCGACCGGGCGCAGGAAGAAGCGCAGCCGGACGCGGTGGCGGGCGGCCCGTGCCGGGGCCCCGGCCCAGTCGCGCAGCACCTCCACGTTGCGGCGCTGCGACGCGGGCAGGGCGCCGGGGTCGGCGCACGCCGGGTCCATCGCCAGCTCCCGCGGGTCCACGGAGACCGCGGTGTCCGGCAGCGTGCCCAGTTCGCGCAGTTCCTTGGTGGTGAAGCGGGCCTGCGACGGGCCGCGCCGGCCCACCATGCTGATCTCGGACACGCGGCTCGCGGCGAGTGCGGTGAGCGCGGCGTGCGGGATGTCGGTGGGGCTCAGCTCGGCCGCGCCGCGCGCCAGCATGCGGGTCACGTCGACCGCGACATTGCCGACGCCGATGACCACCGCCGAGCGCGCCCCGGTCAGGAACCCGTCGACGGCGGCGTCGGGATGCGCGCTGTACCAGGACACGAACTCGGTCGCCGACCAGCTGCCCGGGAGATCCTCGCCCGCGATCCCGAGGCGGCGGTCGGTGGCGGCGCCCACGCAGTACACCACCGCGTGGTACAGCTCGCGCAGCCGTGCGACCGGCACACCGTCCGGGCCGACCGGGACCCCGCCGAGGAACCGCACCCGCTCGTGCTCCAGCACCGTGCGCAGGGTGCTCTGCAGGGACTTGATCTTCTCGTGGTCCGGGGCCACCCCGTACCGCACCAAACCGTACGGGCACGGCAGCCGGTCCAGGACGTCGACGAACACGCCGGGGTGCTGCTGGACGAGGCCCTGAGCGGTGTAGCACCCGCTGGGGCCGGAACCGACGACGGCGATCCTGAGCACGGCGGAACTCCTCGGTCATGGAAGGTCGGGAGTCGCTCTCGACTCCAGCATCGCACCGCCGCCACTCCGCTGACAGGGTGCTGTCCGGCGCACGGGAAGCGTGTTCGTTCGTTATGGAATGTGATCATGAGGTTACGTTGCGTGTGTGCTGGAAGCATCCTTTCTTAATCTTTCCGATCGTTGTGCGACAGACGGCACCGTGTCCGTGTGGCCCGCGTGGGAAGTGCGGGACGGCGCCGCGGCCACGTCGTGGCTGGGTGTCCGGTTGGAGTTCGGTGACGGCGCACACGTGGACGCGGTCGCCGTGGTCGGCGACGGCGGCGTCTACCTGGAGGACGTCCGGGCCGTACCGGCGCTCTCGCTGGACGACCTCGCGGCCCTCGCCGACTGGATCGAGGATCCGCTGTCCGAGGCGTGCGGCGTCACCGGCCGGGCCGCCGACGGCTCCCCGGCGAGCAGGGCGCGCCCGGAGTGGCCGCTCGGCGTCGAGGGGCAGTGGCTGGTCGCGCGGGAGTACCGCAGCGCCCAGGAACGGGGCGCCGACCCCGTTCTCGCGGTGATGGGGGCGACCGGGCACAGCCGGCGCCGGTCGCTGCGGCTCATCGGGCAGGCACGCGACGCGGGGTTCCTGCCACCGCGCCGCGCGCGCCGCTGACGTCCGTCGGCGGACCCGCGTCCGGCTGCGTCAGAGCAGGTCCCGCATCCGGGAGATCTCGGTCGTCTGCTGGGCGACGACGTCGTCCGCCATCTCCTCGACCTGGATGTTGTTGCCCTGCGCCTTCACGTCGGTGGCCATGGCGATCGCCCCGTCGTGATGGGTGATCATCAGCGTGAGGAACAGCTCGTCGAACGCCTTCCCGCGCGCGGCGCGCAACGTGGCGAGCTGGGCCTCGGTCGCCATGCCGGGCATCGGCGTGTGCGCGTGCCCGTGGCCCTCGCCCCGGGTGTTCTTGCCGTGGGTCTTGAGCCAGCCCTTCATCGCGTCGATCTCGGGGCCCTGCGCGGCGGCGATCCGCGCGGCGAGCTTCTTCACCTTCGCCGACTCGCCGCGCTCGGGCACGAGTTGGGTCATCACCAGTGCCTGCTCATGGTGCTGGATCATCATGCGGGCGTAGTCGACGTCGGCGGAGTTGGGGGAGTCGTCCTCGGCGCGCTGCCGAGCGGCCTCCTCGGCGGACAGCACCTTGTTGGGTTCACCCGGCCCACCAGGCACGATCACCGAAGGCCCGCTCCGCGCGGGCGACTTGGCGTCGGTGCCGGAGTCGCAGCCGCCGAGCGTGAGCACGAGGGCGGCCGCGGCCAGGGCGACGCCCGCCCGGCGCCGTGAAGTCGGCGTCACATGTGCCTGGTCCCCTTTTGATATGGGCATGCCTATGACGATACTCGGGCGTGCGTGAACCGTTCCAGTGCGAACGGCACAAGGGAGGAAACAGTGATCCTGTTCGGAAATCCCCGAACCCGCCGCAGACACCTGGGAGTCGTGGCCGTCGCCGCCGGACTCCTGGGCGCGCTGCTCACCGCGCAGCCGGCGACCGCGATCCCCGACCCCGGGGACGGCCCCGCCCAGCAGCAGAAGGTCTCGGAGAGCACCCGGGCCGAGGTGCGCGAGGCGCTGAAGGACGGTGCGATACCCGGCCAGCACGAGATCGTCCACTCCGCCAACATCCGGCACCTGGCGTCCGTCCCGAAGGACACGCTCCAGGGCCTCAACTCCGACCTCGCCTTCCAGGGCAAGTACGCCTTCGCGGGCAACTACGACGGCTTCCGTATCTTCGACATCAGCGACCCGAGGGCCCCGAAGACCGTCGCGCAGGTCCTGTGCCCCGGCTCGCAGAACGACATCTCCGTCTCCGGCGACCTGCTCTTCCTGTCCACCGACTCCTCGCGCAGCGACAGCAGTTGCAACAGCACCACCCAGCCCGCCACCGAGAAGTCCTCGTGGGAGGGCATGAAGGTCTTCGACATCAGCGACAAGCGCAACCCGAAGTACGTCGCCGCCGTCGAGACCGCCTGCGGCTCGCACACCCACACCCTGGTGCCCGAGCGCAAGAACGTCTACCTCTACGTCTCCTCGTACTCGCCCGACGCCTCCTACCCGGACTGCCGGCCGCCGCACGACGGCATCTCCGTGATCAAGGTGCCGCGCTACGCACCCCAGAAGGCGGCCGTCGTCGGCTTCCCGGTGCTCTTCCCCGGTGAGGGCCCGGACGGCGGCGGCAACCCCGGCACACCCGGCCGCGTCAGCAAGACCACGGGCTGCCACGACCTCACGGTCCTGCCGTCCGAGGACCTGGCCGCGGGCGCCTGCATGGGCGACGGCATCCTGATGTCGATCAAGGATCCGGAGCGCCCCAAGGTCATCGACCAGGTCCGGGACGACGTGAACTTCGCGTTCTGGCACTCGGCGACCTTCAACCAGAAGGCGAACAAGGTCGTCTTCACCGACGAGCTCGGCGGTGGCGGCGCGGCCACCTGCAACGCGGAGATCGGCCCGAACCGCGGGGCCGACGGCATCTACGACATCGTTGGCAAGGGCGACAAGCGCAAGCTGGTCTTCCGCAGCTACTTCAAGATCCCCCGGCACCAGGCCGACACCGAGAACTGCGTGGCGCACAACGGGTCCCTGATCCCCGTGAAGGGCAAGGACCTCATGGTCCAGGCCTGGTACCAGGGCGGCGTCTCGGTCTGGGACTTCACCGACTCCAGGAGCCCGAAGGAGATCGCCTACTTCGACCGCGGCCCCCTGACGACGGACACCCTGCAGATCGCGGGCTCGTGGTCGGCGTACTACTACAACGGCTACATCTACTCCAACGAGATCGCGCGCGGCTTCGACGTCCTGAAGATCGACGACCGCCGCACGGACCCGGCCCGCCGGATCCACCTGCGTGAACTCAACGTCCAGACCCAGCCCGACTACTTCGACTGATCCTCCGGACGGCCGGGCCCGCGCCCGGTCGCGAAGAACCGCGACAGATCCTGGTCGCACGTCCCGCCGGAAGCGGCTCCCGCGTCCGGCGGGACACCCATCTCCCAGTCCAGCCGGTAGCGCTTGAACAACTCCGCCCGCAGCACCGGCACCCGCATCGGCACCCCGGGCACCAGGGCCGCGAACACCGCGCCCATCAGCAGGGCGCGCAGCATCGGATAGTCCGCGTCGACGTCCCGCGAGCCGTACCGCTCACAGGTCTCCCGCAGCAGCTCGGCGAGCCGCCGCTGCTCCGGGCACTGCACGAAGCCCTCCGCCTGCAGGATGCCCGCCATGTGCTGGCGCATCAGCACCGGCCGGTCCCGGGCCAGGCCCAGGACGGCGTCGATGGCACGGGCCAGCCGCTCCCGGCCGTCCTCGGTGCGGGGCTCGCGCTCCAGCGCCTCCTCCAGCGTCCGGTGCATCAGCCGGTGCACGGCCGACTGCACCAGCTGGCGCTTGCCCGGGAAGTAGTACGACACCAGTCCGCGAGCCGATCCGGCCCGGTCCGCGATGTCGCCCAGGGTGGTCGCGTCGAACCCGCGCTCACCGACCAGCTCCACCGCCGCCTGCAGCAGCCGCTCCCGGGAACGCCGCCGCAACTCTTCATTGACCGAGGCGCTGCGCGGGGACATCCGGTAACTCCTGCGTTGACTGGCTGCCAGCCAACTATACTCAGCACTCCCGTCCGGCACCGCTGTGCCCGGCTGGGGCTTGCCGTCCGCCCTGGGCGACGCGGGGGATCGTCCAGGGCGGGCTCGGCATGACCGTGTACGGCCTCCACGCGGCCCTGGGTCAGGAAAGCGCCCCGTCGGCCGCGTCCGCCCGATCTCGTGGCCGGCGCAGGTCCACCCCCACCGCCAGTGCCACCACCAGGGCGCCCAGCAGCCAGCCCCCCACTACGTCCGACGCCCAGTGGACGCCCAGCCATATCCGGGTCAGGCCGACGCCGGTCACGGACACGGCCGCCACGGCGACCGCCGTGCGCCACAGGGGGCGGTCGGTGCCGTGCCGGTGCAGCAGCCACAGCAGGAGACCGCACACGACCGTCGCGGTCATCGCGTGCCCGGACGGGTAGGCGGCGTAGTGGGCGGAGTCCACGGGGTCGGGCCAGGTGGGGCGGGGCCGGTCGACGGCGGCCTTGAGTGCCTGCTGGGCCAGTGTGGCCAGCGCACAGGTGACCACCAGCCACATGGCCGCCCAGCGGGCAGCCCGGCGCCACACCAGCCAGATCGCGGCCACGAAGGCCACGCACCGCATGGTCCACGGGTCCCACACCCAGTCCGTCAGGATGCGGAAGGCATGCGTCAGTCCGGGCTCGTCGACCGCCCAGCGGTGCGTGGTGTCCGCGACGGATCCGTCGAGTGCCATGAGCGGGTGCCAGCGGAGCGCGACCAGGGCGAGCAGCAGCGCCGAGGCGAGGGCGAGCGAGCCCGCCCAGCCGGGCACCGCGCGCTCGGCCCTCGGGCGGGGCGGGGATTCGACAGACGGGATGGGCATGCGGGAATCCTCGCCGACTCGTGGGGCGGACTCCAGCATCCGGGGTGGCGTCCGCGGCGCGCGCCGCGGGCGACCCCGGCCGCCCCAGGATGGACACCGTGGTCCACCGCATACCCAGGGGGGCACGGCGTATCCCTGCGTCCCGTCCGGGCGTCGGGTGGGAGGTTCAGAGGGTCAGCAGCATCGCCAGCATGGCGATCCCCATGGACAGCCGGCAGGCGCGCGCGAGTTCGGGGCGGTCGCCCCAGCCGACGCCCGGCCCGCCCGCGGTGACCGGCACCAGCCGGACACCGGACAGCAGCACATAGCCCGTGAAGTAGGCGAGCAGCACTCCTGTCAGCAGCGGGACGCCCGCGTCGCCGTGCCCGCCGTGCCCACCCGGGCCCCCCGGCGCGGCGGCCATCACCAGGGCCATGTAGACCATGGCCACGGCGCCCACCAGGTGGTGCAGATGGTGTCCGCCGGCCCGCGCCGACCACAGGGCGTGCAGGGCCGCGGCGCCGAACACGGCCGCGTAGACGGGCCAGGCCCAGCCGGGCGGCGTGAAGACCGCGGCGGGCACCGCCATCGCGGCCATCCCGAACCCCATCAGCGCCTCGCCTCCCGCGGCCCGGCGCTGCTCCTCGACATGGCTGCGCATCCGCAGCAGGCAGTAGGCGCCGGTCGCCGCACACAGCGCGACCAGCAGCCAGGCGAGCGAAGCCGGTCCGTGCACGCGCACCTCCCCGCTCGACGGTCCGGACAGTGCGTCGATGCCCGGGCGGGACGGGGGCCACGCGGGCGCAGAGGTGTACACGGGGAGCGTTCGACGGAGCACCCGCATTTGATTTACGGATAAAACACCCGCTAAAGTGATGAAGTGAGTAGTCGAATTCCGCTTCCGGTCGCCGGAGTGCTGCGCCTCGGCCGGCCCTCCGAGATCTGGTTCAAGCCCGCCCTGAGCGTGGTCGCCGCCATCGCCCCGCCCAACCTCACCCTGGTGGCGCTGGACCGGCTCGACCTGGCGATGTACACGATGGCCGGATCCCTGTGCGCGCTCTACGCCCACAACCGCCCCTACGCCGCCCGGGCCCGCGCCCTGGCGTGGGTGCTGCTCGGCATGCTCGCCGGCCTCGCCGCCGCCCTGGTCGCGTCCTCGCTGACCGGCAGCGCCGTCGTGCTCGTCACCGTCGGCGCGGCACTGGCCGCCGTCCAGAAGGTGCTGTGCGACGCGACCAGGATCGGCCCGCCCGGCCACGTCATCCTCACCTTCGTCAGCTCCGCCGCCCTGTTCGTGCCCCAGACCCTCGGCGAGATCCCCGGGCACCTCGCCCTGGGGGCCGCGGCAGGCGCCTGGTCCTGGCTGGTCGGCATGGCACCCGGACTCCTGCGCCCGCACGGTCCGGAACGCCGGGCCACCGCGGCGGCGCTCCGCGCGGCCGCCACGTACGCGGAGTCCCGTGACGACCACCACGCGGCCCACGCCGGTACCGCCCTGACCGACGCCCGGCGCGCCCTGGCCGGCGCGGGCCGCGCCACCGACGCCCGGCGCGCCCTGACCCGCCTCGTGGACCGCGCCGGGATCGCCCTCGCGGCGCCCGGGGACGCCGACCCGGACCTGCTGCGCGACTGGGCCCGCCAGGTGCGCGGCACCCTGCCCGTGCCGCTGGTCGACGACCGCACGCTCCTCCGGAGCGAACCCGTCGTGCGCGACCCGTTGTGGGCCCGTGTCCGCCCGCTCGGCCGGATCGCCGCACGCACCGCCCTGGGCTGCGCGTTCGCCGGGTACGCCTCCCTCGCCCTGGGGGTCGGCCGCCCGTACTGGGCGCTGGTCACCGCCGCCTCGCTCTACCAGGCCAGCTTCACGCTCACCTGGGGCCGGGGGGTGCAGCGCGTCGTCGGCAACCTCCTCGGGGTCCTCCTCTTCGCCGCCCTCGTCCCCCTCGCGCACACCGGCGGCCTCGCCCTCGTCCTGTGCTGCGTCGCCCTCAACTTCGGCGCCGAGGCCCTCATCGGCCGCAACTACTGGCTCGGCAGCGTCTGCGTGACGCCGATGGCCCTGCTCATCACCGAGTTCGCCGGCCTCCAGGACCCGGCTCGCCTGATCGGCGAGCGGGTGCTCGACACCCTCGTCGGCGCGCTCGTCGGAGTCCTCGCCGCCGTGGCCGTCCCGGACCGCGCCGGCGAGCGGGTCGTGCGGAACGCGCGCGAGACACCCCGTACGCTCGCCGGGACGGGACACCGCGAGGACGCGCACCACGACCAGCGCACACACAGCGACACGACGGAGGGCGTACGGCCATGACGGCGACGAACGGCGGGCCGACCGGGACGCGACAGGACACGGTGGCCGCCGTGGTCCGCCAGTGGCGGACCGTGCACCCCCGCCTCGACACCGCCCCCATGGAGATCATCGGCCGGATCAACCGCTGTTCCGCCCTGCTCCAGCAGGCGGAGGACGCGCCGCTGCGCCGGGCCGGTCTGAGCCGGGCCGAGTTCGACCTGCTGGGCGCGCTGCGGCGCACCGGCCACGAGCTCACCCCCAGCGAGCTCACCCGCGAGACCTTCTCCTCCGGGGCCGCCGTCACCAAGCGCCTCAAGGCGCTCAGCGAACGCGGACTCGTCGAGCGGCGCGGCGACACCCGCGACCGCCGCGTCGCGCACGTCCGCCTCACCGACGCCGGCCGGGACCTCGTCGACGGCATCCTGCCCGAACAGCTCGCCTACGAGACAGCCGTCCTGGCCGACCTCGACGCCGACGGCCAGGAGGAACTGGCCTCCCTGCTGGGCGACCTGCTCACCCGCCTGGAAGGCCGCCTCGGCAGCCTGCGGGACTTTCGAAACACGCCCTAGATGCCGGGGCGGTACCGCAGTGGGTGCTCCGCCGGCACCTCGACCAGCACGATCGACGTGCCGTCCGGGTCGGCGAGCCACATCTCGATCAGGCCCCACGGCTCCTGCCGGGGCGGCCGGACGATCTCGACGCCCTTCGCCACCAGCTCCTCGTGCGCGGCCGCCACGTCGTCGACCTGCATCCACAACCGCACGGCCGGTGAGGGCGGTGCCTCGGAGCGGCCGGAGACCTCCAGGAAGCCCCCGCCGAGGAAGTAGACGGTGCCGCGCTCGGCGCCCGTCCCGAACTCGCGGTACACGGCGAGGCCCAACTGCTCGCCGTAGAAGACCCGGGACCGCTCGGGGTCGGTGGGACGGATGAGTGTCCGGCCGCTCAGTACATGCACCATGCAGCCGCACCCTAGCGGCGGGTTAGGCTCTGCGATGCCCTGACCGCGCCCGAGACGGGGGAGAACACACCATGGACACCGCCGCGCCCGACGCCCGTGCCGGGCTCGTCTTCCGCGACGCCACCGACGCCGACGTGGACACGCTGGTCGCGCTGATCGAGTCGGCCTACCGGGGGGACTCCAGCCGTGCCGGCTGGACGACCGAGGCCGACATCCTCAAAGGGCAGCGCACCGACCCCGAGGGCGTGCTGGAGGTCGTCAAGTCGCCCGACGGCCGGCTGCTCACCGTCGAGCGCGACGGCCGGACGGTGGCCTGCTGCCACCTGGAGCACCGCGGGGCGTACGCCTACTTCGGGATGTTCGCGGTGAGCCCGGAGCTCCAGGGCGCCGGTCTCGGCAAGGTGATCATCGCGGAGGCGGAGCGGCAGGCCCGGCTCACCTGGGGCGTGACCGAGATGCACATGACGGTGATCTCGGTGCGCAGCGAGCTGATCGCCTGGTACGAGCGGCGCGGCTACCGCCGTACGGGCCGGATGACGCCGTTCCCGTACGGCGACGAGCGCTTCGGCATCCCGCGGCGCGACGACCTCCAGTTCGAGCTGCTGGTCAAGGAGCTCGACCGGGTGGAGGGCACCCCGGCGCAGCCGGCTACGCGGTGAAGCGGCCGGTGCGCTTGATCTCCGGGTAGTCGGTGGTCGCGCCGTCCAGCTCCAGGGCCCGGACGAGCCGCAGGTGGTCCTGGGTGTTGACCACCCAGCCGATGACCCGGAGGTCGGCCTTGCGGGCGTGCTCGACCACCTCGAGGGTGAGGCGGCGGATGTTCAGGCAGACCGTCGCCGCGCCCGCGGCCACGGCACGGTCCACGACGTCGGTGCCGTAGCGGCTGGCGATCAGCGCGGTGCGCACCCCGGGCACCAGGCGGGCGATCTCGGCGACGGCGTCGTCGTGGAACGAGGACACCTCGACACGGGAGACGAGGTCCCGCTGGCTGATCACTTCGGCGAGCGCCCGGGCGGCGGCGACGTCCTTGATCTCGGCCTGGAGCGGCGTTCGTACCGCGTCCAGCACCTCTTCGAACACCGGTACGCGCTCCCCGCGGCCCGCGTCCAGGGTGCGCAGCTCGGCGAGGGTCTTGTCGGCGATGGCGCCGGTGCCGTCGGTCGTGCGGTCCACGTCGGTGTCGTGCATGACGACGAGGGCGCCGTCCTTGCTCAGGTGGAGGTCGAGTTCGATGACGTCGAGGCCGGCCTGCTGGGCGGCGACGAAGGAACGGAGGGTGTTCTCGGGTTCGAGACCCATGACTCCGCGGTGACCGATGGTAAGGAAGTTCAAGACTCAACTCGCTTCCGTCGACGGCGGCTCGGCACGCAGGCGAACCGGAGGGCACTGTTCGCGTGGCAGCCCGCAGCCTAATGGCCGGTGCGCGTGATGAGCCCCACATGTGCGCGGGGTTCGCGCTACGCGACGTGGCACGGCTGGCACACACGGCTCCGGGCCGTCACCCTGGGGTGGGCGAGTCTCGTGAGGATTGACCGGGGCTCCCTGGGTAGGAGGTGCATATGCCCATCCGGCGGCGTCTGAATCGCGTTCCTCGCGCCCCGCAGGAAAAAGTGCGGTGACCTTGAGGGTGCGCAGGATAATTTCCCGAGCCTCCTCTTGCTGGGAGGAACCTCGTATGTATACGGTCTCTTTACGCGAGGTTCTCCCGTGGAGGATGGGACATGACGGAAATTCTTGTGCAGGCGGCTTCGGGGGAGCAGGTTCCTCCCGTGACCAGGGTGGTGGAGCACCCGGCATGGCCCGTGCTCAAGGATGCCGTGGAGCGGATCCGGCCATGGCAGTGCAAGGACGGGTCGATCGACTTCTCGGCCGAGGGCGCGCCCGAGCGCGATGACGCCGAGACCGCCGTGCGGCGTGTCGTCGAGGCCGTCGAGGCGCTCTCCCCGCTCCTGCCGCACGACGCCGCCTACCACCAGGCCCTGGCGAAGGACCTGGCCCGCTGGGCCGAGGGCGGCTTCGGGGTACCCGACTTCCTCGACTCGCTGCTGGCCTTCCAGCCCGCCGCGAACCGCGCGGACGGCCTCCAGCACCTGGTCGTCTTCCCCATGTACACGCAGAACGGCAACCCCGACCGCAACCTCGAGGCGGTCGTCCTGCGCATGGTCTGGCCCGACTGGCTGGCCGAGCTGGAGCGCACCCGCTACGACAACCCGCTGTTCTGCGGCATCAAGTTCGAGGACTTCACCGCGGGCTACGACACCAACTCCGCGGTCCTCTTCCCGGAGACGATCGCCGTGCGCGAGGCGCCCGAGCGCTTCACCTGGGGCGGCATCTTCTGCGACCGCGAGGCCGCCCGCTTCCGCCGCGTCACCGACGCCGCCGTCGGCATCCTGGGCCTGGAGCTGCCCGAGGACATCGCCGCGCTGGTCCACGACCAGAAGCGCTGCGAAGAGGCCTTCGTCCTGTGGGACATGGTCCACGACCGCACCCACAGCCACGGCGATCTGCCGTTCGACCCGTTCATGATCAAGCAGCGCCAGCCGTTCTGGATGTACGGCCTGGAGGAGCTGCGCTGCGACCTGACCGCCTTCAAGGAGGCCGTCAAGCTCCAGGCGGACGGCGTCCCGCAGGCCCGTGACGTGCAGTACGCCGTGCTGTTCGACCGCATGTTCCGCTTCCCGGTCACCGGTGAGCGCGTGCGCAACTACGACGGCCTCGGCGGCCAGCTGCTCTTCGCCTACCTGCACAAGCACGACGTGGTCCGCTGGACCGACAACAAGCTGTACATCGACTGGGACCGCGCCCCGCAGGTCACCAACCAGCTGTGCGCCGACATCGAGAAGCTGTACCGCGAGGGCATCGACCGCCCGAAGCTCGTCCACTGGTTCGCCGGCTACGAGCTGGTCTCGACCTACCTGGCCCCGCACCCGGGATCCAAGTGGGCCAAGGGCCCCGACGCCCTCGACCTGAGCCAGCCGCCGCGGAAACTCGTCGATGACGTGCTTCCGGACGAGTTTCCGCTGAGCATGTTCTATGAGGCCCTGTCCAAGAAGCTCAAGAACGTGATCGCCTCGACCCGGGGTATCACCGCGGGCGACGCCGAGCGGATCGCCGCGTGAGCGACCGCGACACGGGCAACACGGCTCAGGCTGCTCAGGAGGCGAGGCGCATGGTGGGGAACGGTGCACTCAGCGGTGCGGTGATCGCGGTGGCCGGAGCGGGCGGACCCGCCGGCCGGGCGTCACTGCGACGGCTCGCCGAGGCGGGCGCCACCGTCGTCGGCGCGGACAACGACCCGGAGCGCCTCGCCGAGGCCGTGGACGCCGCGCGCTACGCCTGCGGCGGGGCGAGCGTGACGGGCGAGACGGTCGACCTGCTCGACCTGGAGTCCACCCGTGACTGGGCGCTGCGCACCGAGAAGGAGTTCGGGCGCGTCGACGGCGTGGTCCACCTCGTCGGCGGCTGGCGCGGCAGCGAGACCTTCATCAAGACCAGCCTCGACGACTGGGACTTCCTGGAGCTGCTGCTGATCCGCACCGTGCAGCACACCTCGCTCGCCTTCTTCGAGGCTCTCCAGCGCAGCGACCGGGGGCGCTACGTGCTGATCAGCGCGGCCGGCGCCACCAGGCCGACCGCGGGCAACGCGTCGTACGCCGCCGCCAAGGCCGCCGCCGAGGCGTGGACGCTCGCGCTGGCCGACGCCTTCCGCAAGGCCGGGGGCGCCGACGGTCCGACGTCGGCGGCTGCCATCCTGGTGGTGAAGGCGCTGGTGCACGACGCGATGCGCGCCGACCGCCCCAACGCGAAGTTCGCGGGCTTCACGGACGTCCACGACCTGGCCGACGCGGTCGTGGGCGTCTGGGACCGGTCCGCCGCCGAAGTGAACGGAAAGCGCCTGTGGCTGACCGAGAAGCCGTGAACCCTCCGAAGACCGACGCCCGTCGTCACCACGACCCGGACGTCCGCGGCTTCGCCAGCGACAACTACGCCGGCGCCCACCCGGAGGTGCTCGCCGCCCTGGCCCTGGCCAACGGCGGGCACCAGGTCGCCTACGGCGAGGACGCCTACACCGAGAACCTGCAGCAGATCATCCGCGGGCACTTCGGTGCCACGGCGGAGGCGTTCCCGGTGTTCAACGGCACCGGTGCCAACGTCGTCGCCCTCCAGGCGGTCACCGACCGCTGGGGCGCGGTGATCTGCGCGGAGAGCGCCCACATCAACGTCGACGAGTGCGGGGCGCCGGAGCGGGTCGGCGGACTGAAGCTGCTCACGGTGCCCACCCCGGACGGCAAGCTCACCCCCGAGCTGATCGACCGGCAGGCGTACGGCTGGGACGACGAGCACCGGGCGATGCCCCAGGTCGTCTCCATCACCCAGAGCACCGAGCTCGGCACCCTGTACACCCCGGCGGAGATCCGGGCGATCTGCGAGCACGCCCACGCGCACGGCATGACCGTGCACCTGGACGGCTCGCGGATAGCCAACGCCGCAGCCTCGCTGGACGTGCCCATGCGGACGTTCACCAACGCGGTCGGCGTCGACCTCCTCTCCCTCGGCGGCACCAAGAACGGAGCCGTCTTCGGCGAGGCCGTCGTCGTCATCAACCCCGACGCCGTCCGCCACATGAAGCATCTGCGCAAGCTGTCGATGCAGCTGGCCTCCAAGATGCGGTTCGTGTCGGTGCAGTTGGAGGCGCTGCTCGCCAAGGACCTGTGGCTGCGCAACGCCCGCCACTCCAATGAGATGGCCCAGCGGCTCGCCGAGGGCGTACGCGCCGTCCACGGGGTGGAGATCCTGCACCCCGTGCAGGCGAACGCCGTCTTCGCCCGGCTTCCCCACGAGGTGGCCGAGCGGCTGCAGAAGAAGTTCCGCTTCTACTTCTGGGACGAGGCGGCCGGCGTCGTGCGCTGGATGTGCTCCTTCGACACACGGGAGGACGACGTCGACGCCTTCGTGGCGGCGCTCAAGGAGGAGATGGCCCGCTAGGGCTCTCCGCTCGAAGGAACAGGCCGGCGAACCACGCCAGCCTGTTCGCGTACCGTGGGCGGGTCCGGCACCCCACCGCACCCCGAGGCGGCGACGACCCTCTCCCTGACCGTGTCCGACGCGGTCCGCGCCCTCGCGCCCGGCTTCACGCCCGTCGCGACTTCGTGACCGTGGCCGGCGGCGAGGCGACGGTCGGCCACCCGGACGCGGGCGAGGTCGTGGGGCACGGCGACGCGGGCGTCACCTGCCGCCGCTGGAACCGGCGCCAGGGCCCGCGCACGCGGCTCACCGAGGAGACGACCTCGGACGTCTTCCTGCTGGAGGGCATGGCGCCGGTGCCGGTCGCCGAGGTCGAGCGGGCGGCGGCCGAACTGACCGAGCCACTGCGGAGGTCCAGCCCCGGCGCCGACGTCACCGTCCGCCCGTAGCGGCCTGCCGCGTTCTAGCCGGCGGCGCTCTCCGCCGCGCGGACCTGCTCCGGGGTCGGAGCGGTGCCGCCGAGGTGCGCCGGCATCCACCAGGTGTCGTTCGCGTCCTTCGGGCGCACCGGGTAGGCGCGCTGGGCGGCCTCCAGCAGTTCCTGTACGCGCTCGCGCAGCTGGCGGGTGATGGCCCCGGCGTACTTCTCGCGGGACGCCTCAATGGCCTCGCCGACCCGCATGGTGATCGGGATGTGGCTGCGCTTGAAGTTGCGCGGGTGGCCCTTGGTCCACAGCCGCTGGGTGCCCCAGACGGCCATCGGGATCAGGGGCACGCCGGCCTCCTGGGCCAGCCGGGCGGCGCCCGACTTGAAGCTCTTCAGCGTGAAGGACGGCGAGATGGTGGCCTCCGGGAAGACCCCGACGACCTCGCCGGCCCGCAGCGAGTCCAGCGCGTGCGCGAACGCCGCCTCACCCTGCTTGCGGTCCACGGGGATGTGCTTCATGCCCCGCATCAGCGGGCCGGAGATCCGGTGCCGGAACACCGACTCCTTGGCCATGAAGCGCACGAGCCGCTTCTGGGGGAGCGCCGCCAGGCCGTTGAAGACGAAGTCCAGGTAGCTGATGTGGTTGCTCACCAGCACGGCGCCGCCCGAGCGCGGAATGTTTTCCGACCCCTTGCAGTCGATCTTGAGGTCCCACACCTTGAACAGTGTCTGGGCGAAACCGACGACAGGACGGTAGACAAGCTCTGCCATGGACGAGGTGGACCCTTCCTTCAGTGCCTGGGAAGGAAGCTCCCAGAGGAAAGTTACGCAGCCGTAGGTTTACGGCTTGTGGCTGATCGTGCCCGAAGAACGGCCGACGGCCAAGCCCAAGCGCCCGGAAGCCGCGAGATCCTCGTCACGTCACCCCTTGATCCACCTCGTGCTTTTGATCGTCCTTTACCCGGCGCGCACCGTCAGCCGCCGTACGAGCAGGTACATCTCGCACCCCAGGCAGTACCCGAAGGCCGCGTTCAGGAACGCGGCCGCCAGCGCGGCGCCGGTGGCCGCCAGGCCCAGCCACTGCAGGCCCAGCGCGTAGCCGACGAGTCCGAGGCCCGCGAAGACGAGCCCGACCGCCTGGGCGAAGCGCGGCGGCTCCGGCGCCTCGAAGGCGGTCGGCGGCCCGAGTCGCGGCCGCACCACCCGGCGGAACAGCACCCCGTACGGCGAACGCCCCACGCCGCCCGCGGCGCCGAGCGCGAACGCCAGCGTCTGCCAGGCGAGCAGCCAGGCGCTCCCGGTTATCAGGACGACCGCGAGCACCACGGTCGTCACGGCCGCTCCGAAGCGCGGCCCTCTCACGTCGATGTCCATGAATCAAGCATTCCGCATAGGAGCGCGTCTCGGGAGGTGGGAATCTTTGCAGTCTTGTGAATGCTTGAGCAGGGTGATGACCGGACTCATGGTGTGCGTGGCGGTGCTCGCGGTGGCGAGTGTGTACGGAATGCTGCATCGGCGGCGGAGCGGGAGGGTAAGGGTGCGCGGGCGCGACGACGGGAAGCGGCTCGGCGCGAGCGAGCTGGGTGGCGAGCTCGGAGAGCGCGCGACGCTCGTGCAGTTCTCCAGCGCCTTCTGTGCCCCCTGCCGGGCCACCCGGCGAGTGCTGGGCGAGGTCGCCGGCATGGTGCCGGGTGTCCGCCACATCGAGATCGACGCCGAGGAGCACCTCGACCTCGTGCGTCAGCTCGACATCCTCAAGACGCCGACCGTGCTGGTCCTCGACGCCGAGGGCGCCGTGGTGCGGCGGGCCACCGGGCAGCCCCGCAAGGCCGACGTGATCGCGGCTCTGGGCGAGGCGGTCTGAGGGGCCGTGATGCCGAGGGTGAGTCATCTCCCACATGCCGGAACGCACTTGACTGCGCGGACCATCTATCGTCAGCCTGACCGTATGTGTGAGGAACTCCTTCTCTTCGGACGGGCCCCCGCCGACCCGGCCCGCACGGTGGGCGCGCGCTGTCCGGGCTGTTGACGCGCCACGGATCGCCCCCGACTCCCCTCGCAGAAGGACAACTCCATGACGGCCTCTCCCGGCCTGGAATCCGCTCAGCTCGCCTCCCCCGATCTGCTCCGCTCCGTCTTCCGGCGCCATGCCGCCGGTGTGGCGGTGATCACCGCCCGCGGTGAGAGCGGGCCCGTCGGCTTCACGGCGACCTCCCTCAGCTCCGTCTCCGCGGAACCGCCGATGCTCTCCTTCGGCGTGGGTGCCGGCGCCTCCAGTTGGCCGGCCATCGCCGCGACGGACCACGTCGGCGTCCACATACTCGGCGAGCACCAGCAGGACCTGGCCGCGACCTTCGCCCGCAGCGGCGCCGACCGCTTCGGGCCGCCCACCGTCTGGAGCGAGGGCCCCGAGGGGGTCCCGGTGCTCGACGGGGTGCTCGCGTGGATGGTGTGCCGGGTGGTGGCGCGCGTCCCGGCGGGCGACCACCGCATCGTGCTGGCCGAGGTCGTCCTCGGGGACCCCTCCGGGCAGGGCCGCCCCCTGCTGTACCACCAGGGCCGGTTCAACGGGCTGCGTGACTGAGGTCACCGCCGCGGTGTGACCGAGGAAGCGCTCGGCGTGTTCTGCGGAGCCGTCGGATTCCGATTACGCTGCGTTGCAAAGGTCACAGTTCAAAGCGCTTGCTTAGCGGGAACGAACTGTATGTACTGACGAGTAATATTTCGCTCGGAGCGCGGGTCGCCCCGATCGGGATCGGCCGCTTGGGGCGCCTATGCTGCCTGCAAGAGGCAGCAGAGAAAAGTCGACGCAGTAGGAGAGCCGGCGTGAGCTTGAGGATCGTTGTCACTGTGAAGTACGTGCCCGACGCCACTGGCGACCGGCACTTCGCCGATGACCTGACCGTCGACCGGGACGACGTGGACGGTCTGCTCTCCGAGCTCGACGAGTACGCGGTCGAACAGGCGCTGCAGATCTCCGAGAACTCCGACGACGATGTCGAGGTCACCGTCCTGACCGTGGGTCCGGAGGACGCCAAGGACGCCCTGCGCAAGGCGCTGTCCATGGGTGCCGACAAGGCCATCCACGTCGAGGACGACGACCTGCACGGCACCGACGCCATCGGCACCTCCCTGGTGCTGGCCAAGGCGATCGAGAAGGCCGGCTACGACCTGGTCGTCTCCGGCATGGCCTCCACCGACGGCACCATGGGCGTCGTCCCGGCCCTGCTGGCCGAGCGCCTGGGCGTCCCGCAGGTCACCCTGCTGTCCGAGGTCTCCGTCGAGGACGGCACCGTCAAGGGCCGCCGCGACGGCGACGCCGCCTCCGAGCAGCTGGAGGCCTCCCTGCCGGCCGTCGTGTCCGTCACGGACCAGTCGGGCGAGGCGCGCTACCCCTCCTTCAAGGGCATCATGGCCGCCAAGAAGAAGCCGGTGGAGTCCTGGGACCTGTCGGACCTCGACATCGAGGCCGAGGAGGTCGGTCTCGAGGGCGCCTACACCGTGGTCGACGGCGCGGCCGAGCGTCCGGCCCGTACCGCCGGCACGATCGTCAAGGACGAGGGCGAGGGCGGCAAGCAGCTCGCCGAGTACCTCGCGAGCCAGAAGTTCATCTAAGGCTCGACACGCCGACCGCCCCTCAACTTCGTTTCGCAGGAGAGCAATCCCATGGCTGAAGTTCTCGTCTACGTCGACCACGTGGACGGTGCCGTCCGCAAGCCCACCCTGGAGCTGCTGACGCTGGCCCGCCGTGTCGGCGAGCCGGTCGCCGTCGCGCTGGGCAACGGCGCCGGTGACACCGCCGCCACCCTCGCCGAGCACGGTGCCGTCAAGGTCCTCGCCCACGAGGCCGCCGAGTACGCCGACTACCTGGTCGTGCCGAAGGTCGACGCCCTGCAGGCCGCCGTCGAGGCCGTCTCCCCGGCCGCCGTGCTGGTCCCGTCCTCCGCCGAGGGCAAGGAGATCGCCGCCCGTCTGGCGCTGCGCATCGGCTCCGGCATCATCACCGACGCCATCGACCTCGAGGCCGGCGACGAGGGCCCGGTGGCCACCCAGTCGGTGTTCGCCGCCTCCTTCACCACCAAGTCCCGTGTCTCCAAGGGTGTCCCGGTCATCACGGTCAAGCCGAACTCGGCCGCCGTGGAGGCCGCCCCGGCCGCAGGCGCGGTCGAGGCCCTCTCGGTGACCTTCTCCGACAAGGCCACCGGCACCAAGGTCACCGCGCGCACGCCGCGTGAGTCGACCGGCCGCCCGGAGCTGACCGAGGCCGCGATCGTGGTCTCCGGCGGCCGTGGCGTCAACGGCGCCGAGAACTTCGCGATCATCGAGGCGCTCGCCGACTCCCTCGGCGCGGCCGTCGGTGCCTCGCGTGCCGCGGTGGACGCCGGCTGGTACCCGCACACCAACCAGGTCGGCCAGACCGGCAAGTCGGTCTCGCCGCAGCTGTACATCGCCTCCGGCATCTCCGGCGCGATCCAGCACCGCGCGGGCATGCAGACCTCGAAGACGATCGTGGCGATCAACAAGGACGCCGAGGCCCCGATCTTCGAGCTGGTGGACTACGGCGTCGTCGGCGACCTCTTCGACGTCGTCCCGGCCCTGACCGAGGAGGTCAAGGCCCGCAAGGGCTGATCCCCACCCGGCACACCGAGGCCCCCGTGACCGTTTTCCGACGGTCACGGGGGCCTCGTGCGTCGGATGATGGACAGGAGCGTGCGACCCTGCGGCCGTGGACACGGTGTTGACCAGGGCGGAGCACTCCCGATACCGTTATTCAACAGATTGTTGAACCGTAGGGCGGCAGCGGAGGGCGTGGGAATGGGCCGGCAGGAGAAGGTGACGACGAGCCTCGCGGGTGCCGTCAGCGAGGAGATCGACGCCTCCCTCGCCCCCGTCGACGCCGAACTGGAGCGCCGGTACCCCGGAGACCCCCGCACCCGTCAGCCCGTCCACACCGTCTACGTCCCCGGCGACGTCTTCGCCGCCGGCACCGTGCGCTCCTGGGGCGACCGGGCCCTCGCCGCCCTCGACGAACACGCCCCCGACGCCGCGTCCTTCGCCGCCGTGCTCGGCCTCCCCGACGCACTCGCCGAGCCGGTGTACACACGGGTCCGCGCCAAGCTGGAGCGCGAGCCCGTCGAAGACCTGCGGGTCGACTTCGAGGACGGCTACGGCTCCCGTCCCGACGCCGAGGAGGACGAGGCCGCCGCCCGCGCGGCCCGGCTGATCGCCCAGGCGTACCGGGACGGGACGGCCGCCCCGTACATGGGCATCCGCATGAAGTGCATGGAGGCGCCCGTCCGCGCCCGGGGCACCCGCACCCTCGACATCTTCCTCACCGGCCTCATGGAGGCCGGCGGGCTGCCCGGCGGACTGGTCCTCACCCTGCCCAAGGTCACCTACCCCGAGCAGGTCACCGCCATGGTGCGGCTCCTGGAGGAGTTCGAGAAGGCACACGGCCTGGACACCGGCCGGATCGGCTTCGAGATCCAGATCGAGACCAGCCAGGCCATCCTCGCCGCCGACGGCACCGCCACCGTCGCCCGCATGATCCAGGCCGCCGGGGGCCGTGCCACCGGACTGCACTACGGCACCTTCGACTACAGCGCCTGCCTCGGCGTCTCGGCAGCCCACCAGGCCAGTGACCACCCGGCCGCCGACCACGCCAAGGCGGTCATGCAGGTCGCCGCGGCCGGCACCGGCGTGCGCGTCTGCGACGGATCGACGAACGTCCTGCCCGTCGGCCCGACCGAGCAGGTGCACGCGGCATGGCGGCTCCACTACGGCCTCGCCCGCCGCGCCCTCGCCCGCGCCTACTACCAGGGCTGGGACATGCACCCCGGCCACATCCCCACCCGCTACGCGGCCGTCTTCGCCTTCTACCGCGAGGGGTTCGAGCAGGCCGCCGCCCGGCTCGCCCGGTACGCCGACCGGGCCGGCGGCGACGTCATGGACGAGCCCGCCACCGCCAAGGCACTCGGCGGCTATCTGCTGCGCGGCCTGGACTGCGGCGCTCTCGACATCGGCGAGGTGGCCCGGCTCACCGGTCTGACCCGCGCCGACCTGGAGGGCTACGCCTCACCCCGACGCGGCGACCTGACGGCGTCCGGGAGCTGAGGCCCGCGCCCCGCCGTCCGCGGTCGCTTTGGCGCACGCACACCGTCCGCCGGGCCCCCGGGCGCCCGCCCACGGTGACCCCGGCGTCGTACGCGCCCCGTAGGCTGTACGGCACGCGCAAGGACGGGCCACAGGAACGGGGTTGCGGTGTCTTCGGGGGAGAGCGGGCAGACGGAGGAGCCCGGCCGGATGCTGGCCGGACGCTACCGGGTGGTGGCACAGCTCGGACGCGGCGGCATGGGCGTCGTCTGGCGGGCGGTCGACGAGGTCCTCGGCCGCGAGGTGGCCGTCAAGGAACTGCGCACCTATTCCGACGCCGCGGGTCCCGAACTCGCCGACCTCCGGCTGCGGATGCGGCGCGAGGCGCGCGCGGCCGCCCGGATCCGGCACTCCGGCGTCGTCGCCGTGCACGACATCGCCGAGGTCGACGGCCGCCCGCTCATCGTCATGGAACTGGTCGACGGCCCCTCCCTGGAGGCGGTGCTGCGGGAGCGCGGCACCCTCGACCCGTACGAGGCGGCGGGGATCGGCGCGAAGGTCATGGACGCGCTGGCCGCCGCCCACCGGGCCGGCGTCCTGCACCGGGACGTCAAACCCGGCAACATCCTGCTGGAGGCCTCCGGCCGCGTCGTCCTCACCGACTTCGGCATCGCGACGATGGACGACCCCGGCGACGGCTCCGCGACCCAACTGACCCGCACCGGGCAGCTCGTGGGCTCACTCGACTTCCTGGCGCCCGAGCGGGCCCAGGGCGCCGCACCGGGCCCCTCCTCCGACGTGTGGGCGCTCGGCGCCACGCTGTACGCCGCCGTCGAGGGCTCCGCGCCCTTCCGCCGCACCTCGACCTTCTCCACGCTCACCGCGATCGTCGGCGAGCCCCTGCCCGCACCCCGTCGGGCCGGGCCCCTCACCCCCGTCCTGGAGCGGCTGCTGGACAAACGGTCCGAGGCCCGTCCCGAGGCCGAGGAGGCACGCGACCTCCTCCGGGCGGTGGCGGACTCCGGTACGGACACCCCGACGACCGCCCTGCGCGGCCTGTCCCCGTCCGGCACAGGGCCGGCGCGCGAGCGGACGGCGGCGGACGTGTCGGGGGCCGGCCCCGGCGTCCCCGCCTCGGATCTGCCCGGCGCCCCGCGCTTCGGGCCGGCAGCCCAGGGCGCCGACGGTCCCACGACTCCGGGAACTCCGGCGGCACAGGGGTTCGCCCCGGCCGGACAGCCGTACCCCGGACCGCCGCCGCACGACCCGGGCGCCACCGGCCCCCTGACCGGCTCCTCCGGCACCCGGCCGCGGCACCGGGGCCGCGCGCTGCTCGCCGCCGCGGCCGTCGCCGTCGTCCTCGCCGCGAGCGGCATCACCGCCGCCCTGCTGAACCACCACGACGGCAAGGCCCCGGCCGCGGCGGGCGGCAGGACGTCCCCGACGGCGACCGGCCCGGCCGTCCGGGCGAACGGCAGCCCGGAGGCCGACCGCGCGGGCGACTCCGGGCTGACCGAACGGGACGCCTCCACGTCCCCCGCCACGACCGGCGACCCGAGCCGGCCGGCGGACCGGAAGCCCGCCGAGCGGCCCGGCGGCGCGTCGCCGACCAGGACCGCGGGCGGCGGTGCCCCCGGCACGGGCGGGGACGACGGCGGGGCGAAGCCAGGGGACACCCCCACCACGCCCGCCGCGGCCTGCCGGCCCATCGGCGGCGGCCGGTACAACTGCGAGGTCTGGAAGACGGCGGACTCCTACACCGCCTCCGGCGCCAAGGCCGGAGTCCTCAACGCGGGCACCAACTACTTCTACTGCCAGCAGAACCTCGGCCGCCGCGAGACGTCCGGCCGGTGGACCAACGTCTGGTGGGCGAGGACCGACGACGACAGCGGCAACACCGGGGTCTTCGTCAGCGACGTCTACATCAAGGGCGGCGACAACGACGCACCGGTCCCCGGCCTCCCCGTCTGCTGACCTCAGACGCCGACGTACGGCTCGAGCCCGGACGCCGTCACCAGCTTCTCCCGCGCGAACACCGCGGTGCCCAGTGCGCACAGACGCACGTCCTCGCGGACCCGCGCGCTGAACTCCTCGGGGGTGGCGCCGAACAGCTCCCGCAACCGGGCCGACCCCGACAGCAGTTCGGTGAGGAGCGGCCGCTGCCCGGGGTGGGTGCGCGGTGCGCCGGTGCCGTCGTGCAGGACGCCGTGGCGGTTGACGTAGACGAAGGCGCCCGGCAGCGTCGTGCCGTCCGCCAGGCCGATCCGTACGTCCGGTGCGGGCAGCCACGCGCGGGCGTAGTTGCCGTCGGACCGGGGCACGCCCTCGCTGGCGTCCATCACCGCGAGCTGCTCCTCGTCCAGCCAGATCACGAACAGCTCGGTCACATGGTCGTGCGCGAGGAACGGAGCGGCGGAGACGTACCCGGGGCGGCTCACATGGGCGGAGACGCCGACGGCGAGACCCGTCACCCGTGTCCTCACCAGGGGCACGGGGGAGTCGATCCCGAACGCCTGCATCTTGCGCCGCAGCTGGGCGGGGCAGGCGTTGGAGCCCACGGCGAGGACCGGGACCCGGGCGTCGTGCACCAGGCGTTCCAGCGGCAGCAGCCGATCGCCGTCGAGGAGCGCGGTGTCGCTCGGCCAGGCGCCCGGGTAGAGCAGCGGATGGTCGCGGGGCGCCTCGGCCAGGCCCAGCGCCTCCAGCGTGCGGTCGTCCACCGCCTCCCCGGGACCCGCCCCGGACGTGCCGTCCATGTCCGCTCAGTCCTCGGGCGACAGCTCGCCCGAGCCGCGGGTGACGAGCCTGGTGGGCAGCTCGATGCGCTCGGGGGCGACCAGCGTGCCGTCCAGCTGGCCGAACAGCCGCTCGGCGGCCGTACGGCCGAGGGCCGCCGCGTCCTGGGCGACCACGGTCACCCCGGGCTGCAGCAGGTCGGCGAGCTCGAGGTCGTCGAAGCCCACGAGGGCGACCCGGCGGCTCTGCGCGGCGAGCACCCGGATCACGGTGACGGTCACCCGGTTGTTGCCCGTGAAGATCGCGGTGACGGGGGAGGGGCCCTTGAGCATGTCCTCGGCGGCCCGGCGCACCCGCTCCGGGTCCGTCACCCCGAGGGACATCCAGGCGTCCTCCACCGGTATCCCGGCGGCCTCCATGGCGGCCCGGTAGCCGCGCAGCCGCTCGGCGGCCGTGTGGATGCGGGGCATGTCGCCGATGAAGCCGATGCGGCGGTGCCCGTGGGCGATCAGGTGGGCCACGCCGTCGCGGGCCCCGCCGAAGTTGTCCGACAGGACGCAGTCGGCGTCGATCTGCCCGGCCGGGCGGTCCACGAACACGGTGGCGACGCCGGCCTTCAGCTCGGGCTCCAGATAGCGGTGGTCGTCACCGGCCGGGATGACCACCAGCCCGTCCACGCGCCGTGCGCACAGGGCGAGCGCCAGCTCCTGCTCACGGTCGGGGTCCTCGGCGCTGGAGCCGTTGATGAGCAGGGCGCCGTGCGCCCGCGCCACCTCCTCCACCGCGCGGCTCAGCGGGCCGTAGAAGGGGTCCGCGAGGTCTTCCAGGACCAGGCCGATGCTCGCCGTGCGGCCCTTGCGCAGCACACGGGCGCTGTCGTTGCGGCGGAAGCCCAGGGCGTCGATGGCCTCCTGGACGCGGCGCTCCGTCTCCGGTGTGACTCCGGGCTCCCCGTTGACCACGCGCGAGACGGTCTTCAGACCGACTCCGGCACGCGCGGCGACGTCCTTCATAGTCGGACGATTGCCGTAGCGGCTCTCGGGAAGCCGGTCGGAACGGCGGATGGTCTCGGGCACGATGCGGTGTCCTGTCCTGTTCTCGTCCACGGGGATGCGGCGGTCCATGGGCTTGTATGAGGATGTGGCGTCGAGCATAGAGCCTGGACAACGTTGTCAGATCCGGGAGACACTGTCCACCGCAATCTCCGGCCTGCGCCCCCACCGCCAGACCGGCGCGTCCGATTTCCGCCCTCGGCGGGAGTTCCGAATGGTTGACGGGGAGAACTGAATCAGATGCACAACGACCTCGTGGCTGCGCTCGACATCGGCGGCACCAAGATCGCCGGAGCGCTGGTGGACGGTCACGGCACCATCGCGGTCCGGGCGCAGCGCCCGACTCCGGCGCGGGAGGACGGCGAGACCGTGATGCGGGCCGTCGAGGAGGTCGTCCAGGAGCTCGCGGCCTCTCCCCTGTGGGGGCAGGTCTCGGCGCTCGGGATCGGCAGCGCGGGACCGGTGGACGCCTCGGCGGGCACCGTGAGCCCCGTGAACGTCCCCGGCTGGCGCGGCTATCCGCTGGTGCGGCGGGTCAGGGAGGCGACCGGTGGGCTGCCCGTCGAGCTGATCGGCGACGGCGTGGCCATCACCGCGGCCGAGCACTGGCAGGGGGCCGCCCAGGGGCACGACAACGCGCTGTGCATGGTCGTCTCCACGGGCGTCGGCGGCGGTCTGGTGCTGGGCGGGCGGCTGCACCCCGGGCCCACGGGCAACGCCGGCCACATCGGCCACATCAGCGTGGACCTCGACGGCGACCTGTGCCCGTGCGGCTCGCGCGGCTGCGTGGAGCGCATCGCGAGCGGCCCGAACATCGCCCGCCGGGCCCTGGACGCCGGCTGGCGGCCCGGACCGGACGGCGACACCTCCGCCGCCGCGGTCGCCGTCGCCGCGCGTGAGGGCGACCCGGTCGCCGTGGCCTCCTTCGAGCGGGCCGCACGGGCCCTGGCCGCCGGGATCGCGGCCACCGCGACCCTCGTGGAGATCGACGTGGCGGTGATCGGCGGCGGCGTCGGCAAGGCGGGCGACGTCCTGTTCACGCCGCTGCGCAAGGCGCTCGCCGACTACGCCACCCTGTCCTTCGTGCGGCGCCTGACCGTCACGCCCGCCCGGATGGGCACCGACGCCGGTCTGGTCGGTGCCGCCGCGGCCGCGCTCGCCGGTCGGACGGGCGTGGCCGCGGCGGGGGTCTGAGTCCGCCTCGGGGGCCGGGCGCCTCAGCAGCTCAGCCGCGCCTGCGCCCAGTCCCCGTGGTCCGAGGTGACGCCGTCCCCGCCGTCGGTGACGACGAGCCGGACCACCTGCGCCCCGGTCACGTCGGCGGTGAGCGTCTGGGCCGGCATGGCATTGGTGAGGACGCCGGTCGAGGCGGCCTTCGTGCCGTCCGCCCAGACCTCGAAGGCGACGGTGCCGTCCGCGCCCTCCTCGTCGTCGACGCCGACGTGCGCCGTCACCGTCTCGCAGGCGCCGCCCGTGTAGTAGCCGACGGTGCTCTCGGCGTGGACGCCGAGGCCGGTGCCGTACACGACCCCGCCGATGGTGATCGGGTTCCCGTCGCCCGCGCCGCTCTCCCCGTTGCTGGTGTCGCGTTCGACCGGCCCCCATCCGTTGGTGGCCGACAGCCACGGCAGAGCGCCGAGTCCCGACGTCCCCGCAGGCGGCGCGGTCACCACGGTCGCGGTGAGCGGCAGCGCGGTCTCGACCCGGTCGCCCGCCGGTGAGCGGTGCCGCACCGTGAGGGTGAGCGCGTACGGCCCCGTGGGCGTCCCTCGGGGCACGGTGACCTCCCATCCGGTGCGCAGGGCGCGGCCCGTGGGCAGCGCGGGCGAGGTGGCCGGCGACGTCGGCCGGAGGGACCAGTCCTCGGGCCCGGACAGGGACACGGACACGCGCCGGGCGGCCGTACGCCCGAGATCGGTGACCGTGGAGGTCAGCGCAGCGGTCCGGCCCGGCTCGAACAGCAGGCCGCCGTCCACGCCGAGTTCGACCGCGGGCGGGTGCTGGGCCCACCGGCCGTCGGCGGCGACGCGGACCAGGACGGTGCCGTGCGCGGGCACCGTCGCGGAGATCGTGCCCGCCGTGTTGAGGGTGCGGTGCCGCCACAGGTCGCGCAGGGTGTAGGCGCCCGCGGCGGGCAGTCCGACCTCCTCGGCGGTCGTCGTGACGCGCTGGGCGGTGTCGGACTCGTTGAACAGCGCCACCGCGCGGCTGCCGTCCCGCATCTCCTTGGCGACGACCCAGCGCCCGCCCTCGGAGGAGACGACGGTTCCCTGCCGGCCCAGGGGGTCCTGGTCGACGGCGACGACCTCCCGGTTGCCGAGGATCTCGAAGGTCTCCGCGGAGGCGGTGCGCAGGTCGGAGCCGATGAGCAGCGGCGCGGCCATGATCGCCCACAGGGAGAAGTGCGAGCGGTACTCGGTGCCGGTCATGCCGCCGTTGCCGACCTCCAGCATGTCGGGGTCGTTCCAGCGGCCGGGGCCCGCGTGGGCCGCGAGCGGCAGGTTCTGCTTGAGGATCGACAGCATCGAGCCCCACGAGTCGCTGATGTCGCCGGTCGTGCGCCATAGGTGGCCCACGTCGGAGGCCCACTCCCAGGGCTTGTTCTCGCCCCATTCGCAGATGCTGTACACGATGGGGCGGCCGGTGGCCCGCAGCGCGTCGCGCATGGTCGTGTAGCGCTGCCGGGCGTCCACGTCCTGGTTGTTGCAGTTGTCGTACTTCAGGTAGTCGACGCCCCAGTCGGCGAACTGCCGCGCGTCGCTGTACTCGTGGCCCAGCGCGCCCGGGAACCCCGCGCTGTTGCAGGTCTTGGTGCCGGCGCTCGTGTAGATCCCGAACTTCAGCCCCTTGGCGTGGACGTAGTCGGCGACCGCCTTGATGCCGTGCGGGAAGCGGGCCGGGTCGGGCACCAGCTTGCCGTCGGCGTCCCGGGAGGGGAGCGCCCAGCAGTCGTCGAGGTTGACGTACTGGTAGCCGGCGTCCTTGAGCCCCTTCTCGACCAGGAGGTCGGCGATGCCCTTCACCATGGCCTCGTCGAACTCGGCACGGCAGTGCGTGGAGTTCCAGTTGTTGAAGCCCATGGGTGGGGTCAGGGCGAGACCGTCGTCCACGGCCGGGGCCGGGGGAGCGGCGGCCGCGGCGGGGGCGGCGAGCCCGGCGGCGCAGAGCAGTGCCGCGGTGAGCGCCCCGATCAGTCTCGTGCGGGTGGTGCGGCTGTGAAGGTGACGCATGGTCACGTTCCTCCGTCCCTGCAAAGGGAGACGTCATGTACGCGTCATGGTTTGCTCACGGTAGAACGTGTCGGACTGTGTTGGAAAGTGGTCGGGCTTGAAGCGGTGCCAAGAGGGGTCCGCCGACGGGGTTTTGAACGTGTTCAAATATGGGCTAGGGTCATGCCGGACGAGAGGGGGACCCCCATGAAGATCGTGATCCCCGGCGGCGCCGGGCAGGTCGGCACGATCCTGAACCGTGCGCTCAGCGCGGCCGGCCACGAGGTCGTCGTCCTGACCAGGCGTCCGGTCCGGACGGGTGAGGTCGGCTGGGACGGCACGACCGTGGGGCCGTGGACGGCGGAGATCGACGGCAGCGACGTCGTCGTCAACCTGGCCGGACGCAGCGTCAGCTGCCGATACACCGCGCCCCACCTCAAGGCCATGATGGACTCACGGGTGCGCTCGACCGAGATCGTCGGCGAGGCGATCGCGGACGCCGCCAGGCCGCCGCGCGTCTGGCTCCAGATGAGCACGGCCACCGTCTACGCCCACCGCTTCGACGCGCCCCACGACGAGGCGACCGGCGTCATCGGCGGCCACGAACCCGATGTGCCGGGCTACTGGTCCTACAGCGTCGACATCGCCAGGGCCTGGGAGCGGGCCCTGGACGAGGCCGACACCCCGCACACCCGCAAGGTGGCCCTGCGCTCCGCGATGGTCATGAGCCCGGACCGGGGCGGCGTGTTCGACGTCCTGCTGCGGCTGGTGCGCCTGGGGCTCGGCGGCCCCGTCGCGGGCGGCCGGCAGTACGTCTCCTGGATCCACGAGCACGACTTCGTCCGCGCCGCCGAGTACCTGATCGCCCGGGACGACCTGGCCGGGCCGGTCAACCTCGCCGCCCCGGAGCCGCTGCCGCAGCGCGCCTTCATGAGCGCCCTGCGCTCCGCCGCGCGCGTCCCCGTCGGCCTGCCCGCGACGAAGGCGATGGCCGAGATCGGCGCGTTCGTGCTGCGCTCCGACACCGAACTGCTGCTCAAGAGCCGTCGGGTGGTCCCCGGCCGGCTGCTGGACGCCGGCTTCGGCTTCACCCACCCGAACTGGCCGGACGCGGCCCGCGAGCTCGTCCGGCGGCGCCGGGAGGACCGGCGCGCGGCCGGGGTCCGGTTGTCGTCCGATCCGTCCCGGACCGGGGCGTGACCGTCCGGCCGTTTTCGCAGTTGGACCGGTCATGAAGAAGCGCAGCATGCTCGCCATCGCCTCCCTGGCCACCGGATTCGTCGTCGCCGCCGTCACCCCGTCGCACTCGGCCGAGCTGGTCGGCCCTCCCGGGACCGGCGCCCCCGACACCGGTCTGCCCGGTCTCGCCGGCGGACAGATCAAGGCCGCCGGGGTGGATGTGAGCGGCAAGAAGATCGACGGCCTCGGCACGACCGGTGCGACCAAGCTCGCGGGGGTCAACGTGGACCAGGCCCTGAACACCTT
This sequence comes from Streptomyces sp. NPDC056628, assembly GCF_042792555.1. Classification (NCBI taxonomy): domain Bacteria; kingdom Bacillati; phylum Actinomycetota; class Actinomycetes; order Kitasatosporales; family Streptomycetaceae; genus Streptomyces; species Streptomyces sp. NPDC056628. The sequence continues at coordinate 289,540 of NZ_JBHTWG010000002.1, forward strand.
CGGCAAGGCCGTCAACCGGGAAGCGGACCGGGCCGTGAACGACGCCCCGCACCGCACCTCCGGGAAGAAGGGCTGACAGGCCCCGCCGGCCCGCCCGCACGGCGCCGCACCCCCGCTCCCGAGCGGAGGGCGGCGCCGTCGCCATGCGCCCTCTCCTGGGAGTGGTTTCCGTGGCAGTGTGGAGCGGGCAAGCCACAGGGGGCCAACAGAAGAGGGGGAAACGTGATCGTCTGGATCAACGGCGCGTTCGGTGCGGGGAAGACCACCACCGCACGGGAGCTGATCGAGCTGATCCCGAACAGCACGCTCTTCGACCCCGAGGTCATCGGCGCGGCACTCACCCACCTGCTGCCGCCCAAACACCTGGCCGAGGTCGGCGACCTCCAGGACCTGCCGATCTGGCGGCGGCTGGTGATCGACACCGCAGCGGCGCTGCACGCCGAGCTCGGCGGGACGCTCGTGGTCCCCGTGACCCTGCTGCGCCAGGAGTACCGCGACGAGATCTTCGGCGGTCTGGCCGCCCGCCGCATCACCGTCCAGCATGTCCTCCTCGCCCCGGCGGAAACGATCCTGCGCGCCCGGATAGCGGGGCGGGAGATCCCGCCCGACCCGCCCGACGGCGAGATACGCGTCCGGCAGTGGTCCTACGACCACATCGAGCCGTACCGCGCCGCGCTCGCCGCGTGGCTGGTGGCGGACGCCCACCCGGTCGACAACAGCCGTCTGACGCCGTACGAGACCGCCGTGCGGATCGCCGGGGCGGTCGGCAACGGCGAGGTGCCGGTCTGCGACATCGTGCAGACGCCGGAGCCCACCGCCGAGACCCTCGCCGCCGGGGTGCTCCTCTTCGACGAGCGGGACCGCGTCCTGCTGGTCGACCCCACGTACAAGGCCGGCTGGGAGTTCCCCGGCGGTGTCGTCGAACCCGGCGAGGCACCGGCGCGCGGCGGCATGCGCGAGGTCACGGAGGAGACCGGGATACGGCTCCCGGACGTGCCGCGGCTCCTGGTGGTCGACTGGGAGCGGCCCGAACCGCCCCGCTACGGCGGTCTGCGGCTGCTGTTCGACGGCGGCAGGCTGGACTCCACCGACGCCGAACGCCTGGTGCTGCCCGGACCCGAACTGCGGGACTGGCGCTTCGTCACCGAGGCGGAGGCCGCCGACCTGCTGCCACCGGTGCGCTATGAACGGCTGCGCTGGGCGCTGCGGGCCCGTGAGCGCGGGACGGCGCTGTATCTCGAGGCGGGCACCCCGGCACCGTCCTGAACGGCCCGCGGTGGGCGCCACCCGAGGCGGGCGGTGCCCACCGCGGGCTCAGCTTCCCGCGTAGTTGCGCAGGAACAGCGCCTCGGCGACCGACAGCCGCTCCAGCTCCTGCGGCGACACGCTCTCGTTCACGGCGTGGATCTGCGCCTCGGGCTCGCTCAGGCCGATCAGGAGGATCTCCGCCTCCGGGTAGAGCGAGGCGAGCGTGTTGCACAGCGGGATCGAGCCGCCCTGCCCGGCGTACTGCATCTCCTCGCCCGGGTACGCCACGGCCATCGCGTCCGCCATGGCCTGGTACGCCGGGCTGGTGGGATCGGCGCGGAACGCCTGGCCCTGCCCGATCTGCTCGGTGCTCACCCGCGCGCCCCACGGCGTGTGCGACTCCAGGTGGGCCCGGAGCAGCTTGGTCGCGTGGGCCGCGTCCACGCCCGGCGGCACCCGCAGGCTCACCAGGGCGCGGGCGCTCGCCTGCACGGACGGGGTGGCGCCGACCACGGGCGGGCAGTCGATGCCGAGGACCGTCACGGCCGGGCGGGCCCAGATCCGGTCGGCGACCGTGCCGGAGCCGATCAGCTCCACGCCGTCGAGCACCTTGGCGTCGGTGCGGAACCGCGCCTCGTCGTACTGCAGTCCCTCCCAGGACGACTCGCCGGCCAGCCCGTCGACGGTCGTCGAGCCGTCCTCGGCGCGCAGCGAGTCCAGCACGCGGATCAGCGCGCCGAGCGCGTCGGGCGCGGCCCCGCCGAACTGGCCGGAGTGCAGGTTCCCGGCCAGCGTGTCGACCTGCACGCGGACCATGGTCATGCCGCGCAGCGTCGTGGTGACCGTCGGCAGGCCGACCCGGAAGTTGCCCGCGTCGCCGATCACGATGGTGTCGGCCTTCAGGAGCTCCGGGTGCGCCTCGGCGTACCGTTCGAGGCCACCGGTGCCCATCTCCTCGGAGCCCTCGGCGATCACCTTCACGTGCACCGGGACGCCGCCGTTCGCCTTGAGCGCGCGCAGCGCCAGCAGGTGCATGATCACGCCGCCCTTGCAGTCGGCCGCCCCGCGCCCGTACCACCGGCCGTCGCGCTCGGTCAGCTCGAAGGGCGGGGTGCTCCACCCTGCTTCGTCCAGCGGGGGCTGCACGTCGTAGTGGGCGTACAGCAGCACGGTCTTCGCGCCCTCGGGGCCCGGCAGGAAGCCGTACACGGATTGGGTGCCGTCGGGGGTGTCCAGCAGCGCGACGTCCTCGAAGCCCTCCGCGCGCAGCGCGTCGGCGACCCAGCGGGCCGCCCCCTCGCTCTCGCTCCTCGGGAACTGGTCGAAGTCCGCCACCGACTTGAAGGCCACCAGTTCGGTGAGCTCCGCCTTCGCCCGCGGCATCAGCGAGGCGACGGTCTCGGCGACCGGAATCGACGACATGGGCACGCTCCTTGTGGGTGCGACGTTGTACGTGTGGGTGCTGTGATCCTCCCACAGTGGCCTGCGACGACGTCCGCCGTAGGATGCGGGGGACAGCATCGGGCGGCGAACAGAGCGGGAGCAGTAGGCCATCGTGAGCAGCGAGAAGTCTTCGGCGGACGACGTGCGGCAGGTCTGGGACGTCGTCGTGGTGGGTGCGGGTCCGGCCGGTGCCTCGGCCGCCTACGCGGCGGCGGTCGCCGGGAGACGCGTGCTGCTGCTGGAGAAGGCGGAGCTGCCCCGGTACAAGACGTGCGGCGGCGGGATCATCGGCCCCTCGCGCGACTCCCTCCCGCCCGGCTTCGACCTCCCGCTGCGGGACCGGGTGCACGCGGTGACCTTCTCCCACAACGGCCGCTTCGCGCGCACCCGCCGCTCCCGCCATACGTTGTTCGGGCTCATCAACCGCCCCGAGTTCGACCAGCAGCTCGTCGAGCACGCGCAGAAGGCCGGCGCCGAGCTGCGCACGGGCGTCACCGTGCAGCGCGTCGAGCAGCACGGCTCGGCCGTGCCGGACCGGCGCAGCGTCGCCCTCGTCCTGCAGGGCGGGGAGACCGTCCTCGCCCGGGCCGTGGTGGGCGCGGACGGCAGCGCCAGCCGGATAGGGGCGCACGTCGGGGTGAAGGTCGGCCAGGTCGACCTCGGCCTGGAGGCGGAGATCCCGGTGCCGGAGACGGTCGCCGAGGACTGGAAGGGCCGGGTGCTCATCGACTGGGGTCCGATGCCCGGCAGTTACGGCTGGGTCTTCCCCAAGGGCGACACCCTCACGGTCGGCGTCATCTCGGCCCGCGGCGAAGGCGCCGCGACCAAGCGGTACTTGGAGGAGTTCATCGGGCGGCTCGGCCTCGCCGGGTTCGAACCGAGCATCTCCTCCGGCCATCTGACGCGCTGCCGCGCGGAGGACTCGCCGCTCTCGCGCGGGCGGGTGCTGGTGTGCGGTGACGCGGCGGGCCTGCTGGAGCCGTGGACCCGCGAGGGCATCTCCTTCGCGCTGCGGTCGGGCAGGCTCGCGGGGGAGTGGGCGGTGCGCATCGCCGAGGCGCACGACGCCGTGGACACCCGGCGCCAGGCGCTGAACTACGCGTTCGCCGTCAAGGCGGGCCTCGGCGTGGAGATGAGCGTCGGGAAGCGGCTGCTGACGGTGTTCGAGCGCCGGCCCGGCCTCTTCCACGCGGTGCTGACCGGGTTCCGGCCGGCCTGGAAGGCGTTCACGGACATCACCCGCGGCTCGACGACGCTGGCCGAGATCGTCCGCACCCACCCGATGGCCCACCGCGCCCTGAGCGCGCTGGACCGCCGCCAGGTGTCCGCGGGCGAGCAGCCGGCCTCCTGACGGCGATCGCGCCCAAGGGACCTCACTCGTCGACCGTGAACCGGAAGACGGGGTGGTCCGGGGCGCAGGCGACGATCTCCTCGTCGGTGGACTTCGCGGTCACCCCCTGGAAGTACTGGTTGACCTCCCAGCCCCACTTCTCCAGGTAGGTGCGCAGGATCGGGAGCTTCTCCTCGTCGGGCAGCTCCACCGCGGTGAACGCGCGCACCTTGCGCCCGACCCGCAGTTCACCGCCGCCGGCGACGCGCATGTTGCGCACCCACTGGGAGTGCCCGCGGGCCGAGACGAGGTACTGCACGCCGTCGTGGACGTGCGGGTTGACCGGGACGCGCTGCGTCTTTCCGCTCTTGCGGCCCCGCACGGACAGCTCCGCCGTGCCGGCGACGCTCAGGCCGTGCCGGGCGAGCCAGCCCACGACGTTGTTGAAGCGGACGTTGAGCGGGCTGCCCTCGAGGTAGTACGGCGACGACATGGTGACCCCTTCGGACGGTCGGGAGACCGGAATTCGAGAGCACTGCTCTCGCTTGAGGGCAGTCTGCACGACAGCGTCGATCCAAAGCAAGAGCACTGCTCTCGAATGTGTGCACCGCTCTGAAATGCGTGGGAGACTGCGCGGTATGAGCAGCACCGCACAGGGCGCACGGGCCCGCGCCAGGATGGAAGTCACCGCCGCCATCAAGGAGGAGGCGCGCAGACAGCTCGCGCAGGAGGGCGCGGCCCGGCTCTCGCTGCGCGCCGTCGCCCGTTCCCTCGGCATGGTCTCCTCCGCGCTCTACCGCTACTTCCCGAGCCGCGACGACCTGCTGACCGCTCTCATCATCGACGCCTACGACTCCCTCGGCGCATCCGCCGAGGCGGCGAACGAACGGGTCGTGGACGGCGCGCCCCTGGAACGCTGGACGGCGGTGGCGGAGGCCGTCCGCGCCTGGGCACTGGAGCACCCGCACGAGTACGCGCTGATCTACGGGTCGCCGGTGCCCGGCTACACCGCTCCCGTCACCACGGTCCCGGCCGCCTCACGGGTGGGGCTGCTGTTCATCGGCATCGTCCGCGACGCCCACCACGAGGGCGTCCTCGCCGAGGCGCGGGAACTGCCGGACGACCTGGTCGCCGAGGCCCGGCGCATGGCCGCCGACCTCGCCCCCGACCTGCCCCCGGCGACGGTCGTGGCCCTCGTCGCCGCCTGGGCCGAGCTGTTCGGGCTGGTCGGCTTCGAGATCTTTGGCCAGTTCAACCGGGTCGTGGAGGACCGGCCGCCGTTCTTCCGGCACGCGGCCGTCCGGATCGCCCACGGGGCCGGCCTGCGCTGAGCGGCGAGCCGGGGCGTACTTCACGGGGAGTACGCGTGATCACCACGCGCGGGTGACGCCGCCCCCCGGCCGGCGCGTCTAGCGTGGCCACCATGGACGAGCAGCAGGCACACCGGCCCGGCGGTCCACCGGCGTGGTGGCGGCACGGGCCGCCGTGGTGGAACCGCCAAGACGACGCCGGGGAGGGCGCTCCCCGGTGGCCCTGGCGCTCCACCGCGCTGGTCACCTTCGTCGTGCTGGTCGGCTCCTCGTTCGCGGCCCGCGGGCAGCAGGACGGGCGTCAGGACCTCGACCTGTTCGCCCGGGCCCTGCTGTTCGTGGCGTCGGCCCTGCTGCTCTGGCGCGGGCGGTACCCCGTGCCGGTCGCCCTCGGCACCTCGGCGGCCGCCCTGGTCTACCTGGCCGCCGGCTACCCCTACGGCCCGGTCTTCCTGACCGTCGCCGTGGCCTGCTTCAACGCCGTCGTCACCGGACACCGGTGGGCCGCCTGGATGGCCGTCGGAACACTGTGGGCCGGGCACGTCCTCGTCGGCCACTGGCTGTACCGCCGGCTGCCGCCCGCCGGGGACGGGGCCGCCCCGTGGGGGCAGGAGGCGGTCGTCACCGCCTGGGTCGTCGCCGTCGTGGCGGTGTCGGAGCTGGCGCGGGCCCGCCGTGAACAGTGGGCGAGGGAGCGGGCCGAACGGGCCCAGGCGGCGCGGCGGCGCGCCGACGAGGAGCGGTTGCGGATCGCCCGCGAACTGCACGACGTCCTCGCCCACAGCATCTCGGTGATCAACGTCCAGGCGGGTGCCGGCCTCGCCCTCCTGGACACCGACCCCGAGCAGGCGCGCACCGCGCTCACCACCATCAAGGCCCAGAGCAAGGAGGCGCTCGGCGAGGTCCGCCAGGTCCTCGACACCCTCCGCGCGCCCGGCGCCGCCCCGCGCGCCCCCGCCCCCGGCCTCGCCCGGCTGCCCGAACTCGTGGCCCAGGCGGCCGGCGCCGGGCTCACCGTCGAGGTCGAGGGCGAGCCGCCAGGGCTTCCGCCGGGCACGGACCTCGCGGCCTTCCGGATCGTCCAGGAGGCCCTCACCAACGTCGTACGCCACTCGGGATCGCGGCACGCGCGCGTACGGTTCGAGCAGGCGGACGGGGCGACGCTCCGGCTGCGCGTCGACGACGACGGCCCGGCGACCGGCGCCGACGCGGGCGGCAGCGGCAACGGCCTGGCCGGGATGCGGGAGCGTGCCGCCGCGCTCGGTGGCACGATCGAGGCGGGCCCGCGCGGCGACGGCGGTTTCCGGGTCCTGGCCGTCCTGCCGCTCACGACGTCGAAGCGCGCGAAGAACGTGACCCCCCAGGAGGAGGACCGGTGATCCGCGTACTGCTCGCCGACGACCAGTCACTCGTGCGGGCCGGGTTCCGGGCCCTGCTCGACGCGCAGCCGGACATCGAGGTGGCCGGGGAGGCCGCGGACGGCGAGGAGGCGGTGCGCTCGGTGCGCGAACTGCGGCCGGACGTGGTGCTCATGGACATCCGGATGCCCGTGCTCGACGGGCTCGCGGCGACGCGCGGGATCACCGGGGACAGCGCGCTGGAGGACGTGAAGGTGGTCATGCTCACCACCTTCGAGCTGGACGAATACGTCTTCGAGGCGATCCGCTCGGGCGCTTCGGGGTTCCTGGTGAAGGACACCGAGCCGGACGAACTCCTGCGCGCGGTCCGGGCGGTGGTCGACGGGGGCGCGCTGCTCTCGCCGGGCGTGACCCGGCGCCTGATCGCCGAGTTCGCCGCCCGTTCCAAGGAGCCCGCGGCCGCCGGCGCCCTGGCCCGTCTGACCGAACGGGAACGCGAGGTGATGGCGCTGGTCGGCATCGGCCTGTCCAACGAGGAGATCGCCCGCCGCCTGGTGGTCAGCCCGCTCACCGCGAAGACCCACGTCAGCCGCACGATGGTGAAGCTGGGCGCCCGTGACCGGGCCCAACTGGTGGTGCTGGCCTACGAGTCCGGTCTGGTCCGGCCGGGCTGGCTGGGCTGAGCGCCCGGCCGGAACCGCGTCAGCACGCTCACGACCCGGGCGACGAACAGCACTACGGCGACGGTGGCGCCCACGGCGAGGAGCGCGCGGCGCACACCGGGCGGCACGTCGAAGACGAACACCGGTCCCACGACGGCGCCGGACACCACGGCCGCGGCGAACGCCGCGCTGCACAGCGCGTAGCCGATCTCGACGGTGATCGCGTCCCGCTCGGCCTGCCCGCGCCGTCCCCCGTGGTCGCCCATGGCGCGAGTCTCGCACCGGACGCGAGCCGGAACAAGCGGGCCGAAGGCTCAGGCTGTACCCGGCCGGTCCGGTGCCGCGCTCCGCGTCCCGGCCCCGATGAGCGTGGCGACCGCCGCCAGCAGGGCGACGCTGGTGAGCGCGACGGGCAGGGAGAACCAGTCCGCCATGAAACCGATGGCCGGGGGTCCCAGGAGCATGCCGCTGTAGCCGAACGTGGAGGCCAGGGCCACTCCGCTCGGCCCGGCGACCGTGCCGGCGCGTTCGACGGCCACCGGGAAGAGGTTGGCCAGCCCGAGCCCGGTGACCGCGAAGCCCAGGAGGGCCGCCCACAGGGACGGGGCGAGGGAGCCGAGCAGCATCCCGGCCGCCGCGGTCGCACCGCCCGCGACGACGGTCCGGCCGTGGCCGAGCCGTTCGAGCAGAGTCGTGCCCGTGAGCCGGCCCACCGTCATGGACAGCGCGAAACAGGAGTAGCCGAGGGCGGCGGCACCGGGCGCGGCCCCCAGGTCCTCCTCCAGGTGCAGCGCGCCCCAGTCGGCCATGGCCCCCTCTCCGTAGGCCGTGCATCCGGCGATCAGCCCGAAGACGATCACCAGCCGGCGGGTGCGGGGGTCCCGGCGGCCGGGCGCCGCGCTCGGCCGGTCCGGTGCCGCGGTGGCCGGCGGGCCGTACCGCAGCAGGGTGCGGCCCGCCACGGCGGTGACCACCAGCCCCACGACGGTGAGGCCCGCCAGGTGCCACGTGGGGGAGAGGGCCCCGGCGACCAGCCCGCCGAGCAGGGCGCCGGCCATCCCGCCGAGGCTGAACGCCGCGTGGAAGCTGGGCATGACCGGCCGGCGCAGCGCGGTCACCAGGTCGACGGCGGCGCTGTTGAAGGCGACGTTGATGCTGCCGTAGGCGGCGCCGAACAGCACGAGCACGACGCCGAGGGCGAGCGCCGAGTGGGTCAGCGGGGGCAGGGCGACACTGAGGCTGAGCAGGACGGCGCAGACGACGGTGACCCGGTGGCTGCCGTAGCGGCGGCACAGGCGCCCGGTGAACACCATCGTGACCACGGCCCCGGCCGAGACGCCGAGGAGGGCCAGGCCGAGCGCGCTGGCCGAGGCGCCGGTCTGCTGCTTGATGGCGGGGATACGGACCACCCAGCCGGCGAAGAGGAAGCCGTCGAGGGCGAAGAAGACGGTGATGACGACGCGAAGACGGCTGAGCGGGCTGAGGGGGCGGCGCACGACGCTGTGCGACCGTGATTTGTTTATTTGCGGCACAAATGCAGGCTAGGCGGGTACCTCGCACGGGGCAATCCCCGCCGGCCTGTCCTTTTACCCTCAGGGGTCGGCGGTGAGGGTAGCCGCCCATCGAGGTGAAGCACTCGGTCGCGGGCCGTTCGCGGCGCGTCCTTCGCCGAGGTGCCCGGCGGGTGGACGGTCGTCTTCGGGGAGGGCTCCCGGCAGGCGTGCCCGGACCGCGTCGACAGCCACTGGACCGATCTGCGGCCCCGGTCCCTCGCGCGTACCCCAGGACCCCGTCTCATTTGTTCCCACATGACATAAAACCTGCCCCGGGCCTGTGCCGGGCGGCTCTCACGCCGTCGGCTGTCCGAGGGGCGTCCGAGGTGGGACTCTGGGACACGACAAGTGACCGCCGAGGGAACTCGGGAGGGCCCCATGGGACGCGATGTGCCGGCCCTGGTGTTCACGCGGGAGGACCGCCGCCTCTACCGGGAGAAGATGCACACCTGCCTCGACGTGCTGGCGCAGATGCTGCGCGAGTCGACGTTCGAGAGCGAGCGCCCGCGGGTCGGGCTCGAGATCGAACTGAACCTCGTCGACGACGACGGGCTGCCGGCGATGCGGAACACCGAGGTGCTCGGGGCCATCGCCGACCCCGCCTGGGCCAGCGAGCTGGGCCGCTTCAACCTGGAGATCAACATCCCGCCCCGGGAGCTGACGACCGGCGGCCCGGGCGACTGGGAGCAGGCGATCCGTGACGCCCTCAACCACGCCGAGGACCGCGCCTCGGCGGTCGGCGCCCACCTGATCATGATCGGCATCCTGCCGACCCTCGGCGAGGACGACGTCAGCGAGGCCGCGCTGTCCGGCGACCCGCGCTACCGGCTGCTCAACGAGCAGATCTTCGCGGCTCGCGGCGAGGACCTGTGCATCGCCGTGGACGGCGAGGAGCGCCTGTCCACGTACGCGGACACAATCACCCCCGAGGCCGCGTGCACGAGCACCCAGTTCCACCTCCAGGTCGCGCCGAAGGATTTCGCGGCCTACTGGAACGCCGCCCAGGCCATCGCCGGCGTGCAGATCGCCCTGGCCGCGAACTCCCCGTACCTCTTCGGCCGCGAACTGTGGCGCGAGACCCGGATCCCGCTGTTCGAGCAGGCCACGGACACCCGCCCGGTGGAGATCAAGGCCCAGGGCGTCCGGCCTCGGGTGTGGTTCGGCGAGCGGTGGATCACCAGCGTCTTCGACCTGTTCGAGGAGAACGTGCGCTACTTCCCGGCCCTGCTGCCGCTGTGCGACGGCGAGGACCCGCGCGCGCTGCACAAGCAGGGCAAGACCCCCGAACTGAGCGAGCTCACCCTGCACAACGGCACCATCTACCGCTGGAACCGGCCCGTCTACGCCGTCACCGACAGCGGACCGCACCTGCGGATCGAGAACCGCGTCCTGCCCGCCGGCCCCACCGTCTCCGACACCATCGCCAACGGCGCCTTCTACTACGGACTCACGCGCGCCCTGGTCGACGAGGACCGGCCCGTCTGGTCGCGGATGTCGTTCGCGGCGGCCGAGGAGAATCTGCACACCGCCGCCCGTGACGGCATCGACGCCCGTCTGTACTGGCCCGGCATGGGCGAAGTGCCCGTCGCGGAACTGGTGTTGCGGCGGCTGCTGCCGCTGGCCCACCGGGGCCTGGAGCTGGCCGGGATGGACACCGGGTGGCGCGAGCCACTGCTGGGCATCATCGAGCAGCGCTGCGTCACCGGGCGCAACGGCGCCCTCTGGCAGGCCGAGACCGTGCACCAGTTGGAGAAGGGATCGTCCTCCGACCGACGGGAGGCGCTGCGCCGGATGACCAGGTCGTACATGGACTACATGCATCTCAACGCGGCCGCCCACACCTGGCCGGTGGACTGACCGGCACCGCCGCGGACACCGGTGCCCGCACACTTCCCGCCGGATCTGCCCAGGAGTATCACTCGGGCTGCACACAGCCTGTCCATGGCCTCGTTAGCGTTCAGGCAGTTCGGCCCCCGGCGCGAACACGACCAGGCCGCGGCTGAACCCGATGGCGCAGGCAACCCAGGAAGACCACCGATGGACTACTGCTCCTCGTGCCGCCGGCACCTCAATGGGGCTCTCGTGTGCCCCGGGTGCGGCGCCTACGCCCCGGACATCGCTCCCTCCGCGGCGGGTCCCGCCCGGCCGGCCACGCCGGGCCCGGCCGCGTCCGGCGGGCAGGCGTCCGGCGGGCCGGTGGACACCGGGCCCTGGTTCGACGCCTCCTTCCACGACGCCTCCTTCCACGACGGCACCGCGCGTGCGGGGGACCCGGCCGAGGACGGCCCGGACCTGCTCGAGGGCGTCGAGAGCGCCGAGGCCGTGACCGCCGCGCCCCAGGGCCGGGCGGCCCGGCGGCGCCAGCGGGCCCGCTGGAAGAAGAACCAGCGCCGGGCCGTGGTCGCCACCGCCGTGGCCCTGGTCGGCGGCGGACTCACCCTCACCTCCCTGGACCGCCAGTCCGGCGACCGGGCCCAGGCGGCCACCGCACCCGAACAGCCGCACATCGGTCTGTCCGGGCAGCCGCACACCGAGCCCGAGGGCCAGGCGACGACCGCCCCCTCCGATGCCTCCGAGGCCCCGCGCGGCAGCACCCCGGCCGCACGGCCGTCGGCCACCGACGTGGCGCGGGAACCCCTGTCCTCCTCGCACACCACCCGCCGCATCACCCGCCCGGACGCCGCCTCCGCCCCGCGTCCGGCCACCCCCGAGGCGCCCGGCACACAGCCGTCCTCCCCGCCCGCCACCACTGCACCCGGCACCGGGGGCGGCAACCCGTCCGGCGGGCAGCAGCAGACGCCGGACCCCGCCCCCACGGACGACACCGGCACCGGTGCCACCCCGGCGCCGAACGCCCCTCAGGCACCGCAGGACACCTCGCCCGCACAGCTCTGCGTGCTCAATCTGCTCTGCGTCGGCTGACCCCCGGACCCCGCCTGAGATCACCGTCACGTGACGGTGACGCCGCGAAACCGCGCGCCTGAGGTCATGCTGGTAGGAGCCGGCCGCCGTCCCGGCGCGCCCGGCACCGGCAGGAGCAGTTGGTGGCACTCAGGAGGGAACTCCCCATGGTCGAGCAGGACGATCGCTTCGACATCGTGGTCCTCGGCGCCGGACCCGGCGGCTACGTCGCCGCGGTCCGTGCCGCGCAGCTGGGCAAGCGGGTCGCGGTCGTGGAGGAGAAGTACTGGGGAGGCGTCTGCCTCAACGTGGGCTGCATCCCCACCAAGGCGCTGCTGCGCAACGCCGAACTGGCGCACATCGTCACCCGCGAGGCGAAGACCTTCGGCATCAGGAGCGACGGGGAGATCAGCTTCGACTACGGCGAGGCGTTCCGGCGCAGCCGCAAGGTGGCCGACGGCCGGGTCAAGGGCGTCCACTACCTGATGAAGAAGAACAAGATCACGGAGCTCGACGGCCGCGGCACGTTCCTCGACCCGCACACCCTCCAGGTGGCCGGCCCCGACGGCTCCACCCGCACCATCGGCTTCGATCACTGCGTCATCGCCACCGGCGCCACGACCAAGCTGCTGCCGGGCACCCGGATCAGCGACCGCGTGGTGACCTACGAGGAGCAGATCCTCACCGACGAGCTGCCCCGGTCGATCGTCATCGCCGGCGCCGGAGCGATCGGCGTCGAGTTCGCCTACGTGCTGCACAACTACGGCGTGAAGGTCACCATCGTCGAGTTCCTGGACCGGATGGCTCCGCTGGAGGACGCCGAGGTCTCCGCCGAGCTCGCCAAGCAGTACCGCCGGCTCGGCGTCGACGTGCTCACCTCCACCCGGGTCGACGCCGTCGACGAGTCCGGTGAGCAGGTGCGTGTGACCGTCACCGGTAAGGACGGCGCGCAGCAGGTGCTGGAGACCGACAAGGTGCTCCAGGCGATCGGCTTCGCCCCCAACGTCTCCGGCTACGGCCTGGAGAACACCGGTGTGCGGGTCACGGAGCGCGGCGCCATCGACATCGACGGCCGCTGCCGTACGTCCGTCCCGCACATCTTCGCCATCGGGGACGTGACGGCGAAGCTGATGCTCGCGCACGCCGCCGAGGCGATGGGTGTCGTCGCCGCCGAGACCATCGCGGACGTCGAGACGATGGAGCTCGACTACACGATGATCCCGCGCGCCACCTACTGCCGGCCGCAGATCGCCAGCTTCGGCTGGACCGAGGCACAGGCCCGCGAGCAGGGCTTCGACGTGAAGGTGGCGAAGTTCCCCTTCACGGCGAACGCCAAGGCGCACGGCCTCGGCGACGCCTCCGGCTTCGTCAAGCTGATCAGCGACGCGAAGTACGGCGAACTCCTCGGCGGGCACCTCATCGGCCCGGACGTCACCGAGCTGCTGCCCGAACTGACCCTGGCCCAGCAGTGGGACCTCACCGTCCACGAGGTCGCCCGCAACGTCCACGCCCACCCGACCCTCGGCGAGGCCCTGCAGGAAGCGGTGCACGGCCTGTCCGGGCACATGATCAACCTCTAGCCAGCGGACGGCAGTACAGCGCGTCCGGGGTCCGGGCCGAGCCGATCCGGCCGGTGTACGCGATCCCGGCCGCGTACTCGCCGTCGGCGCACTGCCCCTTGTAGCGGCCGTACGCGAAGTCGCCCCCCTTGGGCGCCGTCCCGCGCGCGTCCCCCCGGTCGAACCAGACCGTACGGCCGCCGGTGCCGAGCGTGCCGGCGGGGGCGGTCACGCACAGGGCGGCCGAGACCGCCGCCCCGCGCACGCTGTACCCGGCGAGGAACTGCCCCTCGGCGCACTGGAGTTTGGTGTACCCGGACGCCCAGTCGCCGCCGGGCCGGACGTGCCGTTCGTCGCGCACCACCTCGTGCCCGAGGGCCGGACCGCCCAGGGCGCCCGTGGTCACGTCCGAGCACAGTCCGCGGTTCCCGGTGTGGGCGAGGCCGAGCAGCCGCTGCCCGTCGGGGCAGACGGCCTTGCGGGCACCCGGGTCTACGTCGGGCAGCGCGCGCATCCGCCGGGACTGGACGAAGTCGCCGTGGTCGGGGCTGAGCTGGGACCACTCGGCGGTCCTGGCCACCGGTCCGGTACGCCCGCGGGCCTCGACGAGCCGCCGCCACGCCGGGGCGCGCCAGTCGTCGCCGTCGTACACCCCCATCCGGTGCCCCGCGGCGTCCCAGTGCAGCAGGGCCCAGCCGTTGCCGCCGCGGTTCTCGTGCCAGCCGACGAGCGGCCAGAACGCGAAGTCGGCGTCGGCGCGGATGAGCTGGTCCACGAAGTTCTCGAACCAGGCGCGCGGTTTCGCGGCCGTCTCCGCCCGGCCCCCGACCCCGAACTCGCTGATCCACAGGGGAGCGGTGAAGTGCTGGTCCTGCTCGGCGGAGACGAAGAAGGCCTGGCGGTTCAGCACGGCGACGAGGTCGTCGGGGCTCAGGTCGCGGTAGCGGGGGTCGCTGGTCTCGCCGATGCCGGTGGCGCCGCTGTGCCGGGGGCCCGTGTAGTCGTAGAAGTGGGCCGAGTAGACGAGCTTGCCGGAGTCGACGAGCGTGTGCGACAGCTGCCGGGCGGGTTCCAGGGTGGGGCGCTCGTGCGGCAGGCCGTCGACGGGGACGCCGGTCCAGTTGATGCCCTCGACCACGATGAGCAGGTCCGGGTTCGCCTCCAGGAGGATGCGGTCGCCGACGCGCTGGGAGGCGGCGAACCAGTCGTGGTCGTCGCCGAGACCCCAGTTGGGGTCGTCCCATACCGAGCGGCGCACCTCGTTGTACAGGTCGGCGCCGACCACCCGGGGGTTGTCCCGGTACCGGCGGGCCATGAACAGCCAGTCCTCCTCCCAGTCGGCGGTCGAACGGCTCGCGTTCCAGCGTTCGTTGCCGTCGACCCCGCAGCACCACCGGGTGGTGTTGGTGTGGTTGTTCAGGATCACCGCGAGCCGGGCGTCGGTGAGCGCGCGCACCACCGCGTCGTACACCTGGAGCGGGGTCTTCCCGCGCAGGCCGGGGTTGGCGGCGACGGCGTCGTCCGTCACGGGACGGGTGTCGTGGACCATCTCGTTGGAGAAGGGCAACCGCACGCTGTTGATGCCGATCTCCTGGAAACCCGCGATGATCTCGGCCATCGGCGCGCGGTCGAGACCGAGGGGGATCCGGCCGGAGTTCTCGCCGGCGTGGTGGTTCGCGTCGTCCTCCACGTCGCCCGAGCCGTTCCACGTGCCGCTCGCGCCGTGCCAGTTGCCGGACCGCAGCCTGAACCGGTCGCCGTCCGCGTCGACGATCCAGCGGCCCCGGGTGCTCAGCGGCGGCGTCCAGTCCTCCGCCACGGGCGCCGGGGAGACGGACGCCTCGACGGCGGGCTCCACCGCGGCCCGGGCCTCGGGCACGACCGTGACCGGAGCCACGAGGATCACCGCGGCGAACGCCGCCCTCACCAAGGAACCGCGCACGGCCACCCTCGCCTTCTTGACATGGCTGTGTCATATCCGCGACGGAGTCACGGTAGTGCAGGAGCAGCCGTACGGCACAGGGGCGTTCGAGCCGCCGACGGACTCTCGTCGCGCGTGGGCCGCCCGTGCCAGGGGTCGCCCCTGTGGCGCACGGCCGCCTCAGCGCGCGTCCTCGGTGGTGACGCGAACCCCAGGGAGGCACGAACCCCATGCCGGCCAGGAACCTCACCGCCAACCGCGCCGCCCTCGGCCATCGCCTCCGCCACGCCCTGCACCACCCCGAACGCATGCCCCGCCATCTGGTCCGCTCGGCCCGCGGCCGGTGGCTGCGGCGCCGCCACAGGGACCACGTCTCCTGCTACCGGGCCGTGATGTGCTCCGACACCCGTGCCGACCCGGACGCGGCCGTCGGCAGCGCGAACCGGGAGCGGCTCCCGCACGGGCGGTCCAAGATCCGCGTGAGCCACTCGGGGTGAAGCGCCGATGCCCCGTCGGCGACGTCAGTAGGTCATCCGTCCCGGACTCTTGACTCGTTCGGCGGTACTCGCGATCCTCGTCGCACATTGAGCGAGGTCATGACAACGCGGCCTCGCGCCATCGCCGACCGAGGGACGTGGGCCGTGACCAGTGCCGGACGCCCGTACCGCAGACGCAAGAACGTCACCGTGGTGTCGCTCCTCCTGCTCGTGCTGTCCCTCGCGCTCGGTCCCACCCCGAGCGCCGCGGCCGGCACCGACTGGTGGAACCCCACGGCCCGGCCCGCGCCGGACTCCGGCATCGGGGTGACCGGCGAGCCCTTCACCGGCACCGACGCCCGCGGCGATGTGCGCGGCTTCGTCGACGCCCACGACCACATCTTCGCCAACGAGGCATTCGGCGGGCGCCTGATCTGCGGCAAGCCCTTCTCCGACAAGGGCGTGGCGGACGCCCTCAAGGACTGCCCCGAGCACTACCCCGACGGCTCGCTCGCCGTCTTCGACTTCATCACCAAGGGCGGCGACGGACGGCACGACCCCGTCGGCTGGCCCACCTTCAAGGACTGGCCGGCCCACGACTCGCTGACCCACCAGCAGAACTACTACGCCTGGATCGAACGGGCCTGGCGGGGCGGCCAGCGCGTCCTCGTCAACGACCTCGTCACCAACGGCGTGATCTGCTCCGTGTACTTCTTCAAGGACCGCTCCTGCGACGAGATGACGTCCATCCGGCTCCAGGCCAAGCTGACGTACGACCTCCAGGCGTACATCGACCGGATGTACGGCGGCCCCGGAAAGGGCTGGTTCCGGATCGTCACCGACAGCGGACAGGCCCGCCAGGTCATCCAGCAGGGCAAGCTCGCGGTCGTCCTCGGCGTCGAGACGTCCGAGCCGTTCGGCTGCAAACAGATCCTCGACATCGCGCAGTGCGACCAGGAGGACATCGACAAGGGCCTGGACGAACTCCACGCACTGGGCGTGCGCAGCATGTTCCTGTGCCACAAGTTCGACAACGCGCTCTGCGGGGTCCGCTTCGACTCGGGCACGCTCGGCACCGCCATCAACGTCGGCCAGTTCCTGTCCACCGGCACCTTCTGGAAGACCGAGAAGTGCGCCGGCCCGCAGCACGACAACCCGATCGGCAACGCGACGGCGGCCGAGGCCGAGAAGCAGCTCCCCGCCGGCACCGACGTCCCCTCGTACAGCGCCGACGCCCAGTGCAACGTCCGCGGGCTCACCGCCCTCGGCGAATACGCCGTCCGGGGCATGATGAAACGCAAGATGATGCTCGAGGTCGACCACATGAGCGTCAAGTCCGCCGGCCGCGTCCTCGACATCTTCGAGTCCGCCTCCTACCCCGGCATCCTGTCCTCGCACAGCTGGATGGACCGGGAGTGGACCGAACGCGTCTACGGTCTCGGCGGCTTCGCCGCCCAGTACATGAACGGTTCCGAGCAGTTCGTCGCGGAGGCGAGGCGCACCGAGGCGCTGCGCGACAAGTACGGCGTCGGCTACGGCTACGGCACCGACATGAACGGCGTCGGCGGCTGGCCGGCCCCGCGCGGCGCGGACGCGCCCAACAAGGTGACCTACCCCTTCCGCAGCGCCGACGGCGGCTCCGTCATCGACCGTCAGACCACCGGCGAGCGCACCTGGGACATCAACACCGACGGGGCCTCCCACTACGGCCTCGTCCCGGACTGGATCGAGGACATCCGCCGCGTCGGCGGCCAGGACACCGTGGACGACCTGTTCCGCGGCGCCGAGTCCTACCTCGGCACCTGGGCCGCCTCCGAGCGGCACGCGTCCGGGACGAACCTCGCGCGCGGAGCGACGACGACGGCCAGCTCCTCGGAGTGGAGCCTGTTCACCAGCTACCAGCCCGGCCGGGCCGTCGACGGCGACGGGAGCACCCGCTGGGCCAGCGACTGGAGCGACGACCAGTGGCTCACGGTCGACCTCGGCTCCACCCAGCTGGTCGGACGGGTCACCCTCGACTGGGAGCGGGCGTACGGCAAGGCGTACCGCGTCGACCTGTCCACCGACGGCTCCACCTGGCGCACCGCCTGGTCCACGACGTCAGGCGACGGCGGCCTCGACACCGCGAGATTCGCCGGGACACCGGCCCGGTACGTCCGCGTACAGGGCCTGGACCGGGGCACCGACTGGGGCTACTCCCTCTACGAGGTGGGCGTCCACAGCGGCTGACACCCACGAGAGGGTCTCCATGGCACGACTGCCGTCCGCGGAGCGGCGGCGACAGCTCACCGAGGCGGCGATCAGAGCGATGGCCCGGGACGGCGTCCCCCGGACGACGACCCGGTCCATCGCCGCCGAGGCGGGTGTCTCGCTGAGCGTGTTCCACTACTGCTTCGACTCCAAGCAGGAGCTGATCGAGTCCGTCATCACCGCCATCACCGGCCACTACGTACGGCTGGTGAAGGAGGCCCTGCGCCCCCGCGCGACCCTCGAGGACACCGTCCGCGCGGGCTTCCAGGCGTACTGGGACCACGTCCGCGCACACCCGGACGAGCACATGCTCACCTACGAGCTCACCCAGTACGCCCTGCGCCGGCCCGGCTTCGAGCGCCTGGCCCGGCACCAGTACGAGCTGTACGCCGCCACCTACACCGAGCTGATCGACCAGCTGCACGACACGATGGGCCTGCGCCTGCGGGTGCCCGTCCCGGTCCTCGCCCGCTATCTGGCGGCCATGACCGACGGACTGACCCTCAACTACCTGGTGCTCGGCGACGACGCCGCCTGGACCGGAATCCTCGACACGGTCACCGCCCACGTCGCGTCACTGGTGCGCGAGCCCTGACCCCCGCACGGCTCAGCCACGTGCGGGCGCGCCCCGGTCCCCGCCCCGCTCCGCCGCGTTCCGCCGGAACAGCCACGCCATCCGCGGCTCGACCAGCGGGCGCAGGGCACGCCGCACGGGCGGGGTGCACAGCAGCGTCACCACGGCCGCCGCCACGGCGGTCACGACCAGCGCCCCGAGCGGCCCGTGGACCCACGCCGGGTCGTACCAGCCGAAGTGCCCGGCCGTCTGGGCGACGAAGCCGTGCAGCAGATAGCCGAACAGGGTGCCCGTGCCCAGCACCGTGCACCACATCCGCCGCCCCGGCACCCAGGCCAGGAACGCGGCCACCAGCACCAGCGAGCAGACGAACAGCACCGGCGTCATCACCAGCCCGGCCCACGGCGGCGCGCCCAGCTCCTCCGCGCTGTCGCGGTGGTAGAACCAGCCGCCGGTCATCCGCGGCTGCGCCCAGTACGACACCGCCAGCGCGCCGGCGAACACGGGCACCGCGGCGATCCGCACCGCACGGCGCCGCACCCACCGGAAGTGCTCCGGCCGCAGCAGCAGCCCCACCACGAAGTACGGCAGGAACTGCAGGACGCGCTGCAGATCCAGATCGTCGCCGATGGACGGCGACAGCGTGGCCAGCATCGCCACGACGAGCGCCACCGGAACGGCGTACCGAAGCCGTCGCCACAGCGGCGCCGTGAGCCGCCACACGAACAGCGCCCCCAGGAACCACGTCAGATACAGGGGTTCCAGCAGGCTGAACGGCCGACCGGGCTCCCCGTCCGTCCACCGGGTGAAGAGCGTGTAGGCCGTCTCGAAGACCACGTACGGCACGAGCAGACCCGTGACCAGCCGTCTCAGCTGCTCCGGACGGGCTTCAAAGGTCCGCGAGAAGTAGCCCGAGATGATGATGAAGGCCGGCATGTGAAAGGCGTACACGAGCAGGTACAGCGCGCTGACGGTCCGGCTGCCGTCCCGCAGCGGCTCCCAGGCGTGCCCCACCGCCACCAGCACGATCGCCGCATACTTGGCGTTGTCGAAGAAGGCGTCACGCTGTCGGGAAACCGCAGGTCGGGGCGGTGCGGAGCGCTCTGGAGCGGCCTCGGTCGCCTGGCTCACCACGCCGCCCCCCGGGCGGCGCGCGCGGGCCCCGACCGGGAGCCGCCGGCTCTCGGAGGCAGGACGGTACGGACGCTGGACGTCGGCATCCCCCGCGTCTCACCACTTCCGGGTGATCCAAACACGCACGGTGGGATGCCCCTGGTCACAGGGGTGCGGGCGCCCGCTCATTCGGCCGTCAGGGTGCGCGGGTAACCCATGTGATCGCTTCGAATGGTGCCGCCGCCGGACATGGCTGACGGTGGATCACGTCAAGGCCTGGCTCCAGTGGTGATGAAGCGTCAGCCGCCCAGGCCGTGACGGGAGGACTCACTTATGCGCCCTGTTCGCATGCTGCTCGCCACCGCGACGGCCACGGCCGCGCTGGCGATCGCACCCGCCGCTCACGCCGTCACCACCGGTGACTGGGACAACAACGACGGCACGACCCACAGCAAGGAGCACAAGTCCGAGGAGCACGGCAAGTCCGAGGAGCACGGCAAGTCCGAGGAGCACGGCAAGTCCGAGGAGCACGGGAAGTCCGAGGAGCACGGGAAGTCCGAGGAGCACGACCAGTCTCACGGCAAGGAGCACGACAAGGAGGGCAAGCACGACGGCCCGCGCGGCGGGGTCCACACGGGTGGCGGAGCGCTCGCCTCCGTCATGAACGGCGACGACTGGGGCGGCGACAACCCCAAGCACGACCCGGACAGCTACCGGAACAAGGAAGACCACGGCAAGGACTGGAAGTCCGAGGAGAAGGGCGACTCGTGGGGCGGCGGTGACCACGGCGAGGACTCCTGGGGCGGCGACCACGAGGAGGAGTCGTGGGGCGGCGGCGGTGACCACGGCAAGCCGCGCGGCGGGATGCACACCGGCGGCGGCGGCCTCGCCACGCCCGGTGTGACCACCGCCGGCCTGGCCGTCCTCGGGGTCGCGGGCGCCGGCATGTACACGATGCGTCGCAAGAAGGTCGCCGGGTCCGTGGCCTGAGCCGCACCCGACCCGACCCGGCCCGTCGAGGCCGCCGCACGTGCCCTGCGCGTCGCGGCGGCCCCGCCCGCCCCCCAGCCAGTCCGCTGCCCGTCCCAGTGAGGTGGTTCCCCGATGGACGCCGGCCGTCCCTCCGTCCCCCAGCCCGACCCGGCCGGTCCCGACGCCCTGTCCGCGCACTCGCGGCGGACGCGACGTGTGGCCGTGGTGTTCTGGACCGCCATCGCCGCCACCGTCCTCGTCACGATGTTCTCCGGCGGCCGGACCGAGGGGAGCGGGAGCGTCGGCGCTCCCCACGCCCCGCCCGCCTCCTCCTCCGCGCCCGCGACGACCGAGCCCGCCGGACCCGACGCGCGCCCCGGGGGCAAGCACCTGCCCAGGTCCCGGCCGGTGCGCCTGCGCATCCCGAAGATCTCGGTCGACGCCCCCTTCACCGACCTCGCCATCGGCGCCGGCGGACGCCTCGAACCGCCGCCCGCCCACGACACCAACCTCGTCGGCTGGTACGCGAAGGGGGCAGCGCCCGGCGAGACGGGGACGTCGATCATCGCCGGACACGTCGACACGGCCACGTCCGCCGCCGTCTTCGCCAACCTGTACCAGCTGGCGAAGGGGGACCGCTTCGAGGTGCGGCGCGCCGACGGACGCAAGGCCGTCTTCGAGGTCGACGAGACGGAGACCTACGACAAGGACAGCTTCCCGAGCGAGCGCGTGTACGAGGACACCCCCGGCGCCCAGGTCCGGCTCATCACCTGCGCGGGCAACTACGACCGCCAGGTCAGGGACTACACCGCCAACCTCGTCGTCTTCGCCCACCTCGTCTGAGCGGCCCGGGGACGTCCCCCGGGCCTGCTCTCCGCGCCGACTCCGTGTCCTACAGTGACTGCTACCAGTTCCGGTGAACGAACCTGTGAGGTAGTCGCGAACCATGCCGACCGAGACGTTTGAGTTCCAGGTAGAGGCCCGTCAGCTGCTCCAGCTGATGATCCACTCGGTCTACTCGAACAAGGATGTCTTCCTCCGCGAACTCGTCTCCAACGCCTCCGACGCGCTCGACAAGCTGCGCCTGGACAAGCTGCGGGACGACACGCTCGACGCCGATGTGTCCGACCTGCACATCGCGCTCGACGTCGACAAGGAGGCCCGCACCCTCACCGTGCGGGACAACGGCGTCGGGATGTCGTACGACGAGGTCGGACGGCTCATCGGCACCATCGCCAACTCCGGCACCGCCACCTTCCTCAAGGAGCTGCGGGAGGCCGAGGACGAGAAGGGCGCCGAGGGACTGATCGGCCAGTTCGGCATCGGCTTCTACTCCGGCTTCATGGTGGCCGACGAGATGACCCTGGTGACCCGGCGGGCCGGCGAGGCCCACGGCACCCGCTGGTCGTCGCGGGGCGAGGCCACGTACACGCTGGAGAGGGTCGAGGACGCCCCCCAGGGCACCTCCGTCACGCTGCACCTGAAGCCCGCCGACCCCGAGAACCAGCTCCACGACTACACCTCGCCGTGGAAGATCCGGGAGATCGTCAAGCGGTACTCGGACTTCATCACCTGGCCGATCCGCATGGCCCCGGAGACCGCCGACGGCGACGGCACGCCCGAGCCGCAGACGCTGAACTCGATGAAGGCCCTGTGGGCCCGCTCGCGCGACCAGGTCACCGACGACGAGTACCACGAGCTGTACAAGCACATCAGCCACGACTGGCGCGAACCGCTGGAGACCATCCGCCTCCAGGCCGAGGGCACCTTCGAGTACCAGTCCCTGCTGTTCCTGCCCTCGCACGCCCCGTACGACCTGTTCACCCGCGACTACAAGCGCGGCGTCCAGCTGTACGTGAAGCGCGTGTTCATCATGGACGACTGCGAGGCGCTGCTCCCGCCGTACCTGCGCTTCGTCAAGGGCGTCGTGGACGCGGCCGACCTCTCCCTGAACGTCTCCCGTGAGATCCTCCAGCAGGACCGGCACATCCGGATGATGCAGCGCCGGCTCACCAAGAAGGTGCTCTCCACGGTCAAGGAGATGATGACCAAGGACAGCGAGCGCTACGCCACGTTCTGGCGGGAGTTCGGCACCGTCCTCAAGGAGGGCCTGGTCACCGACTCCGAGAACGGCGAGGCCATCCTCGCCGTGGCCTCGTTCGCCACCACCCGCTCCGAGGACGAGCCGACCACGCTGGCGCAGTACGTCGAACGGATGGGCGACGACCAGAAGGACATCTACTACATCACCGGCGAGTCCCGGCAGAGCATCGAGAACTCCCCGCACATGGAGGCGTTCCGGGACAAGGGCATCGAGGTGCTGCTGCTCACCGACCCCGTCGACGAGGTGTGGGTCGACGCCGTCGGCGAGTACCAGGGCAAGAAGCTGCGGTCCGTCACCAAGGGCGAGATCGACCTGGACGCCAAGGGCGACGAGAAGGCCGACGAGGAGCGGGAGAAGCAGGCCGAGGACTACGCCGGACTGCTCGGCTGGATGCGGGAGCGCCTGGAGGAGGACATCAAGGAGGTCCGGCTGTCGACCCGGTTGACGGTCTCGCCCGCCTGCGTCGTGTCGGACGCGAAGGACCTGACCCCGGCCCTGGAGCAGATGTACCGCGCCATGGGCCAGGAGGTGCCGCGCACCAAGCGCATCCTGGAGCTCAACGCCGACCACCCGCTGGTCAAGGGCATGAACCAGGCGTTCAAGAACGACGACGACCGTACGCGCCTCGCCGAGTCCGCCGAACTCCTGCACACCTTGGCGGTGCTCGCCGAGGGCGGCCAGGCCAAGGACCCCGCGCGGTTCGTGAAGCTGGTCGCGGAGCGCATGGAGCGCACCCTGTAGCCGGTCGCGTGCCCCGTATGGCCGTGAGCGCGGGCCGCTGTCAGTGGCCCGCGCTACGTTCCTCGGAGTCGGCTCCCTCACTCCAGGAGGAATCATGGCCTCGCGACTCAACCCGTACATCATGTTCGCGGGCGACGCCCGCCAGGCGCTGGAGTTCTACCAGCAGGTCTTCGGCGGCACCCTCGACGTCAACACCTACGCGGCGTTCGGCCAGAAGGACTCCCCGCTGGCGGACAAGATCATGCACGGCATGCTGGAGACCCCGAGCGGCTTCACCCTCATGGGCGCCGACAACCCCACGGACGACCACCGCCCCGGCAACAACATCGCGGTCAGCCTGAGCGGCGACGACGAGGCGGAGCTGCGCGGCTACTGGGAGAAGCTGTCCGACGGCGCCACGGTGAGCGTGCCGCTGGAGAAACAGATGTGGGGCGACGTCTTCGGCATGTGCACGGACCGGTTCGGCACCACCTGGATGGTGAACATCGCCGGTCAGGACGGCTGAACGCCACCGCCGGGGCGTACCGCCCGGCGGCGGCCGACCCCAAGCGCTGCTAAAGGATTCTTCACCTACCTTGACAGTGTGCGTACTGCTTCGCCACGTTTGATCCTCGCCACGAAGTTCGACATCGGGGGAGACGGTGGCGACGCGCCGCCAAGCGCGGCCGGGGGGACATCTGGGGGGAGCGGTCGCCATGCGATCCACGAACGCCATCACCATTCACAGACCCGAGGACCTGAGCGGCCCGCTGCGCGAGGCGTGGCACCGGGCCATGGACGAGTCGCCGGAGTACGCCAACCCTTTCCTGTCACCGGAGTTCGCGCTCGGTGTGGGCCGGTACCGCGCGGGTGCGCGGGTGGCCGTCCTGCACCGGCGGGGGGAGGCCGTCGGCTTCCTCCCGTACGAACGCAACGCCCTGGGCGTGGGCCGGGCCATCGGCCTCGGGCTGTCCGACTGCCAGGCGCTGGTGCACCGGCCCGGCGTCACCTGGGACATCCGTGAACTGCTGCGGGCGTGCGGCCTGTCCGTCTTCGAGTTCGACCACCTCGTCGAGGAGCAGCGGCCGTTCGCGCCGTACGTCACCGGCACCTTCGCCTCGCCCGTGCTGGACCTGAAGCCCGCCGAGGGCGACTATCCGGCCTGGCTGCGGGCCGCCTATCCGGGGCAGGCCAGGACGACGCTGAAGAAGGAGCGCCGGCTCGGCCGGGACGCGGGCGAGGTCCGTTTCGTGTACGACGAACGCGACCCGCGCGTACTGCGCACCCTCATGCGCTGGAAGTCGGCCCAGTACCGCAGGACGGGGCGGATGGACCGGTTCTCCCGACCGTGGATCGTCGGTCTGGTCGACCATCTCTTCCACGTCCGCGAGGACCACTTCACCGGCATCCTGTCCGTGGTGTACGCCGGGGACCGGCCCGTCGCCGCGCACTTCGGGCCCCGTTCGCGCACGGTGCTCGCCGCCTGGTTCACCGCGTACGACCCCGAGTTCGCGTACTACTCGCCCGGCCTGATGATGCATCTGCGGATGGCGTACGCCGCGGGCCGGGACGGCGTCACCCTCATGGACATGGGGCGCGGCGAGAAGGAGTACAAGGACTGGCTCAAGACCCGTGAGCTGCGGGTGGCCGAAGGGTTCGCGACGCGCCCCCACCCGGTCGCGGCGGCCCAGCGGATGTGGCGCAGACCCGTGCGCGGCCTGCGCAACACCGTCCTCGCCCACCCCGCCCTGCGCGGCCCCGCCGACCGGCTGCTGAAGACCGCCGGCGGCCTGCGCACCTCCGTCACGTCCCGCGCACGCGGGACCGGCGCCCGCACCCGCTGAGCACCGCCCCCTCCCCGCCCCACCGCCGTCGTCCGCACCCCGCCGGGGTCAGGGGCCTGGCCGGGCACGCCCTGGACCGCCCCCGCGAGACGGTCGCGCACGACATCCGACAGCCCGCACCGGCCACCCCGGGACGGGTCTTCGCCGAAGCTCTCACGGAAGAGGTGACCATGCCGTACGGATCGCGGCTCGCCGCGATGATGACGCGGCGCATCGGACGCGAATGCGTCTACACGCCCTCGGCCCGACTCGCCCTCTACCTCGCGCTGCGGCGCTGGTGCCGGCCGGGTGGACGCGTCCTGATGTCCCCGGTGAACGACGACGTGATCCTCTTCGTCGTCCTCGCCGCCGGACTGCGCCCCGTGCAGGCGCCCGTCTCCCGCTGGGACGGCAACATCGACCCGGACGCCGTGCCGGAGTCGACCTGGCGCGAGATCGACGCCGTCCTGACCACCAACCTGTACGGCCTGCCCGACCGCGTCGTCGAGCTGCGGCGCCGCTGCGAGGCGCTCGGCATCCCGCTGATCGAGGACGCCGCGCACGCCATCGGCACCCACGTCGACGGACAGCCCATCGGGACCTTCGGCACGGCCGCCGCGTTCAGCCTCTCCAAGCACGTCGCGGCGACGGCCGGCGGCTTCCTCGCCGTCGAGGACGCGGGCGCCCGGCGCGAACTGGAACGGCTGCGCGACGACCTGCTCACCCCGCGCAGGCTGCGGGCCGACCTGACCGTCACCCTGCGCCCCCTGGCCCGGTCCGCGGTCCGCTCCCTGCATCTGGTGCGGCCCGTGTGGCGCACCATGCAGCGGCTCGGGCTGCTGGAGCGCGACGACTTCCGGATGGCCCTGCACGCCCCCCGCCTCACCGCCAGTGCCCCCCGCGCCCCTAGCCTCACCGCGTACGAGCCGTGGGTCCGGGTCGACCTGCACGGCTTCCGCGCCCGGCACGGCGCGCTGGTGCGCGGGCAGTTGGAGCTGCGCATGGCCCTGCTCGACGGCGATCTCGCCCGCCGCAGGGACGGCGTCTCCCGGCTCGCGGGCACCACTTGGGCCAGCCCGGCGCTGCGTGAGCGGACCGCGCACGACGGCCCGCCCGCCCTCTTCCGGGTCCCGCTGCTGGTCCACGACCGCGACGCGCTGGTGGACCGCCTCGTCGACCGCGGTGTGGTGACCGGGTACATCTACGATCCGCCGCTCGACGACTACGCGGGCGCCGAGTTCGTGGAACCGTCCCCGGACCCCTCGGCGGCCCGCTGGTTCGCCGGGCACGTCCTGCCGGCCGACCCCCTCCTGGCCCGCGGGATCGCCGCCTCCCTGACCAAGGAGCGGGTCACGCCCGCGCACCCGCCCCTCACGCCCCGCACGGGCGAGCCGGACGCCGCGGCCACACCGCCCGCCCCACTGGGCCAGTGACGGCCGGGCCGCCGGGCGGCGGGCCCGTCGAGCACTTCTCCACCGCCACGATGGCGGCTTGGAGGAACTGCGGGCACGCCCCCGGCCGGGGTCCGGCGGCTGACCGCCGTCCCGCGCTCGGCCCCAGGAAGGCCCTCGTCCGCACACGGTCGACGGGGGCGCGGGCGGGCGGCGCTCGACCGGTCCTTCGCCTGGCCAACGTCCACGACGCGCCACTGGTGTTCGGGTCGGCACGCGATGCACGCCTCGCACCGGTTCGTGCGCTCCGAGCCGGTCCCGGCGGTCGCCGCGTCCCGGGTGTTCCACGAGGAGTTCACCCTGGCACCCGGCGCGTCCTTCGCGTCCATCGGTACCGGCTGGGAGTCGCCGACGGGGCCTGGGACCATGCGCGGGTGCCCCCCTACCCCGCGCGCCTCCCATGGTGACCCCGGGTCCCAACGTCTCTGTCAAGACCGCGAGTTGACGGGTTGTCGAGCGCTCACGGAGTAAACGACCGTTCAGGTGTCAATCATGTTGTCATGAACCTGCGGTCCGACGGGCGGGCCGCAGCCTCATGGAGGTGTGGAAATGCGCCGCCCACTCACCACCGCTCTCGCCGCCTCGGCCGTGTCCGTCGCGACTCTCGTCGTCCTCGCACCGGCCGCCCAGGCCGCTCCCGCGGACAAGCCCCAGGTACTGTCCAGCTGGACGCAGACGTCCGCGTCCAGCTACAACACCTGGGTCGCCGCCCGCTCCAACCAGTCGGCCTGGGCCGCCTACGGCTTCGACTGGTCCACCGACTACTGCTCCACGTCCCCGGACAACCCCTTCGGCTTCCCGTTCTCCACGCCCTGTGCCCGGCATGACTTCGGCTACCGCAACTACAAGGCCATGGGCACGTTCAACGCGAACAAGTCCCGTCTGGACAGCGCCTTCTACGAAGACCTCAAGCGCGTGTGCGCCGGCTACAGCGGCGCTTCCAAGAGCGCCTGCGACAGCACGGCGTGGACCTACTACCAGGCCGTGAAAGCCTTCGGCTGAGCCACCGGCACACGGCGGAGGGGCGCCGCACACGCGGCGCCCCTCCGTTCGCTCCCGGCCCGCTCAGTCCGCGGCCCGGAAGGACCGCAGCCGCAGGGAGTTGCCGACCACGAAGACCGAGGAGAAGGCCATCGCCGCCCCCGCGATCATCGGGTTCAGCAGACCGGCCGCGGCCAGCGGCAGCGCGGCGACGTTGTAGGCGAACGCCCAGAACAGGTTGGACCGGATCGTGCCGAGCGTACGGCGGGCGAGCCGGATGGCGTCGGCGGCGGCGCGCAGGTCGCCGCGCGCCAGGGTGAGGTCCCCCGCCTCGATGGCCGCGTCCGTGCCGGTGCCCATCGCGAGCCCCAGGTCGGCCTGGGCCAGCGCGGCCGCGTCGTTGACGCCGTCGCCCACCATGGCGACCGAACGCCCCTCGCCCTGGAGACGCTTGACGATGTCGGCCTTGTCCTGCGGCAGCACCTCGGCGATCACGTCCTCGGCCGCGACACCGACCTCACGGGCGACCGCCTGGGCGACGCGGCGGTTGTCGCCGGTCAGCAGCATCGGCGTCAGACCGAGGGCCCGCAGCCGCGCGACGGCCTCCCGGCTGGTCTCCTTCACCGCGTCGGCGACCTCCAGCACCGCCCGTGCCGCCCCGTCCCAGGCCACCACGATCGCGGTACGGCCGGCCGCCTCGGCGCCCTCCCGGGCCTGCCGCAGCTCCTCCGGCAGCTCCGACTCCTGCTCCGCCAGGAGGCTTTCGCGGCCCACGAGCACCGTGTGTCCCTCGACCACGCCCCGCACGCCGAGCCCCGGCACGTTCGCGAAGTCCTCGGGCGCGGGAAGCGATCCGAGCCGCGCCCGGGCCCCCTCGGCCACCGCGCGGGCGACCGGGTGCTCGGAGGAGTGCTCCAGCGCCCCCGCCAGCCGCAGGACGTCCTCCTCCGCGGTGCCGGCGGCGGTGTGAACGGCGAGCAGCGTCATCCTGCCGGTCGTGACGGTGCCCGTCTTGTCCAGGACCACGGTGTCGACCCGGCGCGTGGACTCCAGCACCTCGGGCCCCTTGATCAGGATGCCGAGCTGGGCACCGCGCCCGGTGCCCACCAGGAGCGCGGTCGGCGTGGCCAGCCCCAGGGCGCAGGGGCAGGCGATGATGAGCACGGCCACGGCGGCGGTGAAGGCGGCCGCGGGCCCGGCGCCGTTGCCCAGCCAGAAGCCGAGGGTGCCCAGCGCGAGGGCGATGACGACGGGCACGAACACGGCGGAGATCCGGTCCGCCAGCCGCTGGGCGGCGGCTTTGCCGTTCTGCGCGTCCTCGACCAGCCGGGCCATCCGGGCGAGCTGGGTGTCCGCCCCGACCCGCGTCGCCTCGACGACGAGCCGCCCGCCCGCGTTCAGCGTCGCACCCGTGACCGGGTCGCCCGCGGTCACCTCCACCGGCACGGACTCGCCGGTCAGCATCGAGGCGTCCACCGCGGACGACCCCTCGACCACCATGCCGTCGGTGGCGATCTTCTCCCCGGGACGGACCAGGAAACGGTCGCCCACGGCCAGCTCCACGATGGGGCGGGTGGTCTCGGTGCCGTCCGGGTCCAGCACGGTGACGTCCTTGGCGCCCAGCTCCAGCAGGGCCTTCAGGGCCGCGCCCGCCTTGCGCCGGGAGCGGGCCTCGAAGTATCGCCCGGCCAGGAGGAAGGCGGTGACACCGGCGGCCGCCTCCAGATAGATGTTCCCCGAGCCGTCGCCGCGGGCGATCGTCAGCTCGAAGGGGTGCGTCATACCCGGCTCGCCGGCCGTGCCGAGGAACAGAGCCCACAGCGACCACAGGAACGCGGCCGACGTACCGACCGAGATCAGGGTGTCCATGGTGGCGGCGCCGTGCCGCAGATTGGTGAACGCGGCACGGTGGAAGGGCCAGGCGGCGTAGGTCACGACGGGCGCCGCCAGAGTGAGCGACAACCACTGCCAGTACTCGAACTGGAGCGCCGGGACCATCGCCATCGCGACCACGGGCACCGCCAGGACCACGGCGGACACCAGCCGCTGCCTGAGCGGCCGCAGTCCGTCGTCCTCGGTCCGGTCCTGGTCCGCCGGCTCCTCGGGGGCGGGCGGCGCGGGCCGGCGGGCGGTGTACCCGGTGGCCTCCACGGTGGCGACCAGATCCGGGACGGTGACCCCGGCGGCGAAGCTGACCCTGGCCTTCTCGGTCGCGTAGTTGACGGTGGCGCTCACGCCCTCCATGCGGTTCAGCTTCTTCTCGACGCGCGCCGCGCACGATGCGCACGTCATGCCGCCGATGACGAGCTCCACGTCGCTCGTCCGGCCGGTCGCGGTGGTGGTCATCGCTGCTCCTGGTGCGGGATACGGGTGGAGCCCGGCGCGGCAGGGCCCCGGGGGAGGGGCGGGTCAGGCGGCGCGGCCGGTGAGTTCATAGCCGGCGTCGTCCACGGCCGCGGCGATGCGGGCGTCGTCCGGCTCGGCAACGCTGGTGACGGTGATGTGGCCCGTGGCGAGATCGACGTCGACGCCGGTGACGCCGTCCAGTGCGCCGATGGCCTCGGTCAGCGCGGCCCGGCAGTGGGCGCAGCTCATCCCGGAGACGGCGTACGTGGTGGTGGACATGCGGTTCCTCCTGTGCTCGGGGATCGGGACCTCGGGTCGCCCCCGATACGGGGCGGGGGTACCCTTGCAGGAGTCCATGTATACCCCTGGGGGGTAGCTGCGGCAAGTCTCTACACGACTTGACTGGATACCCCCCAGGGGTATGTTGAAGTGCATCGAACGACCACGACGCCGTACCTGACCCGCAGGAGACCGCCATGCATGCCGGACTGAGGATCACCGCGTTCGCCGCCGCGCTGGCCGCGACTTTCGGCACCGCCTACGGCCTGGGCGAGGCATTCGGCCCCGTCGTCGAGAACCCCGCGCCCGCCCGCCACGACACCCACCCGCAGGCTTCGTCGGAGCCGGAGGACGAGGGCGGCGGCCACGGCGGGCACGAGGCCGAGCCCGCCGGGGGACTGCAGATCTCCGCGGGCGGCTACACCCTCGACCTCGCCACCGCGCGGGTCGCCGCCGGAAAGCGCTCCGAGCTGAGCTTCGTCATCCGCGACAGCGCGGGCCGCGCCGTGACCGCCTACCAGCGGGAGCACGACAAGGAGCTGCACCTCATCGTGGCCTCACGCGACCTGGGGACCTACCGTCATCTGCACCCCACCCGCGCCGCCGACGGCACCTGGAGCATCCCGGTGGACCTGCCCCGCGCCGGCGGCTACCGGGTCTTCGCCGACTTCACCCCGGCGAAGAAGGGCGCCGGGAACCTCACCCTGGGCGCGGACCTGGCGGTCTCCGGCCCGTACGAGCCGCAGCGGCTGCCCGAGCCGCGGAGCACCGCGACGGTCCACGGCTACGAGGTCCGGCTCGACGGCGCCCTGCGGCCGGGCGCGGCGGGCGAGCTGAAGCTGACGGTCTCCCGCGACGGCCGCCCGGTGACCGACCTCCAGCCCTACCTCGGCGCCTACGGCCACCTGGTCGCCCTGCGCTCCGGCGACCTCGCCTACCTGCACGTCCACCCCAACGGCGAACCCGGCGACGGCACCACGAAGCCCGGCCCGGACGTCTCCTTCACGGCCACGGCACCGAGCGGCGGCACCTACCGGCTGTTCCTGGACTTCAAGCACGCGGGCAGGGTCCACACGGCGGCCTTCACGGTCCGTGCCGGCGCCACGGCAACCGGCCAGGAGCCGTCCGCACCGCACGGCGACGAGTCCGGGCACGGGCACTGACGCTCAGCCCAGCGCCCGGTCCAGGTTGAAGGCGGCGCTGATCAGCGCCAGATGCGTGAACGCCTGCGGGAAGTTGCCCTGCTGCTCGCCGGTGTGGCTGATCTCCTCGGCGTACAGGCCCAGATGGTTGGCGTACGTCAGCATCTTCTCGAAGGCCAGCCGGGCCTCGTCCAGCCGGCCCGCGTGTACCAGCGCCTCCACGTACCAGAAGGAGCAGATGGAGAAGGTGCCCTCGACGCCGTGCAGGCCGTCCGGGCTGATCCGCGGGTCGTACCGGTAGACCAGCGAGTCGGACACCAGTTCGTCGGTGAGGGCGTCGAGCGTGGACAGCCACTTGGGGTCGGTCGGCGCGATGAACTTCGTCAGCGGCATCATCAGGACGGCCGCGTCCAGGACGTCGGCGCCCTCGTGCTGGACGAAGGCCTGACGGGACGGGGACCAGCCGCGGCTCATGATCCGCCGGTAGATGGCGTCCCGGCTCCCCTGCCAGCGGGCCAGGTCGGCGGGCAGACCGCGCCGGTTCGCCATCCGGATGGCCCGCTCGATCGCCACCCAGCACATCAGCCGGGAGTACAGGAACTTCCTGCGCCCGCCGCGCGTCTCCCAGATCCCCTCGTCGGGCTGGTCCCAGTGCGCGCACACCCAGTCGACCAGTGCGCACACGTCGTCCCACTGGTCGCTGGAGATCGGCTGCGCCCACTTGTCGTACAGATAGACCGAGTCGATCAGCGCGCCGTAGATGTCGAGCTGGAGCTGGTCGACGGCGGCGTTGCCGACCCGGACCGGCGACGACCCCAAGTGCCCTTCCAGATGCCCGAGTTCCCGCTCGGGCAGATCAGCGCGGCCGTCGATGCCGTACATGATCTGCAACGGCCCCGAGCTCCGGCCGTCGCCCGGGGTGATGTGCCGGCTCAGGAACCGCATGAACGCCGCGGCCTCGTCGGTGAACCCCAGCCGCAGCATCGCGTACACGGCGAAGGCGGCGTCGCGCACCCAGGTGTACCGGTAGTCCCAATTGCGCTCGCCGCCCACCTGTTCGGGCAGGCTCGTGGTCGGCGCGGCCACGATGGCGCCGGTCGGGGCGTAGGTGAGCAGCTTCAGGGTGAGGGCCGAGCGGTGCACCATCTCCCGCCAGCGGCCCCGGTAGCGGGAGGAGGCCAGCCAGCGCCGCCAGTATTCCACCGTGCCGCGCAGATCCTCCTCCGCCTCGGCCCACGCGCAGCGCCGCGGGGTCACCTCGCCGCCGACCTGGTCCAGTGCGAACACCGCCCCCTCACCCTCGGCGATCTTGAACTCGGCGTACACGTCGGGTCCGTCGATCTCCAGCGGCACGGTCGAGGTCAGCCCGAGCGACAGCTTGGCGGACTCGAAGACCACCACCCCGTCGATCATGCGCACGGTGTGCGGGTCGGCGCCGTAGCCGAAGCGCGGCGCGATACGGGTGCGGAACGGGAGCGACCCGCGGACGCACACCACACGCCGGATCAGCCGGTGCCGGTCGGCCTCGGCCGGCTTGACCCCGACCGGCATGAAGTCCTGGATCTCCCCGACGCCGTCCTCGGTGAAGAACCGGGTGATCAGCACATTGGTGTCGGGGAAGTAGAACTGCTTGGTCCGCGCGGGGACCGCCGCCGCCAGCTCGAAGCACCCGCCGCGCTCGGTGTCCAGGACGGAGGCGAAGACGCTCGGGGCGTCGAAGGCCCCGCAGCAGTACCAGTCGACCGTGCCGTCCGTGCCCACCAGGGCCACACTGCGCAGATCGCCGATCAGCCCGTGGTCGGCGATCGGCACATACCCCTTCGCCCCGGGTGCGTGCGCCTCGGCGGGAGTCGTGCTCATCGCAGCCTCCTAGGCCCGCTCGCTCCCAGAGTAGAGGGAATCGGGCGGACGGGCCTCGCCGGACGACCGGAGGCGTCGGCGCTCAGACGGTGACGACCCGCAGGCCTGCCTCCTCGAAGCCGCGCACCAGGTCCGGGTCGGCCGACGTGTCGGTGACCAGGGTGTCCACGGTGTCCACCGCGCAGATGCGGGCGAAGGCCCGCCGGCCGAGCTTGCTGGAGTCCGCCGCCACGATCACGCGTTCGGCGCGCTCGCACAGCAGCCGGTTGATCGCCGCCTCCGCCTCGTCGTGTGCGGCGGCCCCGTGCGCGACGTCGAGGGCCACCACGCCGAGCACCGCCGCGTCGAGGGTGATCTGGGACAGCACGCCGTCCGCGAGCGGCCCGACCAGCTCGTACGACTGCGGACGCGCGACCCCGCCGGTCAGCACGATCTTGAACTGGGGCCGCACGGCGAGCTCGTTGGCGATGTTGAGCGCGTTGGTGACCACGGTGAGCGCGGGGGTGCCCGAGGCGAGGTCGCCGCGTACGGCGAGGGCGCGGGCCACCTCGGTCGTCGTCGTGCCGCCGGTCAGCCCGACCGCCTCGCCCGGCGCGAGGAGACCGGCCACCGCGCCGGCGATGCGCTGCTTCTCCGAGGCGTTGCGAGCGGTCTTGTAGCGCAGCGGCAGCTCGTACGACACCCCGTGCACGACCGCGCCGCCACGGGTGCGGACCAGCATCTGCTGCGCGGCGAGCTGGTCGAAGTCGCGACGGATCGTGGCAGCGGAGACCTCCAGCTCGGCGGCCGCCTCGTCGACGTCCAGCCGGCCCCGCTCCACGAGCAGGTGCAGCAGCGCCTTCCAGCGGGCGTCGCGCGACATCCGCCCTCCCTTCCCTCGATCTCCGGTGACCTTAACGCACGCTTGCTCCGCCGTTTTGCTTGATTCTGCTCGAAAGCTCGCTCTATCTTGCAGGAACAATCATTCAGGTCGCATGGCCGGGAGGGTGACGGCATGACGCATGTCGAGGACGAGCTCAACAGCCAGCCGGAGTGCTGGACGCGTGCCGCGGCGGACGCCCCCGCCGCCGGCGGGAGGCTGCCGCAGGCCGGGGAGCGGGTCGCGGTCGTCGGCTGCGGCACCTCGTACTACATGGCGCAGGCGTACGCCGCTCTGCGCGAAGGGGCCGGCCAGGGGGAGACGGACGCCTTCCCCGCCTCGGAGTTCCCGTCCCGGCGCGCCTACGACCGGATCCTCGCCCTCACCCGCTCCGGTACCACCACCGAGGTCCTGGACCTGCTGGAGCGGGCGAAGGGGCGGACCCGCACCACGGCGATCACCGCCGACCCGGACACCCCCGTGACGACGGCCGCCGACGACCTCGTGGTCCTCGACTACGCGGACGAACGCTCCGTCGTGCAGACCCGCTTCGCCACCACCGCGCTCACCCTGCTCCGCGCCCACCTCGGCCTCCACCCGGAGGAGGCCGTCCCCGACGCCCGCACCGCGCTCACCGACACCCTCCCGGACGATCTCGTCGAACGCACGCAGTTCACCTTCCTGGGCCGCGGCTGGACCGTCGGCCTCGCCCACGAGGCCGCCCTGAAGATGCGCGAGGCGTCCCTGTCCTGGACCGAGGCGTACCCGGCGATGGAGTACCGGCACGGCCCCATCAGCGTCACCACCACCACCACCGCGACCTGGATGTTCGGCGAGGCCCCCGAGGGACTGGCCGCCCAGGTCGGCGCCACCGGCGCCCGGTGGATCGAGGGACGGCTCGATCCGCTCGCCGAACTGGTCCGCGCCCAGCGGCTCGCGGTCGCGGTCGCCGCCGCCCGCGGCTTCGACCCCGACCGGCCGCGCCACCTCACCCGCTCGGTGATCCTCGCCCCCTGACGCGCCCGCACCCGGCCGGCGTCCGCCGCCCGCCCAGAAAGGACAGGCCGTGCCCCTCGTCACCACCGGCGAACTCGTCACCCGCGCCGCCGCCGACCGTTCCGCCGTCGCCGCGTTCAACGTCATCACCCTGGAACACGTGGAGGCGGTCGTCGCCGGCGCGGAGAGCGCCGGTTCCCCCGTCGTCCTCCAGGTCAGCGAGAACGCCGTCAAGTTCCGCTACGGACGGCTCATGCCGCTCGCCAGCGCGGCCGTCGCCGCCGCCGAACGCGCCGGAGTCCCCGTCGCCCTGCACCTGGACCACGTCCAGAGCGACGACCTGCTGCGCCAGGCCCCCGCCGTCGGATTCAGCTCCGTGATGTACGACGCGGCCCGGCTGCCCTACCTCGACAACCTCGCCGCGACCAAGGCCGCCGCGGCCTGGGCGCACGCCCAGGGCCTGTGGATCGAGGCCGAACTGGGGCGCGTCGGAGGCAAGAACGGCGCGCCGCCGCTCGACGCGCACGCCCCCGGCGCCCGTACCGACCCGGCCGAGGCGAGCGCGTTCGTCGCCGACTCCGGCGTGGACGCCCTCGCCGTCGCCATCGGCAGCTCGCACGCCATGACGACCCGCACCGCCGCCCTCGACCACGCTCTGCTCAAGCGCCTGTCCGCCGCCGTGGACGTCCCCCTCGTCCTGCACGGCTCCTCCGGCGTCCCCGACGGCGAACTGACCGAGGCGGTCGTCGGCGGCATCGCCAAGGTGAACGTCGGCACCGCCCTCAACATCGCGATGACCACCGCGATCCGCGACTTCCTCGCGGCCCACCCGGACGCCGTCGACTCGCGCACCTACCTCAGCGTGGGGCGCGAGGCGATGGTGCGCACGGTCGCCGGGATCATCACGGTGCTGGCGGGCGCGCGCGGCGACGCCCCCTGACGCCACCTACCGGCGGACCGCCCGCAGCACCACGAACTTCGGATCGGAGGCGACCACCTCGCTGTTGCCGAACAGCCGCCGCAGCTTCACGTGGTAGCCGAGGTGCCGGTTGCCGATCACCCACAGCTCCCCGCCCGGCCGCAGCGCCCGCCGCGCTCCCGTGAACATCCGCCAGGCCGTCGCGTCGGTGGTGGCCTGGTGGGAGTGGAACGGCGGATTGTTCAGCACCAGGTCGACGCTGCCGTCCGGCACACCCGCCATCCCGTCGCCCACCCGGAACTCGGCGTGCCCGGGCACCCCGTTCGCCTTGAACGTCCCCTCCGCCGACGCCACCGCCTGGAAGGACTCGTCGACGAACAGCACCTCGGCCTCAGGGTTCGCCAGCGCCGCCGCCGTCCCCACGACGCCGTTGCCGCACCCGAGGTCCACCACCCGCCGCGGGCCCCGCCCGCCCGGCAGATGGGCCAGGAAGAACCGGGTGCCGATGTCGAGCCGGTCGGCGCAGAACACCCCCGCGTGATTCACGACCGTGCTCCCGGAGGCCGCCCCGACCCCGCCGGGCAGCGTGTAGGTGTACGGCCACGGGTTCGCGGGCCGCTGCCGCGACGGCTCGGGAGTGCAGAAGATCAGCCGGGCCTTCCGCTTCGCAGGCGAGGTCCGCGTCGGCCCGAGGATCCGCTCGAACAGCTCCAGCGTGGACGTGTGGATCTCCCGCACCATGCCCGTGCCCACGACGACCGTGCCCCCGTGCACGGCGGGCGCCAGCCGCAGCAGCTGGTCCTCCAGCAGCGCCAGGCTCTTCGGCACCCGCACCAGGAGCACGTCGACCCGGTCCGGCGGCGGGTCCTGCGTGGTGAGCAACCGGACCGCGCCGGGCTCGACGCCGTGCCGGGCGAGGTTGACCCGGGTGGCCTCCTGGGCCAGCCAGGAGTCCGTGATCTGGGTGGTCCGGTGCGCCGCCAGCGCCGTGACCAGGGCGCCCCAGCGGTCGCCGACGACCACGACCGTGCCGGACAGCGGGACGTCCTGCTCGGCGAGGTGCGCGAGGAGGTACTCGTCGGACGCGTCCCAGGCGCGCAGCCGGTCGCGGGGGTCCACGGGGAAGCGGGTCAGCGCGAGATCGCCCCAGGGCGTCGTCATCCGGTCGTTCATCGTGCGTCAAGGCTAAGCGACCACGGCCGCCCGCCCGCACCCGAGCCGCGGCCGCGGACGGTGGGAGGATGGGGTACATGGAGGCCGAGCTGTTCCCGCGGGAGCGCGCCGTCGTCGCGCCGGGCGCGGTGCACGTGCCGGACTGGCTGGACGCCGCGGCCCAGCGCGAGCTGCTGGACGCCTGCCGCGTATGGGCCCGCCCCCCGGCCGGACTGCGCACCGTCCGCACGCCCGGCGGCGGCACCATGACGGCCCGGCAGGTGTGCCTCGGCTGGCACTGGTACCCGTACGCCTACGCCCGCACCGTCGTCGACGGCGACGGCGCCCCGGTCAAGCCGTTCCCCCAGCGGCTCGGCGCCCTGGCCCGGCGCGCGGTGCGCGACGCCCTCGGCGAGGAGGCCGGGCCGTACGACCTCGCGCTGATCAACTTCTACGACGCCGACGCCCGCATGGGCATGCACCGCGACGCCGACGAGCGGTCCACGGCACCCGTGGTGTCCCTGAGCCTCGGCGACACCTGCGTCTTCCGCTTCGGCAACAGCGAGACCCGGACCCGGCCGTACACGGACGTCGAACTGCGCAGCGGCGACCTGTTCGTGTTCGGCGGACCCTCGCGGCTCGCCTACCACGGGGTGCCCAAGGTGTACCCGGGCACGGCGCCCCCGGACCTGGGGCTCACGGGGCGGCTGAACGTCACGCTGAGAGTGAGCGGGCTGTAGGGCCTTTCGTTTGGATCAGCCCGGCTGTGGCCGACGGGACATGGTGACGTGCCCGAGCGGGGTCTGGTGCGTGCAGTTGCAAGGCGGAGGAGGGAGTCGACGCGGAGCGTCGGCGAGTGACGACAACGCCGCAGATGCGCGTGCCAGGCCCCGCGACGCCGGGATGATCCAAACGAAAGGCCCTAGGTCACCGCGCTGCGGGATCATGGGAGACTCGCCCTCATGAGCGGCAAGGCGGACCCCCGGCCGGCGGGGGAAGGGACCACCACCCCGAGAACGCGGCTGGAGCGGGGGCGCGGTGCGCTCGGACCCGCGTTGGAGCTCGTGCACACCGGACGCGCACCCACGCGCGCCGTCCTCACCGCCGAACTCGGTGTCACCCGCGCGACGGCCGGGGTCGTCGCCGCCGAGCTGGAGGCGCTCGGGCTGATCAGGGTCGACGCCCGGCCGGGCGCGGCGGCCGGCTCCCAGGGCCGGCCCTCGCACCGGCTGTCCGTCGCCGAGGACGGGCCGGTCGTCCTCGCCGCCCAGGTGCACGCCGACGGGTTCCGGGCGGCGCTGGTCGGCCTCGGCGGCCGTATCGTCGCCACCGCTCCGGGCTGCGAGGCCGTGGACGCCGACCCGGCCAAGGTGCTCGGCTCCGTCGTCGAGGCCGGCGCGGACCTGCTGAGCGAGACCGGCCGGCGCTGTGTCGGAGCCGGGCTCGCCGTCCCGTCCGCCGTCGCCGAACCGGACGGCCTCGCCCTCAACCCGCTGCACCTGGCGTGGCCGGCGGGCGCCCCCGTCCGCCGTATCTTCACCGAGTGCGTGCGCGCGGCCGGGATCACCGGACCGGCGTTCGCCGGCAACGACGTCAACCTCGCGGCGCTCGCCGAGCACCGGCACGGCGCCGGGCGGGGCGCCCGCGACCTGCTGTGCGTGGCCACCGGGCACCGGGGCGTCGGCGGCGCGCTCGTCCTCGACGGCCGTCTGCACACCGGCAGTTCGGGCCTGGCCCTGGAGGTCGGCCACCTCACCGTCAACCCCGAGGGCCGGCCCTGCCACTGCGGCAGCCGCGGCTGCCTGGACGTCGAGGCCGATCCGCTGGCGTTCCTCACGGCGGCCGGCCGCGAGCCCGGCCCCGTGGTGTCACTGCTCCAGCAGGCCAACGACCTGATCCGCGGCCACTACGACGACCCGACGGTCCGCACCGCCACCGAGGCCCTCATCGACCGGCTCGGCCTCGGCCTCGCGGGCCTGGTCAACATCCTCAACCCCGACCGCATCATCCTCGGCGGCCTGCACCGCACCCTCTTCGACGCCGACCCCGGACGGCTGCGCGCGGTCGTCGCGGACCGCAGCCTGTGGGGCCAGAGCGGCGGCGTCCCGATCCTCGCCTGCAGCCTCGACCACAACAGCCTCGTCGGCGCCGCCGAGTTGGCGTGGCAGCCGGTGCTCGACGACCCGCTCGCCGCGCTGGCGCCGTAGGCTTCGTGACATGCGGATCGCCGTCTCCTCGGACATGGACGAACCCGTCGCCCGGCTCCTCGTCGCCGAGCTGCGCGACCGGGGCCACGAGGTGCTGGCGCACGGCGCCCTCAGCCCCGGCGACGACGCGCGCTGGGCCGTCTGCTCCCAGGCGGCGGCCCGTGAGGTCGCGGCCGGCTCGGCGGACCGGGCGGTGGTGTGCTGCTGGACCGGTACCGGCGCGTCCATCGCCGCGAACAAGGTGCCGGGCGTCCGCGCGGCCCTGTGCACCGACGCGTACACCGCGCAGGGTGCCCGCCGCTGGAACGACGCCAATGTGCTCGCCCTGAGCCTGCGCCTGACCTCGGAGCCGCTGCTCAGGGAGATCCTCGACGCCTGGTTCACCACCGAGGCCGGCACCGACGCCGAGGACCGGGAGAACGTGGAGCACCTCGAGCGGCCCGACGGGACCTGACGGCGTACTTCCCGGGGGGTACGCGCGGTGCCGCCGGCCGTACGACGACGCGGACCGCCTCGCGGGGTGACGCTCGAGTCATCACCTCAGAACGTCCGGACCGACCCGGGAGATGACTCGAGATGCAGACCCTCGCCCACTTCGCCGACGGCGGGCCCGGCCCGTGGATCCTCCTGTTCCCGCTGTTCTGGGCGGCCGTCGTGTTCGGCGGCATCACGCTGGTGCGCCGCACGGGATGGCGCGGCCGCCGTGGCCCACGCCCGGCCCGCCCCGACGACAGCTCGCCGATCACCGTCCTCGGCCACCGGTTCGCCTCCGGCGAGATCGACGAGGACGAGTACTGGCGCCGGCTGTCCGTCCTCAACGAGGAGTTCGGCCGCACGGGCAGGGCCGGCCCCGTGTGAGACCCGAGGGCCGACGGCGCGGCAGCCCTCAGGTCCCCCTCACCGCCCGGTCAGCCGGCAACGGCCGACCGGGCGGGAGCGCGTTCCGGTCGACGCAGGTCGACCGGCGGACCGACCGCCGCGAGACGGCGCAGGGGCTGCTCCACGGTGACGCGGCGCGGCGGCCGCGCGGTCGCGGACGGCGCCGCACCGGGCGTCGGCAGGGAGAACCACACGACCTTGCCGGACTCGCCCTCCGGCCGCACGCCCCAGCTCTCGCTGAGGGCCGCGACCATCGCGAGCCCGCGCCCGCAGGTGGCGAGCGCCTCGGTGTCTCCGGGGTCGGCGGCGACCGGGAACCGGGGGTCGTGGTCGTGGACGGACACCGTCAGGCGGTCGAGCAGCAGCTCGATCTCCACGGTGCACGTCTTGTCCGGCCGTGCGTGCTGATGGACGTTGGTCAACAGCTCGGTCACGCCGAGCGCGGCGCGGTCTATCAACGGGTCCAGATGCCAGTAGCGCAACTGCGCCGATACGATTCTGCGGACCTGGCCGATCCGCGACGGCAGGGCTTGGAGCTCCACCGCGCAGTGCCTGCTTGGGTAACTGATCACGGCTGCGACTCCCCGACTGAAGAGGTCCGGAAGAACACGGAGTACGGATCCAGCAGGGTGCTTGAAGGAAACGGCCGCCTGCTGTCGTGGCCGGCGGGCTGGTTCGCAGCGTTATCGCCGGTAAACCCAGAGTGACGTGAGACCAGCGTGGCGCAGGAGGCGTGGGAACGCAACTCGCGGTGACTCAGCCGTTACGCCCCGCAGCCCTGCGGACGGCCTCGATGAACCGGCGTGCGGCGGGCGGTCCGGGCTCGCCCGGGGCGGGGTCGTGGTCCCCCAACGTCAGTGAGTAGCGCTTGCCGTTGAGGTCGGCGAGGGCCCGGTCGTCCGGCGCGAACCAGGGCCGGGACGCGCGGACCGCCTGCACCGGCGCGCTGTCGATCTCACTGCCGTAACTGGTGAGCAGTTGCAGCCGGCCCTCGCTTATCCGCACCTGTCCGGCCCGGGTCAGGGAGCGCAGCCGCTTCCCGATCCGCACGCCCTTGGCCGTGAACTCCGCCTCCGCCATGCCCCGCCCCCTCGTGCGTCTCGGTGGCCGGCCCGCTCGCGCGCGGGCACCGGCCCGGGTCCCGGTCGTGATCCAGTGTGCACCCCGTCGGGTGCAGTCTGCCCCCGTCCCGCGTCGCGCACCAGTGCGCGCGTGCCCTCGCAGGGGGCGCTCGGAGCACGCGCGCGGACGCGCCCCCGCCGGGTGCGCCGCGAGCGCCCACAAAGGGGTGCCTTTGAGGCTCTCAAAGGTGTGTTTATGCAGGTGAGAAGCGTACGGAAGATGTTTATGCTCGAAGGAACGGCAGCGCGAGTCGCCGCTGCCGAGAGCCCGAGGAGCCGCGCCGTGAGCACCGTCCAGCAGACCCCGTCCGGTGTGACCCTCGACGTCGACCGCAGCGACCCCGCCTATCGCGCCTGGCTGAAAGACGCCGTGCGCAAGGTGCAGGCGGACGCGAACCGTTCGGCCGACACCCACCTGCTGCGCTTCCCGCTGCCCGAGCGGTGGGGCATCGACCTGTACCTCAAGGACGAGTCCACGCACCCCACCGGCAGCCTCAAGCACCGGCTGGCCCGCTCGCTGTTCCTCTACGGCCTCTGCAATGGCTGGATCCGGCCGGACCGCCCGGTGATCGAGGCGTCCAGCGGCTCGACGGCCGTCTCCGAGGCGTACTTCGCCAAGCTGATCGGCGTGCCCTTCATCGCGGTCATGCCGCGCACGACGAGCGCCGAGAAGTGCCGTCTCATCGAATTCCACGGCGGCCGGTGCCACTTCGTGGACGACTCCCGCCGGATGTACGAGGAGTCGGCCCGCCTCGCGGTGGAGACCGGCGGGCACTACATGGACCAGTTCACCTACGCGGAACGGGCCACGGACTGGCGCGGCAACAACAACATCGCCGAGTCCATCTTCCGCCAGCTGCGTCTCGAGCGGTTCCCGGAGCCCTCCTGGATCGTCGCCACGGCCGGCACCGGCGGCACCTCAGCGACCCTCGCCCGCTACGTCCACTACATGCAGCACGACACCCTTGTCTGTGTCGCCGACCCGGAGAACTCGTGCTTCTTCGAGGGCTGGACGACCGGTGACGCCCAGGTGACGTGCGACTGCGGCTCCCGGATCGAGGGCATCGGCCGGCCCCGGATGGAGCCGAGCTTCGTGCCCGGCGCCGTCGACCGCATGATGAAGGTGCCCGACGCCGCCAGCGTCGCCGCCGTGCGCGCCCTGGAGCGGACCATCGGCCGCAGGGCGGGCGGCTCCACCGGCACCGGCCTGTGGAGCGCGCTGAAGATCGTCGCCGAGATGGCGGCCGAGGGACGGCGGGGCAGCGTCGTGACACTGCTGTGCGACCCGGGGGACCGGTACCTCGACAAGTACTACTCGGACGCCTGGCTCGCCGAGCAGGGCCTCGACATCACGCCGTACACGGCGGCCCTCGATCAGATGCTCGCCACGGGCGTCTGGCCCGAGTGAGCCCGCGCGGGGCGCCGGCTCAGGACGCCGAGGCGGCCAGCCGCCGGTCCAGGGAGGTCACCGCACCCCGGAACGCCTGGGCGAGACCGGCGCGCGCCAGCCGCACCGAGGTCCGGAAGGGGGCCGTGCCGTCCACCGCGACGGTCCACTGGACGCGGGTGCCCGCACCGGACGGGGTCAGCCGCCACTCCTCGACCATCGCCCGCGCCCCCGGCGTGTTCGTCAGATCGACGCGATAGGCGTACACCTCGGGGCGCTCGGCCGCGAGCACCGTCTCCTCGAAGCGGGCGCCGCCCTTGAGCCGGATCTCCCGCCGCGCCCCGCCGTCCAGCGGCCGGGCCAGGGTCACCGCCGAGAACCACTGGGTCCACCCGGCCACGTCCTCGGCGAGCGCCGTGTACACCGCCTCGGGAGGCGCGGCCGTCTCCCGCGCGAAGACGTGCCGTACGGGAGCGGCCCCGACGAAGTCGAGCCCCACTTCACGCAGCAGATGTGCCATGGACGACAACCCCTCTGTGGGTGACGCTGCACCGGGCAGCGTCACCCTAGCTGGCGCCTCGTCAGATGTCTGCACCCTCATCGGGCTCGCCCGCCACCACCAGGCGCAGATGCTCAGCGATCTCCGCGCGGGCGCCCACGTCCAGCCCGGAGTCCGTGACCAGGGTGTCGACCTGCTCCAGCGCCGCGAACGAACTCAGCCCCACCACACCCCACTTGGTGTGGTCGGCGATCACCACGACACGCCGCGCCGACTGCACCAGACGCCGGTTGGTCTCGGCCTCCGCCAGATTCGGCGTGGACAGGCCCGCCTCGGCCGATATCCCGTGCACACCGAGGAACAGCATGTCGAAGTGGAGCGCCGCGATCGCCTGGTCGGCGACCGGACCCACCAGCGAGTCGGACGGGGTGCGCACCCCGCCGGTGAGCACCACGGTGGCCGCGCCCTGCCGGGGGCCGGTCGTGCGCTGCGCGGCGTGGAAGACGTCGGCCACCCGCACCGAGTTGGTGACCACCGTCAGATCGGGGACGTCCACCAGCCGATGCGCCAGCGCGTACGTCGTCGTGCCGCCCGACAGGGCGATCGCGCTGCCCGGCACGACCAACTCGGACGCCGCCCGCGCGATGTCCTCCTTCGCCGTCAGCTCCAGCCCCGACTTGGCCTCGAACCCCGGCTCGTGCGTGCTCGCCTCGACCACCGGGACGGCACCGCCGTGCACCTTCTCCAGCACGCCCTGCCGGGCGAGCGC
The DNA here is from genome assembly GCF_042792555.1 of Streptomyces sp. NPDC056628. Classification (NCBI taxonomy): domain Bacteria; kingdom Bacillati; phylum Actinomycetota; class Actinomycetes; order Kitasatosporales; family Streptomycetaceae; genus Streptomyces; species Streptomyces sp. NPDC056628. Next base: position 333,704 of record NZ_JBHTWG010000002.1, read on the forward strand.
GTCGAGGTCCCGGCGCACCGTCATGTCCGACACGCCCAGCTTGCGGGTGAGCTCGTTGACACGCACCCCGCCTCGGCGCCGTACCTCGTCCAGGATCAGGGCGCGTCGCTGCTCCGCGAGGAGGTTCTGATTCTCGCTCACGTACGCTCCGGTCCTCTCGCCGCTGCCGTCCGACCTGCCCCGCCACCCTGTCCGACAAGGCCATTCTCGCCCCTGCCCGGGCGCGGGACGACCCATCCTCGCACGGGCCGCCCCCACCCGTGTCACCGGTCGCTCCGACGCGTGCATGCCAGTTCTCGGGCCGGCCGTCCCACCCGGCCCGCACACGCTCCGCGGAGATTGCGTAACGGGAGGTGTACGACGGCCCGGGAGTGGAGATCCTGTGCCCGCACGGACACGCGCGAGGGCTCGAAACGGGGGAGGTGCCGGAGATGGGACGTGCACGGCGACACGCCTCGACGAACAGCGAGGACACGGCACCGAGGCCGCCGGACACCTGCGGTCCCGACGCCGGGGAGGCCAGGATCGCCCTGGAACTCCTGGTCCACGGCGTCGGCGGCACCACACCGCAGCAGATGCTCGACGACCCGCGGACCGAGCGGATCACCGGCGACGACACCGCCGCCGTCTTCCGCCGCGCCGACGACGTCGACGCCGAGAGCCGCCCCGGCGACCTCCGGGGCCGGCCGGTTCCCGAGGCGTACGTCTGGTGCAACCTCACCTCCGGCAACAGCGCACGCGCGTTATGGCTCCTCCTCCTGCCGTTCATGGTGGTCAACCTCGCCCACTGGATGCGCCCCGCCGCCCGTGACCGCGCCCGCACGGTCCGCCTGTACGGCCTGCTCGTCCGGCTCGCGGGGCTCAGCCTGACCGTGCTGCTCGTCGCCGCCGCCTGCGAGGTCGCCCTGGACCTCACGGCGTGGCAGTGCGCCGGCACCGACGGCTGCGCCGGCCGGCACAGCTGGCTGGGCTTCCTTTCGGACGGCGGCTGGTGGAGCGGACCCGGCCGCAGACTCGCCCTCGCCGCCGTGGTGCCCACGGCCCTCACCGGACTGCTCTGGTACCTCTCCCGGCGCACCTGGAGCGCGTACGAGTCCCAGCAGCCCATGTCCCGGCGGCCCGAGCCCGACGAGGCGGCCGACGGCACCGCCCTGGGCCGTCCCGGCTTCTGGTACGGCCGCCGCCTGGTCGCCCGGCTGCGCGCCGCGCACACCGCCGCCGGACTGCTGACGGTGGCCGCCGCGGCCGGCTCGGCGGCGGCACGCTTCGACCGCCGCCCGGGCGGCCCCCCGCTCCTCGACGTGCTCGGCTGGGCCCTCGACGCGGCCCTCGCCACCGGCGCGGCCGCGGTGGTGTGGGTGGTGTGCCGCCGGGGCCGCACCGAGAACCGCCTCGACCACCAGCTCGACACCCATCTGGTGCGCCGCCTGCCGCTCGCCGCCCTCGCCCTGCTCGTGCTCACCCTCGTCTACGCCGGCTGGGAGCGGCCCGGCTGGCAGTCGGCGGGCCGCCTCCCGGGCGACGCCACCTTCGGAGCCATCGCCCTCCTCCAGGGCCTGACCGCCGTCACCCTCGCCGTCGTCGCGCACCTCCTGCACCGCACCGCACCAGACCCGCGCGCCGCGATGCGCGGCCTCGGCGGACCCGCCGTCGTGATGCTGGCCTGCGCCCTCGGCGGCGTGATGTCCGGCGGTGTCTCCCAGCGCGTCGCGGACTGGCTGGACGGGACCGGCGCGTCCATCCCCGGCCCGCCCGTCCTGCTGACGTGGCAGGCGTCCGTCATCCCCCCGCTGCTGGTCCTCCTCCTGCTGCTCCTCGGCCTGCTGGCGCGGCGCGCCTGGCTGCTGCGCCGCGCCGAACTCGTCGCCGTCGAGGCCGACTACGCCGACGAGCCGCACGACCTCGTGCGCACCCGCCGCATCGCGAGCACCCGCGCGATGGCCACCCTCACCGACCGCGCGCCCCTCGTCGTCGCCGTCACCGCCGCCGCGACCCTGCTGCTCGGTGCCGGAGCCCTCGCCGGGGCGCTGACCACCGGGGACACCCCGAGCGAGACCGCGGCGGGCACGTACGCCGTCGTCCACGGCGCCGCCCAGACCGCGCAGGCCCTCGGCTCCTGGCTCATCGGCTTCGGCTTCATACTGTTCGTCACCTGGGGCCGCCGCGCCTACAAGGACGCCTCCGCCCGCCGCACCATCGGCATCCTCTGGGACGTCGGCACCTTCTGGCCGCGCGCCGCCCACCCCTTCGCGCCGCCCTGCTACGCCGAACGCGCGGTGCCCGACCTGACCTGGCGGATCGCCACCTGGACCCGCGCCGAGGAGGGCCGCCGTCTCGTCCTCTCCGGGCACTCGCAGGGCAGCGTCCTCGCGGCGGCCGCTGCCTGGCAGCTGACGCCGGCCGACCGGAAACGGGTCGCGCTGCTCACCTACGGCTCCCCGCTGGAACGCCTCTACGGCCGCTGGTTCCCCGCCCACTTCGGCCCCGACGCGCTCGCCTCGCTGCACGCCGAGGTGGACTGCTGGCGCAACCTGTACCGGCGCACCGACCCCATCGGCGGGCCGGTCCGGCTGCCCGGCGACGCCGGCCCCGCGGTGGACCGCGAGGCCCTCAGGGACCCGCTCGCCTACGGGCGCACCGCCGAACACCCGCTCCCCGCGCCCATCCACGGCCACAGCGACTACCAGGCCGACCCCGCCTTCGCGGAGGAACGGGAGCGGCTGCTCGGCCGGTTGTACCCGGAGGTGCCGGGGCAGCGCCCCGAGAGCTGACCGGCGCCCAGGGCCCCGCCCGGGTCAGGTCAGCTCGGGCAGGTCCTCGGAGTACAGCAGCGTCAGATCGTCCGTGCTGGGCTCCGCGAGCTGGGCGACCCGGCCCGCGTGCCGCTCCACCATCGCCTCGAAGGTCTGCCGGGCCGTACGGCCGTTGCCGAACGCGGGGCCCTTCGGGAGCGCCGTGAAGTACTTCTGCAACGCCTCGGCGACCTCCGGACCCAGCCGGTACTCGTGCTCCTCGGCCTGCTGCTCCACGATCCGCAGCAGCTCCTCGGGGCCGTAGTCGCTGAAGGTGATGGTCCGTGAGAAGCGGGACGCCACACCGGGGTTGACCTGGAGGAAGCGCTCCATCTCCGCGGTGTAGCCCGCCACGATCACGACGACCGCGTCGCGGTGGTCCTCCATCAGCTTCACCAGGGTGTCGATGGCCTCCTTGCCGAAGTCCCGGCCCGAGTCCTCCGGGGACAGCGCGTACGCCTCGTCGATGAACAGGACACCGCCGCGCGCCTTCTCGAACGCCTCCTGGGTGCGGATCGCCGTGGAACCGATGTGCTCACCGACCAGGTCGACCCGGGACACCTCCACCAGGTGCCCCTTCTCCAGCACGCCCAGGGAGGCGAGGATCTCGCCGTAGAGACGGGCGACCGTCGTCTTGCCGGTGCCGGGGGAGCCGGTGAAGACCAGATGCCGCTTGACCGAGGCCGCCTTCAGCCCGGCCTCACGGCGCCGCCGCCCCACCTCGATCATGTCGGTCAGCGCCCGTACCTCGCGCTTGACGCTCTCCAGGCCGACCAGCGCGTCCAGTTCACCGAGGACGTCCTGGGACGTCCGGGACGACTGCTCGGGCCGCGGGTCCGGGACCGCCGCCTCCTCCGCGGTGCCGCGCGGCACCGGGACGGAGCCGAGGAGACCGCCGGGCGACTGGTGCGCCGTCTGCGCCACGGGCTCCGGTCCCGAGGGCTGCTGCCGCAGGCCCGCGCTCTCGTCGCTCGTGCAGTCCTCCACGTCCGGTCCCGCCCCCGGCCCGTCGGCGCCGCCTTCCGCGAACTCGTAGCCCCCGCGCGCGCAGCGCTCCGTACGGCACTTGCGCAGCGTCGTACGGCAGCCGTCGATCACATGGAAGCCGTAGCCGGCGCTGCCCTGGACCCGGCAGTTCAGGAAAGTGCCGCGGCCGCCCGCCGAGACGTAGAAGCCGGCCTCCGCCGGGGAGTCGACGGTGCAGCGCTCGATCGTCGGATCGGCGCCCTTGGTGACGATCACGCCGGTCTGGGTGCCGTCCACCGTGCAGTTGTTCAGCGTGCCGCCGCTGCCGTGGTCACGGAACCAGGCGCCCGTCGCCGCGTCCCGGATACGGCAGTCGTCGAGCTGAGCGGTGGCGCCGTCGCTCACCGACACCGCGGTGTTGCGCACCTGGGACAGGTCGCTGTCCACGACGTCCGCGCGGGAGCCCCGGTCGAGGACGAACAGGGCGTCGGGCACGTCGTGCACCCGGCAGGAGTCGAGCACCGCGGTGGCACCGTCGCTGACCCACACCGCCGGGTAGTCGCCGGTGCTGTCGAAGATCTCGCACTGGTTGGCGTCCACCCGGGTGCCCGGGTCCCACACCGACAGGCCGTTGCGCCCGAACTGACGCACCGTCGTGCGGGTCAGGGTGAGCACAGAGCGGGAACGCAGGTCGATCGCGTTCTCCGGGGCGTCGTGGATCCGGCAGTCCGCCAGGGTCAGCACGGCGTCCGTGTCGAGGGTGACACCGTCGGACGTGGTGCGGTGCACGTCGCAGTCGGTGAGGTGGGCGGTGGCCCGGCCGGTGATCTGCACCCCGGAGCCCCGCACCTCGTAGATCTCGCAACCGACGGCCTCCAGCGCGGAGTTGTCCCCGGTCGCCGTCAGACCCGAGCCCGAGGCGTGGTGCACCCGGCAGCGGTCCAGGCGGGGATGCCCGCCGCCGCGCACCGCGATACCGGCCTGGCCGGCCGCGACCACCTCGCACTCCTCGAACACGCCGCCGCCACCGTCGAGCACGGCGATGCCGACGCCCGCCGGATTGTCCACGGTGCAGCGCCGCACCGTGGGCCGGGCGCCGCCGCGCACCTCGATGCCGGCCGCGGAGCGCGTGACGATCCGCAGGCCGGACAGCTCGGGAGTGCCCTCCTCGACCAGCAGCGCGGGCGCCGCCGCGTCCTGGCCCTCCACATGCAGGTCCAGCACCACCGCCGAGGCCCGCACCGTCAACGGCACGCCGTCCAGGGGCGCGATGCGCACCGAGCCGGGGGAGCCCTCGGGGCCGCGCAGGGTCACCGCCCGCTGCACCACGAGGTTCTCCCGGTAGGTGCCGGGGGCGACGGTGAGGACGTCACCGTCGGCCGCGGCCTCCAGGGCGGCGGCGAGCGACGCGTACTCACCCGTGCGGCGCCGCCACCGCGAAGTGCCGGTGTGCGTCACCTGGACCGTGCCCTGTGCCATGGTGTTGACGTGCCCCCACCTCGTAGTACGCGGGTCTGTCTGCCGAAGACTTCGGCCGGTCCACCGTAGCGTGCGCGCGGACGGTGGGTTGACCAGAGCCGGAAGGCGGTCAGCTGCCGGTGCCGGTCCGGCCCCAGTCGGGGCCGACCCTGTCCCAGGCCCGGTCCCAACTCAGGTATCTGCCACAGACCATGCGCCAGACGATCAGGCGTCTGGCGGCCTCTATCAGGGCGATCGCGAGCAGCGCCGCGCCGAACCCGGCGATCACGGCGTGCGCCGACGCCGTCGCGGACTCCAGCGGCGGGGCCACGACCCGGCCCTGACGGTCGATCCACAGCGGGAAGCGGGTGCCCGGGTCCGGGCTGTTCAGGTCCACGGTGACCGGGCCCCGGCGCGCGGTGCCGTCCGCGGCGGTCCAGTCGGCCAGGACGCGGGCCCGCACACCGCGTCCGGTGGTGGTCTCGGGGTCGACGTCGAGCCGGGTCCCGTCGAGTTTGCGGACCACGGTCGCCCACACCTGGTGCCGGGACGCGCGCTGCTGCCGCACGGACTCCTGGAGGGAGTCCTGGGCGAGGCCGCCGACCACGGAGCCGGCCGTGGGCGCGGCGAGGACGATGAGCAGCATCGCCAGCAGGGCCACCCAGCCCTCGGCCACGTCGGTCCGGCGGCGCAGCGGATTGTGCCGCCAGCGCCACAGACCTGTGATCGCCCGCATCGTCGGTCACCCCCTTCCGGCACGGTCACGCCCCCGCGCCGGTCCGCTTCCCCGCGGGTCCGGTCCGGGAGCGGGCGGCGTCACGCCCCGCGTCCTTCACGCACATCTCACAGCATGCCCAACGCGCGGCCCCCCGGCCCCGGTTCCCGCGATCCGCCGGACTCGCACAGATCTTCTCAGCCGAGGATCCCGACCGGGTCACCGGCCCGGATCATGCCCGGGCCCAGGGGGACCAGGTTCTGGCCGAAGACCAGCTTGCCGCCCCTGCGGCGGTGTACGCCGAGGGTGTGCAGGGGCTCCTTGCCGCGCTCGCCGGTGCGCTGGTCGGTGGTGGTGACCGCGCAGCGCCCGCACATCTTGGCGACCCGGAAGGTGACCTCGCCGATGGCGACGCGGGTCCAGTCGTCCTCGGCCCAGGCGTCGGTGCCCGAGACGACGACGTTCGGCCGGAAGCGGTCCATGGGCAGCGGCCCCTCGGCGGCGTGCTCGCCGCGGGCGACGAGGGAGTTGAGGGCGTCGAGGGACGCCGTGGTGGTGAGCAGCAGCGGGTATCCGTCGGCCAGGCTCACCGTCTCGCCGGGCAGGGCGTGGTCCGGGTCGACGGGCCGGCGCGTCGCGGGGGAGTCCAGGTGTACGAGGCGCGCCTCGGTGCCGAGGAAGGTGCCGCACCAGCTGTGCGCGGCGTCGTCCTCGGCGGGGACCGTCTCCACCTTGTCGCCGAAGAGGTCCATCGGCACCGTGCCCGCCGCGCGCGGCACGGCCACGGTCAGGGGCTCCATGCCGGGCGCGGACAGGCGGACGCCGCCGCCGGGCATCGGCTCGGCGGCGGCGCGCGCCAGTTGCGGGTGCCGGCGCTGTGTCACGACCTTTCCCCCAGCGTCGATCAGCGCCCAGCGCCGGTCGCCGGCCAGCCCCCAGGGCTCCACGACGGCTTCCCGGAGCTCGACGCTCCGGAACGCCTTGACCGGGTGGACGTGGATCGACTGCAGCCGCGGATGTCCCATGGGGTCATCGTGCCAGGTGGCGCCGACGGCCCGGGGGACGGATCAGTAGCCGCGATACTGCTGCTGGTTGTACGGGTCCTGGTACTGCGGCGCGGCGGGCCGGGGAGCCGCGGGGCGCATGGCCTCGTAGCCCATGCCGCCGGGAGCCACCGGGCGAGGCTGCTGCGGAGCCTGCGGTCCGGGGTAGCCCCGCGGGGCGGCCTGCTGCGGGATGTACGCCGCCGGCGCCTGCTGCAGCGGAGCGGGCTGCGGCGCCTGCGGGTAACCGTAGGAGGGATGGGACGGGGCCGCCGGGAGGGCGGGGAGCGCGGACGGCAGCGCGGGCAGATGACTGGCCGGGCTGTCGTACGCGGCGGGGACCCGAATCGGGGCGATCTGCGGGGTGCCCCGCTCGGCCACGAGCGAGTCGTAGATCGGGGTGTCCGGGAAGGAGGCGGAGTAGTAGCCGCCGCCATACGTGGAGCGGGGGGAGGTCATGGCACATAAGGTAAGCCCACGATGTGCTGGTTGGGGAGACCGATAAGAGGGTTGTTTTACGGTTCCGCCGTGACGCCGGATCCCCAATGCGAGCGAACTTGGCAAAAAGGGACGGCAATCGGCGTTCGGATCAGGTAAAGGCCGAGTTCCGAGGGCGTTACCGGCGGTTGACCTCCGGTCTTCTCCTCCCCTTCTCCAGGGTTCCTGGATGCGCGGAATAGGTTGACCCTGTAGAACTCGACGGACCGCCGGGACACCCCCGGTGCGCGAAGATCACGTGATGGGGGCGGACATGACAATGTCGAAAGGGTCCAATGTTCCGGTGCCGGCCACGGCTTTGACGGTCGAATTGGGCTGGCACTCCGCGCCGGGCACCCCCGACGTGGACGCCTCGGCCCTGTTGCTCGTCGGCGGAAAGGTCCGCTCCGACGCCGACTTCGTCTTCTACAACCAGCCCGCGCACGCCTCCGGAGCCGTCCGGCACGAGGGCAGGACGAGCGACGGCGGCCGGATCGCCGACCGCCTCGTCGTCGACCTCCCGCGCGTGGAGCCCGCGATCGAGACCGTCATCCTCGCCGCGTCCGCGGACGGCGGGTCCTTCGGCCAGGTGCCGGGCCTCTACATCGAGGTCAAGGACGCCGCGCAGGGCACCGTCGTCGCCCGCTTCGACAGCACCGGCGCCACCGTGGAAACGGCCTTCGTCCTGGGCGAGTTCTACCGGCGCCAGGGCGCCTGGAAGTTCCGCGCCGTCGGCCAGGGCTACGACACCGGCCTCGCCGGCCTGGCCACCGACTACGGCATCACCGTCGACGAACCCCAGCAGGCGGCACCCACGCCGGCGGCCCCCGTGACCCCGCCCCCGCCGCCGGCCCCGCCCGTGACGATGCCCCCGCCCGCCATGCCGCCGGTCCCGCCGCCCGCCCCCCAGGCACCCCCGGTCAGCCTGAGCAAGGTGACGCTCACCAAGTCGTCCCCCTCCGTCTCCCTGACCAAGCAGGGCGGCACCTCGGGTGCCATGCGCGTCAACCTCAACTGGCAGGTGCGCAAGCAGTTCTCCGGCTGGGCGAGCAAACTGGGCCGCCCGGTCGCCATGCACGACGACCTCGACCTCGACCTGTGCGCCCTGTACGAGCTGTCCGACGGGAGCAAAGGGGTCATCCAGGCACTCGGCAACGCCTACGGGGCCCTGCACCAGCCGCCGTACATCCACCTCGACGGCGACGACCGCACCGGCGCCGTGGCCAGCGGCGAGAACCTCACCATCAACCTCGACCACCAGCGGGCCTTCCGCCGCGTCCTGGTCTTCGTCACCATCTACCAGGGCGCGCGCTCCTTCGCCGACCTCAACGCCACGGTCACCCTCACCCCGCAGCACGGCGCCCCGGTCGACTTCTCCCTCGACGAGTGCACCGTCCCCTCCACGGTGTGCGCCCTCGCCCTGATCACCCGGACCGGCGACGACCTCGTCGTCCAGCGCGAGGCCCGCTACCTCGTCCCCGAACGCGGCGTGAGCCCCCAGCGCACCGTCGACCACGCCTACGGCTGGGGCATGAACTGGACCCCGGGCCGCAAGTAGCCGGCACGGGCGTCAGCTCTCCTCGGGCACCGTTCCGGGACGCGTGTAGGTGCGGCCCTTCCAGGCCGCACCGCGTCCCCGGTAGTGCTGGACGGCGGAGTCGGCCGTCATCAGCAGATAGAGGAACGCCGTCACCGGCAGCAGCGGAGCGAGCCACGGCGGCTGCCGGTAGTAGCGGAGCATCGGCAGATACGTGCCGGTCATCACCAGCCAGGCCAGGCCGCCCAGGAGCGCCGCCGGTCCGTCCCCGGCGGCGGCGCCCAGGACCAGGGCCGCCGGCGGCACCAGATAGACCAGCGCGAGCCCGGCGATCGTGCCGAGCAGCAGCAGGGGCTGGTGCCGCAGCTGCGCGTAGGCGCTGCGGGAGACCATCCGCCACAGGTCGGCCAGCCGGGGATACGGACGCACACTGTCCACCCGGTCCGCCAGGCCCAGCCAGATCCGGCCGCCGCCGCGCTTGACCGCGCGCGCGAGCGCCACGTCGTCGATCACGGCGCCGCGGATGGCGTCCGGGATGCGCGCCCGGACGGCGGTGTCGGTCCGCAGCAGCACACAGCCGCCCGCCGCGGCGGCCGTCCGTGTCCCCTTGTACCCGACCCGGCGGAACGGGTACAGCTGGGCGAAGAAGTACACGAACGCCGGCACCACCAGCCGCTCCCACAGGCTGTCCACGCGCAGCCGGGCCATCTGCGAGACGGCGTCGAAGCCGCCCGCGCGGGCCGCCGCCACCAGCTCCCGCAGGCTGTCCGGGGCATGCGCGATGTCCGCGTCCGTCAGCAGCAGGTACTCGGGCTCCCGCGCGCGGGCCAGCCCGATGCCGTGGCGCACCGCCCAGAGCTTGCCGGTCCAGCCGGCCGGCGGGTCGCCGGGGGAGTCCACGGTCAGCGGGAGGCCGCCGTGCTCGCGGGCGAGCCGCTGGGCCAGCTCGCCGGTGCCGTCGGTGCTCCCGTCGTCGACGAGGAAGACCTCCGCGCGCCCCGGATAGTCCTGGGTGAGCAGCGACGGCAGACTCGAGGGCAGCACCGCCGCCTCGTCACGCGCGGGCACGACGACACAGACGGACGGCCACTGACCGGGGTCCGTACGCCGCGGGAGCCTGACGTCCGTGCGCCAGAAGAAGCCCTGGCAGAGCAGCAGCCACAGCCAGGCGGCCAGGGATCCGGCGACGATCCACGCGAAGGCGCTCACGCGCGCAGTCTGCCCCACGACGGCCGCCCGTAAGGGCCCATCGTCTATCGTGGCCGGGTGAAGATCGCGCTGATGGACTCCGGAATCGGTCTGCTGGCGGCGACGGCCGCCGTACGGCGGCTGCGACCCGACGCGGATCTCGTGCTCTCCCTCGACCCCGACGGCATGCCCTGGGGACCGAGGACCCCCGAGGACCTCACCGGGCGTGCCCTGGCCGTCGCGGAGGCCGCCGCCGAGCACCGCCCCGACGCCCTGATCATCGGCTGCAACACCGCCACCGTGCACGCCCTGCCGGCCCTGCGTGCCCGCCTCGAACCCGGCATACCGGTCGTCGGCACGGTCCCGGCGATCAAGCCGGCCGCCGCCGGCGGGGGCCCCGTCGCCATCTGGGCCACTCCGGCCACGACCGGCAGCCCCTACCAGCGCGGGCTGATCCAGGACTTCGCGGGCGGTGTGCGGGTCACCGAGGTCCCGTGCTTCGGGCTGGCCGAGGCGGTCGAGCACGCGGACGAGACGGCCATCGACGCCGCCGTCGCCGCGGCCGCCGCGCTCACCCCCGGGGACGTCACCACCGTCGTCCTGGGCTGCACCCACTACGAGCTGGTCGCCGAGCGCATCCGCGCCGCCGTGCAGCGCCCCGGCTTCCCGCCGCTCGTCCTGCACGGCTCCGCCGGGGCGGTCGCCGCGCAGGCGCTGCGCCGGCTCGGCGAGCAGCCCGCCCCGCGGGCCGCGGTCACCGGCATCCTGACCGTGCTGCTCAGCGGCCGCGAGGGCCCCCTGCCGGCGGCGGCCCTGTCCTACGCGGAAGGCCGTCTGCTCAAGGCGACCAGTCCGGCCGGCTGACCGCCCGCCGCCGTGCGGACCGGTTCGGTCCGCTCTCGGCCGGTCGGAGCAGTCACGCTGTGCAGCGCGGTACCACCTCAGCGGAATCTGAGTAATCTCATAGCCATGAGGGACCACCCCCACGGCAGGAAGCCGCATCCCGATGTCTGGACCGGGCGGGCGACCAACAGGGTCCAGTGGCTGCTCGCGCTCGCCGGCGCCGCCTGTATGGCGCTAGGCATCGAGCTGGCGGTCGACTCCGCGTGGACGGGTGGCCTCGCCCCCCTCGTCATGGCCGTCGTCGGCTGCATCGCCGCCGGACTGCTCGTCCTCTTCGGCACCCTCGCCTTCGTGCACGTCGCGCTGAAGGTCGATCAGGAGTGTCTGGAGGTGCGCTGCGGCCACATCGGCGTGCCCCGCCGGCGCATCCCCCTCTCAGAGGTCGAGGGCGCCGACTTCCTGCCCCTGGTCACCCCGCGCCACTGGGGCGGCTGGGGCTACCGGTGGCGACCGGAGAAGGGCACCGCCGTCGTCGTACGCCGGGGTGAGGGACTGGTCCTGCGGCTGCGGGACGGGCACAGCTTCACCGTGACCGTGGACGACGCCGAGGCGGCCGTACGGGTCATCGAGGACCGCCTGCGCGCCCGGACGGCGGGCACCGCGCTGTGACCGCGGCGGCTCACGGCACGGGATGACCGTCCCGCGCGCGGGACGGTGACCCGCTGCTCCGGGACGATTCGGCCGTCAGGGGCCGTGCCGTCGCCAGCCCCGCCAGCAACCCGGCGCCCACCGACACCGCCGTGAAGCTGAGCGCGTTGCCGACGGCGGCGATCGCGGCCACGGCCGTCAGTGTCGCGGCCGCGGTGAGGGCGACAGGCGTCGGCCGCCGGGTGCGCCACAGGGCGAACAGCATCCAGCAGAAGGCCGCCGCGAGCAGCAGCAGACCGACGACCCCCTGCTCCGCGGCCTGTTGCAACGGCGCCGAGTGCGGTTTGGCGTCCGCGAGCACCACACCGCCGGTCGTCCCGCCGAACTCCCCGAAGCGCCCCGGACCGACGCCCAGGGCGGGATCGTGGCCGGCCAGGCGCAGCGCGTCGTGCCACAGCTCGACGCGCTGCCGGGTCAGCCGCCCCTCCAGCCGGCCGCCGAGCCCGCCCGGCACCGCCTTCGCCGCGACGGCCCAGGTCAGCCCGGTCACCGCGAGCGCCGCCGCGGCCAGCCCCGCGATGGCCACGCCCCGGCGCAGGTGAGCGGCGGCGAGCGAGCACAGCAGGACGGCGGTACAGGTGACGAATCCGCTGGTCGAGCCGAGCACGGCCGCGGTCACCGCGATCCCGGCGGCCAGCACGCGCAGGCTGAGGCGGAGCACCGCGGACCTCGCTGACCAGGCCGCGCAGCAGGCGGCGCCGGCCGACAGGGTCAGAACGGCGGCGGTGGCCCCGGCGTGGCCCAGCGGGGCGACCAGCTGGGGGCCCGGCGCCAGCTGCGGGACGGTCAGGGTGAGGGCCACCCCGGCCAGCGCGCCGGCGCAGGGCGCGGCGACCGGCAGCAGCGCGCCGCCGATCCGCCCCACCGCGTAGCCCGCGGCGACCGCGAGCACCGCCAGCAGGACGCCCTCGGGGCGCCCTCCGTGGACGGCCGCCGAGATCAGCGACCAGGCGGCGCAGGCGCCCAGCACCACGACGCCCGTCGCGTCAGAAACGTTTCGTCTGTCGCTCTCGTCGTCCGGCCCTGCCCCGGACGTCATCCCCGTGGAACCCACCCCGCCCCCCGAACCCGGTCCCCCGACCTGTGACGGACCCCGTCCCACCGGACCTGAACCGGATGCGACCGGGGCTGCGGCATACCGTAACGGCATGGGGGCGGTTTGTGGACGCCTCGTGCACAGGCCATCCGGCGACGGGCCCCGGAGAGGGCCCGGCGGCGGTGGGGCGCGCCGGGCCGGGAGGCCGCCCGCCGCCCCGGCCGAGCTGTCGGCCGCGCACCGGGCCGCCGTACACTCCCGGAGTGACCGTCACCGCAACCTCCGTGGACGAGTCGGACCAGCTCAAGCCGCCGATCGCGCCCCCGCCGCGCGCGGCACGGCTCATGCGTGTGGTTCCGGCCCTCACCGCGGCGCTCTCCGGAGTGCTGCTCTACGTCAGTTTCCCGCCCCGCACCCTCTGGTGGCTGGCCCTGCCCGCCTTCGCCGGCCTCGGCTGGGTGCTGCGCGGCCGTAGCTGGAAGGCGGGACTCGGCCTCGGCTACCTGTTCGGCCTCGGCTTCCTGCTGCCGCTGCTGGTGTGGACCGGTGTGGAGGTGGGCCCCGGGCCCTGGCTGGCGCTCGTGGCCATCGAGGCGGTCTTCGTGGCGCTGGTGGGCGCCGGGATCGCCGCGGTGTCGAAGCTCCCGGGCTCGCCGCTCTGGGCGGCGGCCCTGTGGATCGCCGGAGAGGCGGCCCGCGCGCGGGCGCCGTTCAACGGCTTCCCCTGGGGCAAGATCGCGTTCGGCCAGGCCGACGGAGTCTTCCTGCCGCTGGCCGCCGTGGGCGGCACCCCGGTGCTCGGTTTCGCCGTCGTCCTGTGCGGCTTCGGCCTGTACGAGGTCGTGCGGCTCGCCGTCGACCACCGCCGCACCCGGACGGCGCGGCGGTCCGCCGCGGCCGTCGCCCTGCTGAGCGTGGCCGTGCCCGTGGCGGGCGCTCTGGCCGCGCGGCCCCTGGTCAGCGACACGGCGCAGGACGGGACCGCGACCGTCGCGGTCATCCAGGGCAACGTGCCCCGCGCCGGCCTCGACTTCAACGCCCAGCGCCGGGCCGTCCTCGACCACCACGCGCGGGAGACCGAGCGCCTGGCGGCCGAGGTGAAGGCCGGCAAGGTCCCCCGCCCCGACTTCGTGCTGTGGCCGGAGAACTCCTCCGACATCGACCCGTTCGCCAACGCCGACGCCCGCGCCGTCATCGACACGGCCGCCAAGGCGATCGGCGTGCCCGTCTCGGTCGGCGGCGTCGTCGAGCGGGACGGCAGGCTGCTCAACGAGCAGATCCTGTGGGACCCGGAGAAGGGGCCCGTGGACACCTACGACAAGCGGCAGATCCAGCCCTTCGGCGAGTACCTGCCGCTGCGCTCGCTCGTCGGGGCCATCAACGAGGACTGGACCTCGATGGTCCGCAAGGACTTCAGCCGGGGCAGCGAACCGGGCGTGTTCACCATGGCCGGCACCCGGGTCGGCCTCGTCACCTGCTACGAGGCCGCGTTCGACTGGGCGGTGCGCTCCGAGGTCGAGGACGGCGCGCGGATCATCTCCGTCCCGAGCAACAACGCCACCTTCGACCGCAGCGAGGTGACCTACCAGCAGCTCGCCATGTCCCGGGTGCGCGCGGTCGAGCACAGCCGGACCGTCACCGTCCCGGTGACCAGCGGCGTCAGCGCGATCATCATGCCGGACGGGACGATCACCCAGCGGACGGGCATGTTCGTCGCCGACTCCCTCGTCCAGAAGGTGCCGCTGCGCTCCACCGAGACCCCCGCCACCCGGCTCGGCGTCATGCCGGAGATCGCCCTGGTGCTGGTCGCCGCGGGCGGACTGGGCTGGGCGATCGGCTCGGGCATCCGCACCCGGCGCCCTCGCACCGCCTGACCGGGTTCTCCTTCCACTCCGCCCCCGCTCCCGGCGCCCCGGGGCCGGGGGCGGCGCCGTTAGGGTCGGGGCATGGCTACTCCTGACTTCATCCGGACGATCCGCGCCGCCGCCGGCCACCAGCTGCTGTGGCTCCCCGGCGTCAGCGCCGTCGTCTTCGACGACGAGGGGCGGGTCCTGCTCGGGCAGCGGGCCGACAACCAGCAGTGGACGGTGATCAACGGCATTCCCGAACCGGGCGAGCAGCCCGCGGCCGCCGCGGTGCGCGAGGTCCACGAGGAGACGGGCGTCCGGTGCGTCGCCGAACGGGTCGTCCTGGTCAGGTCCGGCCAGGAGGTCACCTACCCCAACGGGGACATGTGCCAGTTCATGGACATCACCTTCCGCTGCCGCGCGCTCGGCGGTGAGGCACGGGTGAACGACGACGAGTCCCTGGAAGTGGGCTGGTTCGAGGTGGACGCCCTGCCCCGGATGAAGGAAAGCCAGCTGTTCCGGATCAAGCAAGCCCTGGCCGACGAACCCACGTGGTTCGAACCTATGGATTCGGACTGAAGTATGGGCCGCGGCCATATGTGGCCGGGGGAGGGGGCTGCCTAGGGTCGAGCCCATGACCCCGCCCAGCATCCCTCCCGCCCACGGCTCGACCCCGTCCTCCCCGCTCGACCTCGGCGGGCGCACCGCCCTGGTCACCGGTGCCGCCGGCGGCATCGGGCGCGCCTGCGCGCTCCGGCTCGCGGCGGCGGGGGCCAAGGTCAGAGCGGTCGACCGGGACGCGGCCGGTCTGGAGTCGCTCGCCGAACGCGCCCAGGACCTCGGGGGCGCCGTCGAGCCCCACGTCCTCGACCTCACCGACCTCGACGCCGCCGAGCAGGCCGCCGCCGGCACCGACGTCCTGGTGAACAACGCGGGGCTCCAACTGGTGCGCCCCCTCGAGGAGTTCCCGCCTGACACCTTCCACACCGTGCTCACCGTGATGCTGGAGGCGCCGTTCCGGCTCATCCGCGGAGCCCTGCCCCATATGTACGGGCAGGGCTGGGGCCGGATCGTGAATGTGTCCTCCGTCCATGGGCTGCGCGCCTCCGCGTTCAAGTCGGCCTATGTGGCCGCCAAACACGGGCTGGAGGGACTGTCCAAGGTCGCCGCCCTGGAGGGCGCCGCCCACGGGGTGACCTCGAACTGTGTGAACCCCGCCTATGTGCGCACCCCTCTGGTCGAGAAGCAGCTCGCCGACCAGGCCAGGGCGCACGGCATCCCCGAGGAGCGGGTGCTGGCCGAGGTGATGCTCCAGGACAGCGCGGTCAAGCGGCTCATCGAGCCGGAGGAGGTCGCCGAGGCGGTGGCGTACCTGTGCACCCCGCAGGCGTCCTTCGTCACCGGGACCTCGCTCGTGCTCGACGGCGGCTGGACCGCGCACTGAGCCGTGGCACGGCGACGCCCCGGACCGGCGGAATCCGGAGTTGTCCACAGGGCTGACGAGGTGGCGGTGCGATGAGCAATCCTGTCGGCATGTCCCGCGATCACGTGCAGCCCACCGAGCGTTCCGCCGCCGGAGCGCCCCCGACCGGCGCCGAGACGCCCTATCTCGAACTGCTGGCCAGGGGCGCGTCCGCCGACGCCTACGAGCAGCCGGTGCTGCTCGCCCGCGCCGAGGGCCGGCCCACCGAGCAGATCGTCGCCCTCGAACAGGCCAAGCTGCTCGCGCTGCGCGTACGCTCCGAGCTGGAGGGCCGGCGCAGACGCGAGGCCGAGCTGTCGGCCCTCTTCGAGACGGCCCACGACCTGGCGGGCCTGCGGGACCTCGACGCCGTCCTCCAGGCCATCGTGCAGCGCGCGCGGTCCCTCCTCGGCACGGACGTCGCCTACCTCAGCCTCAACGACCCGGCCAGGGGCGACACCTACATGCGGGTGACCGAGGGCTCGGTCGCGGCCCGCTTCCAGCAGCTGCGGCTCGGCATGGGGGAGGGCCTCGGCGGACTCGTCGCCCAGACCGCCCGCCCCTACGTCACCGACGACTACTTCAAGGACGCGCGGTTCCAGCACACCCTGGCCATCGACGCCGGGGTCCGCGACGAGGGACTGGTCGCCATCCTTGGCGTGCCGCTGACGCTGGGCCACCATGTCATCGGCGTCCTCTTCGCCGCCGACCGGCGCGCCCGGGTCTTCGAACGGGAGCAGATCGCGCTGCTCGGCTCCTTCGCCGCGCTCGCCGCGGCCGCCATCGACACGGCGAACCTGCTCTCCGAGACCCGCTCGGCCCTCGCCGGCCTGGAGCGGGCCAACGAGATCATCCGGGACCGCAGCGGAGTCATCGAGCGGGCCTCCGACGTACACGACCGGCTCGCGCAGCTCGTGCTGCACGGCGGCGGGGTGCACGACGTGGCGGCCGCCGTCTCCGAAGTGCTCGACGGGACCGTCCAGTTCACCGAGGCCACCGCGGTCCCGGCCACCGCCCTGGAGGCGTCCCGCGCCGAGGGCCACGCCGTCCGGTACGGCGACGACTGGATCGCGGCCGTGGTGGCCGGCGGTGAACTGCTCGGCGCCCTCGTCCTGCGCGGGCAGCCCGGTCTCGACCCCGTCGACCAGAGCACCCTGGAGCGGGCGGCGACCGTCACCTCCCTGCTGCTCCTCGCCCGGCGCTCCGCCGCCGAGGCCGAGCAGCGCGTCCGGGGCGAACTGCTCGACGACCTGCTCGACGCCCGCGACCGCGACCCGCGCCTGCTGCGCGAGCGAGCCGCCCGGCTGCACGCCGACCTCGACGCCCGGCACGTCGTCCTCGCCGCCCGCCTCGACGCCGTCGCGGCCGACGCCGAACAGGAGGCGGACGCCCGCCGGCGCCTGTGGTCCGCCGCCTCCCATCTGGCCGCGACCCGGCACGGCCTGGCCGCCGCCCGCGACGGCGGCACGGTGCTTCTGCTCCCCCTCGCCGAGCACGACACCGCCACCGCGCTGGCCCGCCGCACCGCACGCCATCTGGGCACGGCCGTCCATGAGGCGGTCACGGTCGGCGCCTCGGCCCCGGTCGAGGACCTGGCCGTCCACCCGGACGCCGTGGCCGCCGCCTACGAGGAGGGCCGCCGCTGCCTGGAGGCCCTGCGGCTGCTCGGCCGCCCCGGGGACGGCGCCGCCGCCGAGGACTTCGGGTTCCTTGGACTGCTCCTGGCCGGCGACCGGGACGTCGCGGGCTTCGTCGACCGCACGATCGGCCCGGTCGTCGCCTACGACGAACGCCGCGGCACCGACCTGCTGCGCACCCTCGACGCCTACTTCGCCTGCGGGATGAGCCCGGCCCGCACCAAGGACGACCTGCACGTCCACGTGAACACCGTCGCCCAGCGCCTCGAGCGCGTCGGCCGCCTCCTCGGCGACGACTGGCAGAGCCCGGCCCGCGCCCTGGAGATCCAGCTGGCGCTGCGGCTGCAGCGTCTCTCCGGACCCGCACAGCGCTGACCCCCGTACCCCCGGCGTACGGGGTACGGGGGCCGGCCCGTCAGGGCGTCGACCGGGTCAGACGAGGGGCGCTCCGGCCGCCGGGGCCTTGGCGGGCACCTCGCCGTCCGCGGACTCGACGTCGGTGAGGTCCCGGTCGCGGGTCTCCTTCGCCACGGCGACGGCGACCACCGTCAGCAGGGCCGCCGCGATGACGTACAGGGCGATCGGGGTGGAGCTTCCGTAGTCCTTCAGCAGCGCGGTGGCGATCAACGGAGCGGGCGCGCCCGCCGCGACCGAGGCGAACTGGGCGCCGATGGAGGCACCGGAGTAGCGCATCCGGGTCGCGAACATCTCCGAGAAGAACGCGGCCTGCGGCGCGTACATGGCGCCGTGCAGCACCAGGCCCACCGTCACCGCGAGGAGCAGGTTGCCGAAGCCGCCGGTGTCGATGAGGGAGAAGAACGGGAACATCCACAGGCCCACCCCCACCGCGCCGATCAGATAGACGGGACGGCGGCCGAGCCGGTCGGACAGCGCGCCCCAGGCCGGGATGACGGCGAAGTGGACCGCGGAGGCGATCAGCACCGCGTTCAGCGCGGTCTGCTTGGACACGCCGGCCGACGTCGTGGCGTACACGAGGATGAACGCGGTGATGACGTAGTAACTGATGTTCTCCGCCATGCGCGCGCCCATCGCCACCAGCACGTCCCTCCAGTGATGGCGCATCACGGCGACCAGCGGCATCTTCTCCGCGGTGGCGGTCGCGGAGCTCTTGCGGGCCTCGGCCTGCGCCAGCGCCTGCTTGAACACCGGAGATTCATCGACAGAGAGACGAATCCACAGACCGACCATCACCAGTACACCGGAGAGCAGGAAGGGCACCCGCCAGCCCCAGCTGATGAAGGCGCTCTCCGACAGCACCGCCGTCAGCAGCGAGAGCACACCGGTCGCCAGCAACTGCCCGGCGGGCGCCCCGGTCTGCGGCCACGACGCCCAGAAGCCGCGCCGGCGCGCGTCCCCGTGCTCGGACACCAGCAGCACCGCGCCGCCCCACTCACCGCCCAGTGCGAAGCCCTGCACCAGGCGCAGCGCCGTCAGCAGCACCGGAGCCATGCTGCCTACGCTGGCGTGTGTCGGCAGCAGGCCGATCGCGAAGGTCGCCCCGCCCATCATCAGCAGGCTCAGCACCAGCAGCTTCTTGCGGCCCAGCCGGTCCCCGTAGTGCCCGAAGACCAGGGCGCCCAGGGGCCGGGCGGCGAAGCCCACGGCGTAGGTGAGGAAGGACAGGAGGGTGCCCACCAGGGGGTCCTCCTCGGGGAAGAACAGCTTGTTGAAGACGAGGGCGGCGGCGGAGCCGTAGAGGAAGAAGTCGTACCACTCGATCGTGGTGCCGATGAGGCTGGCGGCGACGATGCGCTTCAGACTGCCAGGGCTTGTGGGCTGCGGTGGAGCGGATGCTGCGGAGGCCATGTGCGCCACTTCCTCGTGTGCGGTGGGGACGGGTACGTGTCGGCACACCGTAGGAACACGCAGGTCGGGCGCACATGTGGTGGGGCAACACAGTTCCGGGTGCTGTTATCCGTCGGACCACCATGCGCGGGTGGGGGAGCGGGGGTGCGGCGAGCACCCCGGTCCGCGCGGCACAGCCGCGGGCCGCCCCCGCCCGCCCGCGTCGGACCTCGACAACTCGCGCTCGAACGCGGCCCGTTGGCCGGCGGAAAAACCTCGGCGTGCCGCTCTCGTTGTGATCTGCGTGTTCTTCACCTTCTCAGGTCGGCGGCGTCACGCCCCGCCCGCGGCCCACCGCTCGACCAGATCCGTAGCGGCGGTGATCGGTGACGACCCGGCGCTGCGGTCGGCGTACCGGCTGTGCCGCGACCGCACCCGGCGCGAGGACCCGGCGGAGTACGCGCTGATCCAGCTCGTGCCCGCCGCGCTGCGCCCCGCCTGCTGGGCCCTGTGGGCCGCCGCCAACGCCATCGACGACCTCGCCGACGACCGCACGGCGGCGGCGGACGAGCGGGCGGCGCGGGTGCGGAGGTGGATCGACGCCCTGGAGCGCGAGCTCACGACCGGGACCAGCCCCGACCCCGTCCGCCGTGCCCTGGTGGACACCGCGGCCCGCTGGCGCCTGGACCTGACCGGGCTGCACGACGCCATGACCGAGGTCGCGGTCGACGCGCACGGCCGCCGCTTCACCGACTGGAGCGGCTGGCGCGCCTGGGGGCGGGGCAATCTGCTGCCCTGGTTCGAGCAGGTCCGTGACCTCTTCGACCGGGCCGGCGTACCCGTCGCCCTGCGCCTGGACACCCAGGAGTCCTACGAGCGGTTCCTCGACGGGATGCGCCTCACCGACATCCTCACCGACCTGTCCGCCGACCTCCCCCAGGGCGACCTCCTGCTGCCCGCCGAAGCCCTCGACCGCTGCCCGGGAGCCGAGGAGGACCTGACCGGCCTGCGCTGGACCCCCGCCGTCGCCGCCCTGGTCGCCCACCTCACGGAGCTCGGCCGCCGGTGGGTGGCCCAGCCCGCGCTCACCCGCGGGATGCACCCCGGCCCCGCGACGGTCGTCGCCACCATGGCCGACCTGCTGCTCGCCCAGCTCGACGCCGTCGACGCCGCCGGCCCCGCCCTGCTGCGCGCCCGGCCCCGGCCCGCGCTGCTCACCACCGCCCGCCTGCTGGCCCCCGCCCGGGCACGCGCGGCCCTCGCCTGGTCCCTGACCCCGGTGCAGGCGCCGCCCGCACGCCGTACCGAGCCGCATCTCCCGTCGACTCCTCCCCGTCCCCCGCGCCGCCCGGCCTTCCGCAGCCCGCCACCCCACCCCAGCGGGGAGCGGCCGCCCCGGATCCCGGCCGACCGGATGCCGGCGCACGTGGCCGTGATCATGGACGGCAACGGCCGCTGGGCGCAGCGTCACGGGCTGCCCCGGCACGAGGGCCACCGCGCCGGCGCCGCCGCCGTGCGCGAAGTCGTCCACGGCGCCCTGGAGATCGGCCTGCGGCATCTGACGCTGTACGCCTTCTCCACCGAGAACTGGAAACGCGACCCCGAGGAGACCGGCGGGATCCTCGACCTCCTGCGCCAGGAGACGCGCGCGTACCCCTTCGAGGACCTCGACGTCCGGATGCGCTGGCACGGCCGCGCCGACAGCCTCCCGCAGGACCTGGTCGACCTGCTCGACCTGCGCGAGCGCAGCACACGCGACCGCACCGGGCTGACGGTGACGATGTGCGTCAACTACGGCGGCCGTGACGAGATCGCCCGGACCGCCGCCGCCCTCGCCCGGCAGGTGCGCGACGGCCTGCTCGACCCGGACCTGATCGGGGAGAAGGACTTCGCCGAGCATCTGCCCCGGCCGGACATGCCGGACGTCGATCTGCTGTGGCGCACCGGCAACGAGCAGCGCACCTCGAACTTCCTGCCCTGGCAGGCGGTCTACGCCGAACTCCACTTCACGCCGGACCACTGGCCCGACGTCGACCGGCGCGACCTGTGGCGGGCCATCACCGAGTACACGCGCCGCCAGCGCCGGCACGGCGCCGCCGGTCCCGCCCCCCGCGCACCGGCCACCGCTGCCGGCGAAGGCGCCTGAGGCACGAAGGACCTTACGCTCCGGGCTGGGGGCGGACCGTGAGGATCTGCTGCGCCGTGCCGACGGGGCCGTCGACGTCGTGGAGGACGGTGCTGGTCAGCCCCTGCCCAGTAGGGCCGAAGGAGACCGTGGTGTCCAGCCCGGTCCAGCGGCCGCGCGGCTGCCGGTGCAGATGGACGGTCAGATCGACGTTGGGGAACATCCACTCGGTCGGAGGTCGCAGGACGGCTATGCCGTTGGCGGTGTCGACCAGCGCGAGATACGAGGCGAGCGGGCTGACGGGCACCCCGGCCACCAGGCCCAGCGGTGTGGACACCCAGGCCGTCGTCCGGCCCGCCCGGGGCGGTGCGACGGGCCGGACGTCCAGGGAGGCGATGTAGCCGCCGGACCACAGCTCGGACATCGGCCACCGCTCCAGCGCGTCGGGAGGGGTGAGGCGTTCGGCCGTGCCGCCGGCGGCCGCGGAGGTGTCCAGGGCCGTCAGGTACCAGGCGCGGGCCCGCAGCACCGGGCGGCCGGCGATGCGTACGACCGCTTCGAGCAGTTCGATGGTGCGCCCGGGACGGACCGTCTCCACCTCGATCTCGCACTCGTCCACGGCGAGCTGGCCCAGGATGTCGTAGCTGATGCGGGCGAGCACGAGACCGTCGTCCGGTGACGCCGCGCGATGCCGGTCGAGGGCGTGCACGACGAGCCCGCCCAGCGGGCTGAAGTGCTGCTCGTCGCGGTGCCAGGCGCCGCCCACGTGCGGTGTCGGCTTGTAGCGGCGGTCGTCGATGGCTTCGAAGTAGCTGTCGGGCGTCACAGCGGGTCTTCTCCCCAGGGTGCGAGGGGCCGCCGGGCCAGGGCCCGGCAAGGCGGTGTGGCGTCAGGGTAGTTCGCCGCCGTCCCGCGCAGCTCCGGTGGGATGCGCATATCGGAACTCGCGCCGCTGACCGTCCTATTCGGAATATACGGTGACGTTCCCGTGCACTCCGTACCCGGTGTGATGTTCCCCATTGCGCGTCCGGGTGGCGCTCGTGAGGCTCTCGGGCAGCGCGCGGCCTGAACCGTCCGACACCTTCCGGTCCCCACCGGGCGCGTCCGGAGAACGGTCCGGCGAATCGTCCGAAGAACCGTTATCCGAGGCCCGCCGAGCGGTCTCCCAGGTAGCGGACACCACCGTCCGGCGTCGAGGACAGGGAAGTATTGATGAGTACAGAGCGCACGAGGGAACTGACGGCCCTGGTCACCGCTGCCCGCGACGGCGACCCGGAGGCCCAGGACACCCTGGTCGGCGCGTACCTCCCGCTGGTCTACAACGTCGTGGGAAGGGCTCTGAACGGTTCCGTCGACGTCGACGACGTCGTGCAGGAGACCATGCTGCGCGCCCTCGACGCGCTCCACGGGCTGCGCAGGCCCGAGAGCTTCCGCTCCTGGCTCGTGGCGATCGCGATGAACCAGGTGCGCGCCCACTGGCACGCCCGGCAGGCCGCCCCCGGCGGGGTGGAGGAGGCGAGGGAACTCGCCGACCCCGGCGCCGACTTCGTGGATCTGACCATGGTGCGGCTCCAGCTGTCCGGGCAGCGCCGGGAGACGGCTCGCGCCACGCGCTGGCTGGAGCCCGACGACCGGGGCCTGCTGTCGCTGTGGTGGCTGGAGTGCGCCGGTGAGCTGACCCGCGCCGAGGTGGCGCAGGCGCTGGAGCTGTCGCCGCAGCACACGGCGGTACGGGTGCAGCGGATGAAGGCGCAGCTCGAAGCCGCCCGGGTGGTGGTGCGCGCGCTCGACTCGCGCCCCCGCTGCGAGGAACTGCACGGCCTGCTCGGTTCCTGGGACGGCCGCCCCTCGGCGCTGTGGCGCAAGCGAATAGCCCGGCATGCCCGGGGATGTGCCCGCTGCTCCGGACTGTGGAGCGGGCTGATGCCCGCCGAAGGACTCCTCGCCGGACTGGCGTTGGTGGCCGCGGCGCCCGCGCTGCTGGACCGTGTCCGGTCGGCCGCGGACCTGGCACCGGCCGGCTCGGCATCCGCGCTCGCCTCCACCGGACACGGCGGGCACCGGGCCGCCGGCAGCCGGGCCGTCTCCCGCGGTGAGGCCCGCCGGCGCCGCCGCAACCGGCGCCGCGCCGTCGGAGGTGCCGTCGTGGCGGTCTGCGTGGCGGGCGGCGGCTTCTGGTACTTCGACTCCACCCCCGGCACGGGGCGGGACGAACCGGCCTCCGCGCGCGGCGCCGGCGCCGCCGTGCCGGACGAATTCGCCGAGCCCAGCCCGGTCAGCACCGCGGAGTCCGCGTCGGCGTCGGCCTCGCCGTCCCCGTCGGCGTCCGCCTCGCCCACGAAGAAGGCCACGGCCTCGCCGTCCGCCAAGAAGACGGAGAAGGCCCCGCCGACCACCCAGGCACCCACCCGGGCGTCCCGCAAGGCGGCCACCGCCGCCCCCCAGGCGCAGGAGGCCCCGTCCGGCACCGTCGCCCAGGTCGTCGCCCTGGTGAACAAGGAGCGGGCCGCCGCCGGGTGCGGTCCCGTCGCCGAGGACTCCCTGCTCGACAAGTCGGCGCAGGGCCACTCCGAGGACATGGCCACCCGCGGCTTCTTCGACCACACCAACCCCGACGGCGCCGACCCCGGGCAGCGCATCACCGCGGCCGGCTACCGCTGGTCGACGTACGGCGAGAACATCGCGATGGGGCAGCAGACCCCCGAGGCGGTGATGGAGTCCTGGATGAACAGCCCCGGCCACCGGGCCAACATCCTCAACTGCTCGTTCAAGGACATCGGCGTCGGCGTCCACGAGGGCCCCGGCGGCCCGTGGTGGACCCAGAACTTCGGCGCCAAGCTCTGACGAGCTCCGCACGGCGGACGAAGACCGCCGGCGCCGGTCACAGGCTCAGCGCACCGCCGTTCGCGGTCAGGGGCTGCTCGGTCCAGATCGTCTTGCGGTTGCGGCCGTAGCGGGTGCCCCACCGTTCCGCCAGCTGGGCCACCAGGAACAGGCCGCGTCCGCCCTCGTCGGTGCTGCTGGCCTGGCGCAGGTATGGCGAGGTGCTGCTGGAGTCGGAGACCTCGCAGATCAGGCGCCCGTCCCGGATCAGCCGCAGCTGCACGGGACCGCCGGCGTACCGGTAGGCGTTGGTGACCAGTTCGCTCACGATGAGTTCGGTGGTGAAGGCCAGCTCCTCGTCGAGGCCCCACTGGGTCAGCTGGTCCTGCACCAACGCCCGGGCGTCGCCGGCGGCCGTCGGCTCGGCCGGCAGCTCCCAGGTGGCGACGTTCCCCGCCGGCAGGACGCGGGTGCGGCCCAGCAGCAGGGTGATGTCGTCGTCGGGGCGGCCGGGAATCATGGCGTCCTCCACCGCCTTGCTGGTGCTCTCCAGCGACGGTGCCGCACCGGCCAGCGTGGTCCGCAGCAGCGACAGGCCCTCGTCGATGTCGCGGTCGCCTGCCAGCAGCAGGCCGTCGCTGCAGAGAGCGATCAGGCTGCCCTCCGCCAGTTCGCACTCGGCGCTCTCGAACGGCAGTCCCCCCAGGCCGAGCGGCGGTCCGGCGGGCACGTCGACGTCCCGCACCTTTCCGCACGGGTCCAGCACGGTCGGCGGCGGATGCCCGGCACGGGCCATGACGCAGAGCCGGGTGACCGGGTCGTAGATGGCGTACAGGCAGGTGGCACCCACGAGTTGGGGGGCGCCGGCGTCCGCCTGCCGCTGCTCGGTGGCGAGGTGGTCCACCAGATCGTCCAACCGGGACAGCACTTCGTCGGGCGCCAGGTCGAGGTGGGCCAGGGTGTGCACGGCGGCCCGCAGCCGCCCCATCGTGGCCGAGGCGTGCATGCCGTGCCCGACCACGTCGCCCACCACCAGGGCGACGCGCAGCCCCGACAGCGGGATCACGTCGAACCAGTCACCGCCCACCCCGGTGGACGCCCGCGCCGGAAGATAGCGGTGCGCGGTCTCGACGGCCGGCTGCTCCGGCATCTCGCCCGGCAGCAGACTGCGCTGCAGGGCCTCGGCGGCCTGGTGCTGCTGGGTGTAGCGGCGGGCGTTGTCGATGCAGACGGCGGCCCGGGCCGCGAACTCCTCCGCCAGGGTCAGGTCGTCCGCCTCGAAGGGTTCCGGCCGCTGCGAACGCCACAGGCAGACCACGCCGAGCACCACACCACGGGCGGCCAGCGGAACCACGATCAGCGAGTGGACACCGGCCTCCAGCGCCTGCCGGGCCCGTTCCGGTTCGGCGGCGGTCCAGCCCGAGCCCGTCTTCAGGACGGGGAGCAGCACGGGCCGCCGCTCGGCCAGACAGCGATGGGGCGCGGTGTCCGGCGGGAAGAAGAACAGATGGCCCTCGGGGTACATCACCCGCACCCCCTCGGGCCGGATCGAGCGGGCCGCCATCCGGCGCAGCGGGCCCATGCTGTCCGGGTCCGGTTCCTCGCCGCGCGTCACCGGTTCCAGCAGGTCCACCGAGAGGGCGTCGGCGAGCTCCGGCACGGCCGCCTCGGCGAGTTCGCGCGTGGTGCGGGCCACGTCGAGGGTGCTGCCGATCCGGGTGCCGGCCTGGTTGAGCAGAGCCAGCCGCCGGCGGGCCCGGTGGCGGTCGGTGACGTCCTCGACGATCTCGGTGACGCCCAGCACCCTTCCGGACGGGTCCTCCATCCGGAAGGCGGAGACGGAGATCACGATCTCCTTGTGGGGTTCGGCGAGCAGCCGGCACCGGTGCTCCGCGAAGATCATCGGCCGGCCCGTGTCCAGGACGGTCTGGAGCTTGCCCTCCACCCAGTCCGCGACCGGACCGAGCAGGAAATCGCCGGCCCGGCGCCCCCGGTAGGCGCCGGCCGGCAGCCCGCCGAACCGGGCGATCGCCTGGTTCACCCGCAGCACGCGCAGATCCGGCCCGAGCACCACCACCCCGATCGGGGAGCGCAGGAAGAAGCCGTCCAGCACCGCGCGGTCGATCTCCCACTGGGCGATCTCATGGGCGAGCGAGCCGACCAGCAGCCACTCGTCTCCGCCGCCCAGCCGCTGCACCCGCCGGGCCCGGAACCCCACGTGCAGCCGGCGTCCCGAGCGGTGCAGCACCGGCAGCAGCCCGAACCAGCCGTGCTCCCGCAGACAGGACCGGGCGGCCTCGGCGACGACACCTTCGTCACCGGCGTCGACCAGGAACTCGTGCACGGGCCGGCCGAGCGCCTCGTCCGCCCGGTACCCCAGCAGCCCGGCCGCCTGCTCGCTCCAGGCGACCACCCGTCCACGCCGGTCCAGCACGGCCGCCGCGGACCGGAGCACCGAGAAAGGGTCCTTGGGACTCTCGCTGACCGACGTAGGGGATGTGTCGTGCATCGCCCACCCATCTCGCGCCGTGCGCGGGACCCGGGGGCCCGCGCACGGGCGCTGCTGCCGTTCCGAACGCCTGGCCTTGCGGCGTTCCCTCCCAGTATCAGCCGAGTACCCACCCCGTGCTTGATCACGGCGGCCGGGGTGCCTCGGTCGGGTGACGGCCGGTCCTGCCCTCTCACCTGGGCAGGGCCCGCGCCAGGAGCACGGCCACGTCGTCGTCGGCCGTGCCGGGCACGAGGTCCGCCAGGAGGTCGTCGCAGATCCGCTCCAGCGGGCGGCCGGGGTCGCGCACCGCCCGCGCCAGCCGGCACATGCCCTGCTCCAGGTCGGTGCCCCGTGCCTCGATCAGCCCGTCCGTGTACGACAGCAGGAGGCTGCGCGGCTCCAGACGCAGGTGCTGCACCCGCCCGTCCTGCCGGCCCAGACCCAGCGGCGGGCCCGCCGGGCCGTCCAGGAAGGCGACCGCACCCCGCCGGTCGGCGACCAGGGGCGGCGGATGCCCCGCGCTGACGACCAGGCAGTGCCCGGAGACCGGATCGTGCACGGCGTACAGACAGGTGGCCATCTCGTTCTCCCCGAGATCGGCCACGACGGCGTCCAGGTACCGCAGCACCTGGTCGGGGGTGGTGTCGCGGCGCGCCAGGGTCCGTACGGCGGTGCGCAGCTGTCCCATGACGGCCGCCGCGTGGATGCCGTGCCCCATCACGTCCCCGATCACCAGCGCGGTCCGCCCGCCCGGCAGGGCGATCGCGTCGAACCAGTCCCCGCCGACCTCGTGCTCGCCGGCCGGCAGATAGCGCCCGGTGAGCTCCAGCCCGCGGACGTCCGGCAGACAGGGGTCCATGAGGCTGCGCTGCAGGGTGAGCGCGGCGTCCCGCTCCCGGCTGTACATACGGGCGTTGTCGATGTTCAGCGCCGCCCGCGCGACCAGCTCGTCGATCAGCAGCGTGTCCTGGTGGTCGAACGGCTCGCGGTCCCTCGTCCGCGTCACCACCACCGCGCCCAGCACCGTCCCCCGGGCCACCAGCGGCACCAGCCGCGCCGAGCCGACCCTCGCGTGCAGGTACGCGCGCAGCGGCTGCGCCTCGGGGGCGGGGATCAGCTGCCCGATGTCGGCGAGGTACAGGTTCATGGCCCGGCCGGCGTCGATGACCTGCTCGTACACCGATCCGCGCGGGACCTGCTGGGTCATGCCGACCGCGAGCTGGTCCGCCGGTGCCCGCGAGTCGGTGAAGGACGCCGCCACCCGGCGGACCACGCCGTGCGCGGACGCGGCGGTCTCGTCCGGCGCCACCGCCTCCTCCAGGAGCTGGACGTCCGCGGAGTCGGCCAGCCGGGGCACCAGCACCCGGACGACCTCCTCGGCCGTCTGCCGCAGATCCAGGGTCGAGCCCATCTGCGCGCCCGCCTCCGCGAGCAGCGCGAGGCGCCGCCGGGCCCGCTCGGCCTCCAGGTGGGCGCGCTGCTCGCGGGTCACGTCGATCAGGGAGGCGATCACCCCGACCCGCCGGCCGGCCGCGCCGAGCAGGGGCGCGTAGGAGCACGACCAGGTCCGCCGCCGTGCCGGGTGCGCGCCGGGCCAGGTGTGCCGGTGGTCCACCACGGCCTCCCCCCGCTCAAGGACCCCCCGCATCACCGTCTCGAGAGCGGCCGCGCCGGGCGAGACGTCCGTGACACTCCGGCCGACGTGGTCGGCCGCCGGGACGCCGTCCATCCGGGCCAGCGCCTCGTTGACCCGCAGGAACCGCAGATCGGGACCGAGCATCGCGAGCCCGACGGGGGACTGCTCGAAGAGCCCCTCCAGAGCCGCCAGCGCGTCGCGCATCCCCTTCACGGCGGAGGTGTCCGCCGCGATGGCCAGCACCCCGGTGCGGCCCCGGGCGTCCGGGATCGGGCAGTTCCACATCTCCACGTCGACGAGGGTGCCGTCGCGGTGGCGCAGGGGCAGCCGCGCCACCACCGCCGCGCCGGTCCGCACCGAGCCGGCCAGCCGGTCCGCGAGCCGCTGGTTCTCCTCGGGGACGAACGCGACCCTGGCCTCCCGCCCCAGCATCTGCTCCTGGGTGTACCCGAGCAGGTCCTGCGCGGCCGGCGACCACTGCACGAGGAGCCCGTCGCCGTCGGCGACCCACAGGGCCAGCGGGAGCAGGTCCTCGAAGACATCCGCGTGGCCCGCCGCGGACGTGAGCGGACCCGTCGTGTCGCCGATCGCGCCGTGCGTCGGCACACCGTGGTCAGTCGCGCCGGCCATGAGGCACCTCGCTCACACCTCCCGCGACGACAGGAGGCCCAGGAACAGCGTAGGCCCGTCCGGTCGCCCACGTACGCGCGCGTGGCGGCCGGCGCCGGGCCGACTGTCAGTGGCCCGGCTCACATAGCGTGGAAACGATCGCCCCGACACCATGGGTGCTCAGTCTCCGGCCGAAGGGATCAAGAATGTTCCGCAAGGTGCTGGTCGCCAACCGCGGGGAGATCGCGATTCGCGCGTTCCGCGCGGGCTACGAGCTGGGCGCGCGCACCGTCGCCGTCTTCCCGCACGAGGACCGCAACTCCCTGCACCGGCTGAAGGCCGACGAGGCGTACGAGATAGGGGAGCCCGGGCATCCGGTCCGCGCCTACCTCTCCGTCGAGGAGATCGTCCGCGCCGCGCGCCGTGCCGGAGCGGACGCCGTCTACCCGGGGTACGGCTTCCTGTCCGAGAACCCCGACCTGGCGCGGGCCTGCGAGGAGGCGGGCATCACCTTCGTGGGCCCCAGCGCGGACATCCTGGAGCTGACCGGCAACAAGGCCCGCGCGGTCGCCGCGGCCCGCGAGGCCGGCGTCCCCGTGCTCGGCTCGTCGGCGCCCTCCACCGACGTCGACGAACTCGTCCGTGCCGCCGACGACGTCGGGTTCCCCGTCTTCGTCAAGGCGGTCGCCGGCGGTGGCGGGCGCGGCATGCGCCGGGTCGAGGAGCCCGCCCAGCTGCGCGAGGCCATCGAGGCGGCGTCCCGCGAGGCGGCGTCGGCGTTCGGCGACTCCACCGTCTTCCTGGAGAAGGCCGTCGTCGAGCCCCGCCACATCGAGGTGCAGATCCTCGCCGACGGGCAGGGCGGCGTCATCCACCTGTACGAGCGGGACTGCTCCGTGCAGCGCCGCCACCAGAAGGTCATCGAGCTGGCCCCCGCGCCCAACCTCGACCCGGAGCTGCGCGACCGCATCTGCGCCGACGCCGTCCGCTTCGCCCGGCAGATCGGCTACCGCAACGCGGGCACCGTGGAGTTCCTGCTCGACCAGGACGGCAACCACGTCTTCATCGAGATGAACCCGCGCATCCAGGTCGAGCACACCGTGACCGAGGAGGTCACCGACGTCGACCTGGTGCAGTCGCAGATGCGGATCGCCGCCGGCGAGACCCTGGCCGACCTCGGCCTCGCCCAGGAGACCGTCACCCTGCGCGGCGCCGCCCTGCAGTGCCGGATCACCACCGAGGACCCCGCCAACGGGTTCCGCCCGGACACCGGCCGCATCAGCGCCTACCGCTCACCGGGCGGCTCCGGCATCCGGCTCGACGGCGGAACCACCCACGCCGGTACGGAGATCAACGCCCACTTCGACTCCCTGCTGGTCAAACTGACCTGCCGGGGCCGGGACTTCAACGCCGCGGTGGGCCGCGCCCGGCGCGCGGTGGCCGAGTTCCGCATCCGCGGCGTGGCCACCAACATCCCCTTCCTGCAGGCGGTCCTCGACGACCCCGACTTCCAGGCCGGCCGGGTCACCACGTCGTTCATCGAGCAGCGCCCGCACCTGCTCACCGCCCGCCACTCCGCCGACCGCGGCACGAAGCTGCTCACCTATCTCGCCGACGTCACGGTCAACAAGCCGCACGGCGAACGCCCCGACCTGCTCGACCCGCTGACCAAGGTGCCCCCGCTCCCGGCCGGCGACCCGGCGCCCGGCTCCCGGCAGCGGCTCGCCGAACTCGGCCCCGAGGGATTCGCGCACTGGCTGCGGTCCTCGCCGACCATCGGGATCACCGACACCACCTTCCGTGACGCGCACCAGTCGCTGCTCGCCACGCGGGTGCGCACCAAGGACATGCTCGCCGTCGCCCCGGTGGTGGCCCGCACCCTGCCCGAGCTGCTGTCCCTGGAGTGCTGGGGCGGCGCGACGTACGACGTGGCGCTGCGCTTCCTCGCCGAGGACCCGTGGGAGCGGCTGGCGGCCCTGCGGGAGGCCGTGCCGAATATCTGCCTGCAGATGCTGCTGCGCGGCCGCAACACCGTCGGCTACACGCCGTACCCCACCGAGGTGACCGACGCGTTCGTGCAGGAGGCGGCGGCCACCGGTATCGACATCTTCCGCATCTTCGACGCCCTCAACGACGTCTCCCAGATGCGCCCGGCCATCGAGGCCGTACGGGAGACCGGCACGGCCGTGGCCGAGGTGGCGCTGTGCTACACCTCCGACCTGTCCGACCCGTCGGAGCGCCTGTACACCCTGGACTACTACCTGCGCCTCGCCGAGCAGATCGTCGAGGCGGGCGCGCACGTCCTGGCCGTCAAGGACATGGCGGGACTGCTGCGGGCTCCGGCCGCGGCGAAGCTGGTGTCGGCGCTGCGCCGGGAGTTCGAGCTGCCGGTGCACCTGCACACCCACGACACCGCGGGCGGTCAGCTCGCCACCTACCTCGCCGCGATCCAGGCGGGCGCCGACGCGGTCGACGGGGCCGTGGCGTCCATGGCGGGCACCACCTCCCAGCCGTCGCTGTCGGCGATCGTCGCCGCCACCGACCACTCCGAGCGGCCCACCGGGCTCGACCTCCAGGCGGTCGGCGACCTGGAGCCGTACTGGGAGAGCGTCCGCAAGGTCTACGCCCCCTTCGAGGCCGGGCTCGCCTCGCCCACCGGCCGGGTCTACCACCACGAGATCCCCGGCGGGCAGCTCTCCAACCTGCGCACCCAGGCCGTCGCCCTCGGCCTCGGCGACCGCTTCGAGGAGATCGAGGCGATGTACGCCGCCGCGGACCGGATGCTGGGACGGCTCGTCAAGGTCACCCCCTCCTCGAAGGTGGTCGGCGACCTCGCGCTGCACCTGGTGGGCGCGGGTGTGTCCCCGGCCGACTTCGAGGCGGCGCCCGACCGCTTCGACATCCCGGACTCCGTCATCGGCTTCCTGCGCGGCGAGCTGGGCACCCCGCCCGGCGGCTGGCCCGAGCCGTTCCGGACCAAGGCGCTCCAGGGCCGCGCCGAGGCGAAGCCGATCGCGGAGCTGGGTGCCGACGACCGCGAGGGCCTGGCCAAGGACCGGCGCGCCACGCTGAACCGGCTGCTGTTCCCCGGCCCGACGCGCGAGTTCGAGACGCACCGCGACTCCTACGGCGACACCAGCGTCCTGGACAGCAAGGACTTCTTCTACGGACTGCGTCCGGGCAAGGAGTACGCCGTCGACCTGGAGCGCGGGGTGCGGCTGCTCATCGAGCTGCAGGCCGTCGGCGACGCCGACGAGCGCGGTATGCGCACCGTGATGTCCACCCTGAACGGTCAGCTGCGGCCCATCCAGGTCCGCGACCGGGTCGCGGCCTCGGACGTCCCGGTGACGGAGAAGGCCGACCGGTCGAACCCCGGCCATGTGGCGGCACCCTTCGCGGGCGTGGTCACCCTCACGGTCAGCGAGGGCGACGAGGTGGAGGCCGGCGCCACGGTCGCCACCATCGAGGCCATGAAGATGGAGGCGTCGATCACCGCGGCGAAGGCCGGCCGGGTGACCCGGCTCGCCATCGGGAAGATCCAGCAGGTGGAGGGCGGCGACCTGCTCGTCGAACTCGCCTGAGCCGTAACCCCGTTCGCCGTACGACCGAGCGCCCCGCGCGGGGAGTCATCCCGCGCGGGGCGCCGCCGTCACTGGTCCCGCCAGCCGAACCGGCGGTCGACCACCGCCGCGAACTCCTCCAGCGTCACCACCTGGTCGCCGTTCAGGTCGGCGGCGTCGAACAGCGCGGACGAGTCGTTCTCGTCCCCGAGACCCCAGGGCGGCAGATCCCCCGAGGCGGCCAGCGACGGGCCCTTGGACCGGAGCGCGACGATGACCTCCGCGCGGGTCAGGGTCCCGCTGTCGTCGAGGTCGAGGGCTTCGAACAGCCGCCGTGCCTTCTCGCTCATCGTGCGCGTCCTCCTGTCGCGGGGAGCCGGACGGTCCCTCGCCCGTACGAAGACGTGTTGCCGCGCCGCGCGGTTGCTCCCGCCGTCCGCGGGCGCCCCGGCCCGTGGGCCGCCTCCGTCATCCGAATGCCTCACCCGGAGTGAGCCGGAGGGGCGAGGTCGGGTGCGCGGTGCTTCCGTGGTGGAAGGGATCCGCCGGTACCCGCACCCGAGGAGGCAGGATGGCGGACGGACCGGTCGCGGGCGCCGCCACGGCGGCAGCGCCCGAGGGGGACTTCGAGCGGATCGGCGCCGTCGCCGACGCCGTGCTCTGCGAGGGCTATCTGCTCTACCCCTACCGCCGGTCCTCCGCCAAGAACCGGGTCCGCTGGCAGTTCGGCGTGCTCTTCCCCCGTGATTGGGTGGAGTCCGACGGACCCGTCGCCCCCACCGTGTCCGGCTCCGCCGACTCCTGGTACCAGCGCACCGAGTGCCTGCTGCGGACCCCGCGGCCCGGCGCCTCGGTGCACGTCCGGCTGCGGTTCCTGCAGATGCAGCGCAAGCAGGTCCAGGAGGCCGGCGCGGACGGCGGGCACCGCGACGTGCCGTCCCTGCGTGCCGCCGACGGCACCGTGCATCTGACGTTCGACGAGGCCGTGCCCCGCGAGGCAGCGCTCACCCTGAGCCTCGACGAGCGGGTCGTCCGGGGGACCACGGCCCCCGTCGGGGCACCCGGCGGCACGGACGTCGAACCGCTGCCCGCGGACGCCGGGCGCGTGGTGCGCGTCCGCGAGGAACTGCGCGGCAGCGTCACCGTCACCGCCGAGCGGAGCGCCCCCGACCTGGTCCGGCTCCAGGTGCGCACCACCCACACCGGACTCGCCCCCGGCCCGCGGACCGCACGCGACGAGGCCCTGCGCGGCGCGTTCCTCGCCACCCACACGCTGATCGGGGGCGACGGCGTCGAGTTCGTCTCGCTGATCGACCCGCCCGCGGGGCTGCACGACCAGGCCCGCGCCTGCCGCAACGAGTTCACGTTCCCCGTCCTCGGCGGCGAACCCGGCACCGCGCGCGTGGTGCTGTCCGCACCGATCATCCTCCCCGACCACCCGCAGGTGGCGCCGGAGAGCCCGGGCGACCTGCACGACGCGGCGGAGATCGACGAGATCCTCACCCTGCGCACCATGCTGTTGACGGACGAGGAGAAGCGCGAGGCACGCGCCACCGATCCCAGGGCCGCGGCGATCCTCGACCGGGTCGACACCATGCCGCCGGAGGTCTTCGCCCGGTTGCACGGCGCCGTCCGCTCCCTCACCCCGGCCCGCCCGGTCACGCCGCTCGGCGACCGCCCGGCGTGGTGGCAGGAGGGCGGCGACGACGGACTCTCCCCGGCGACCGACACGGTGCTCGCCGACGGCGTGCCCCTCGGCGGCGGCAGCCGGGTCCGGCTGCGCCCGCGGGGACGCGGCGCGGACGCGCAGGACATGTTCCTGACCGGGCGGACGGCCGAGGTGGCCGCCGTCTTCCACGACGTGGACGGCGGCGTGCACCTGGCCGTCGCCCTCGACGACGATCCCGCATCCGAACTGCACACCTGGTACG
Source organism: Streptomyces sp. NPDC056628 (assembly GCF_042792555.1). Lineage (NCBI taxonomy): Bacteria > Bacillati > Actinomycetota > Actinomycetes > Kitasatosporales > Streptomycetaceae > Streptomyces > Streptomyces sp. NPDC056628. The sequence continues at coordinate 368,394 of NZ_JBHTWG010000002.1, forward strand.
GCCGCTTCCACTACTTCCGGCCCGACGAACTCGAGCCGCTGGAGCCCGCACCGTCCGACACCCCCGCGGCGGAGGCATGACATGACGAGGCACAGCAGCACCACCGAGGTCGCGGGCGAACCCGTGCGCGGCGACGACCGGCAGGGCTTCGACGAGATCACCATCCTGTGGATCTCCGAGGGCATGAGCTGCGACGGCGACACGGTCTCCCTGACCGCCGCCGACCAGCCGTCCATCGAGGACCTGGTGCTCGGTCTGATCCCCGGACTGCCGAAGGTCGACCTGGTCAACAAGGTGCTCTCGCCCAGTCTGGGCGGCGAGGACTTCCTCGCCCCCTACCGGGCGGCGGCCCGCGGCGACCTGGCTCCGTTCATCCTGGTCATCGAGGGGTCGATCCCCAACCAGAACATCATCGAGGGCGACGGCTACTGGACGTCGTTCGGCAACGACCCGGAGACCGGCGAGCCGCAGACGCTGAACTCATGGATCGACCAACTCGCGCCCAGGGCATGGGCGGTGGTCGCCGCCGGCACCTGCGCCACGTTCGGCGGCATCCACGCCATGGCCGGCAACCCGACCGGCTCCATGGGCCTCGCCGACTACCTGGGCTGGGACTACCGCTCGCGGGGCGGCCTTCCCGTGGTGAACGTGCCCGGCTGCCCCATCCAGCCGGAGAACTTCATGGAGACCCTGGTCTGGGTCCTGTACCACGCGGCCGGATCGGCGCCCCCGCCGCCGCTGGACCACATGCTGCGCCCGCAGTGGCTGTTCGGCAAGACCGTCCACGAGGGCTGCGACCGCGGCTCGTACTACGAGCAGGCGAGCTTCGCGAAGGACTACAACTCGCCCAAGTGCCTGGTGAAGACGGGCTGCTGGGGTCCGGTCGTCAACTGCAACGTGCCCAAGCGGGGCTGGATGGCCGGCATCGGCGGCTGCCCGAACGTCGGCGGCATCTGCATCGGCTGCACGATGCCCGGCTTCCCGGACGCCTTCATGCCGTTCATGGACGAGCCACCCGGCGGCACCCTGTCGACGCTCGCCATCAAGCCGTACGGCGCCATCATCCGCCGCCTGCGCGGGATGACCAACGAACTCGTCAACCACGAGCCCAGGTGGCGGCACAACAAGCGCAAGCTGACCAGCGGCTACGACCCGCACTGGCGGCCCTGACCCCGGGTCACACCCACCCGCCGCCACCCACTCACGGCCATCGACAGCGAGGGGCAGTACCGCAGATGACGACCACCGAGGCGCGCGCGACGGAGCGCAAGCCGCCACAGATCGTGGACATGTCCTGGGACCCGATCACCCGGATCATCGGGAACCTGGGCATCTACACGAAGATCGACTTCGCCAACCGGGAAGTCGTCGAGTGCCACAGCACCTCGTCGCTGTTCCGTGGCTACTCGGTGTTCATGAAGGGCAAGGACCCCCGGGACGCAGGCTTCATCACCTCCCGCATCTGCGGTATCTGCGGCGACAACCACACCACCTGCTCCGACTACGCCCAGCAGATGGCCTACGGCGTCAAGCCGCCCACCCTCGCCGAGCACATCGTCAACCTCGGCGAAGCGGCCGAGTACATGTTCGACCACACCATCTTCCAGGACAACCTGGTCTTCGTGGACTTCTGCGAGGCCATGGTCAAGGCCACCAACCCCGGGGTCCTGGCCCGCGCCGAACGCACCGCCGCGCCGCGCGGCGACATCCACGGCTACCGGACCATCGCCGACATCATGCGGGCCTTCAACCCCTTCGAGGGCGAGATCTACAAGGAGGCCCTGAAGGTCAGCCGCGTCACCCGCGAGATGTTCTGCCTGATGGAGGGGCGGCACGTCCACCCCTCCACGCTGTACCCGGGCGGCGTCGGCACGATGCCCCAGCCCACCGTGTTCACCGACTACCTCAGCCGGCTCATGCGGATCATCGACTTCGTCAAGAAGGCCGTCGCCCTCAACGACGACGTTTTCGACTTCTTCTACGAGGCGCTGCCCGGCTACGAGGAGGTCGGCCGCCGCCGCGTCCTGCTCGGCTGCTGGGGCGCCTTCCAGGACCCCAAGGTCGTCGACTACCGCTACGAGACGATGAACACCTGGGGCAAGGCCATGTACGTCACCCCCGGCGTCATCGTGGACGGTGAACTGGTCACCAACAACCTCGTCGACATCAACCTCGGCCTGCGCGTCATGCTCGGCAGCTCCTTCTACGAGGACTGGGTCAACGAGGAGCCCTTCGTCACCCGCGACCCGCTCGGCAACCCCGTCGACATGCGCCACCCCTGGAACCAGACGACGGTGCCGGTCCCGCAGAAGCGCGACTTCGACGGCAACTACAGCTGGGTGATGAGCCCGCGCTGGCTCGACCCGCGCACCGGCGACCACCTCGCCCTGGACACCGGCGGCGGCCCGCTGGCCCGCCTGTGGTCCACCGCGCTCAGCGGCATCGTCGACACCCCGTACGTCAAGGCCACCGGCGACAGCGTCCGCATCTCCCTGCCCAAGGGGGAGAGCCTGCCGGAGACCACCCTGGAATGGCGCATCCCCAAGTGGAGCAACACCATCGAACGGGACCGCGCCCGCCCCTACTTCGTCGCCTACGCGGCCGCCATGTCCCTCCAGTTCCTGGAGGAGGCCATGGACCTCGTCCGCGTCGGCGACACCAGGGTGTTCCAGAACTACGAGGTGCCCGACGAGGCGATCGGCTGCGGCTTCCACGAGGCGGTGCGCGGCGTCCTCTCCCATCACCTGGTGATCAAGGACAGGAAGATCGCCAACTACCACCCGTACCCGCCCACCCCGTGGAACGCCAGCCCCCGGGACATGTACGGCACACCCGGCCCGTACGAGGACGCCGTCCAGGGACAGCCGATCTTCGAGGAGAACGGCCCCGACGACTTCAAGGGCGTCGACATCATGCGCACCGTCCGCAGCTTCGATCCCTGTCTGCCGTGCGGCGTCCACATGTACGTCGGCAAGGGGAAGACGCTGACCACCACGCACTCCCCGACCTACGGGGCGAGCCATGGGTGAGCAAGGCCCCGCCCGGCTGGCCGATCCGGACGTCGAGGCCCGGCTCGCCCGGCTCGACGATCTCCTGGAGGGCCTGGAGTCCACACCCGGACCCGTCGCCCGCCCCGCCACCGAGGCGTTGGGCCTGCTGACCGAGGTCTACGGCGAGGCACTGGCCCGCGTCCTGGACCTCGCCGACGCCGCCCTCGCCGCACGCCTCGCCGACGACGAACTGCTCGGGCACCTGCTGGTGCTGCACGACATCCACCCCGAACCCGCCGAACGCCGGGCGGCCCGCGCCGTCGAGCGGCTGCGCCCCGCCGTCCGGGAACGCGGCGGCGACGTCGAATGGGTCGGTGTGGAGGGCGGCGTCGCCCGGGTGCGGCTGACGGCGGGAGGCGGCTGCGGCGGCGGCTGCGGCAGCGGCGGAGCCGACGTCACCGGCGCCGTACGGGCCGCCGTCCTCGCCGCCGCCCCGGAACTGACGGACGTCGAACCGGTGCCGGACCCCGCCGGAGGCCCGTCCGCCCCGGCGTTCGTACCGCTGACCACCCTGACCCACCGGAGCGCGCCGTGACCACCGGCGGCGCCCTGGCCCGGCTCATCCGCTCCACGGCCGGCCGCGCGGCGGCGGACGCGGAGGTGTGCGAGCTGTGCGCGGCGCCGGTCCCCGAGGACCACGCCCATCTGCACGACGCCGAGGAGCAGCGGGTGCGCTGTGTGTGCGGCCCCTGCTCGGTGCTGTTCGACCGGGGCGGTGGGGGCGAGGGCCGGTACCGGCTGGTGCCCCGACGTCGGGTCCGGCTGCCCGCGGTCGAGACGGACGTCCTCGGCGTGCCCGTCGGGCTGGTCTTCTTCGTGCCCCGCGCCGACGGCACGGTCACCGCCGAGGGGCCGAGCCCGGCCGGGGCCATGCGGTGGGAGGTGGACGCGGCGGCCTGGCGGCGCCTCACGCGGACGTGTCCGCCGCTCGCCACCGTGGAACCCGAGGTGGAGGCACTGCTGGTGAACACCGTGCACGGCGCCGACCACCACTGGATCGTGCCGGTCGACGACTGCTACCGCATGGTCGCCGTCGTCCGCCGGCACTGGCGCGGGCTGTCCGGCGGCGGCGCGATCTGGCCGGCCGTCGAACAGTTCTTCGCCGCCCTCACCGAGAGGTCGTGAGCGCGCCCCGCGGCGCGCCGACGAGGAAGGAGAACACCATGGGCAGCATCCGGGTCGGCAGGGCCCAGGCCAAGCCCGACACCCCCGGCCATGTGTCCGGTACGCACCAGGGCAACCACGGCCGCTACCAGGACCAGACGGGCCACCACCGGGACGGCACCTCCGACGCGCGCCGTTCCACCGGGATCCGCTGGAAGCGGCACGACGCCCTGGTGGACGCCATGCCGAACATCTCACCGGGATGACGGACGGCGGGGAGTGACCGCGATGAACGACCGACGGGCGCGCCGGTGCGGCGCCGGGAGCAAAGGAGCCGGGATGAGCGGAATGCGGGTGCTGAAGGCCGAGGCCGTCCTGCTGGGCGCCCTCGCACTGGTCCTGCTGGTGTGGGAACTGCCCAGCCTGCGGCGCGAGGTACGGATCTGGCGGATGGCGGGCGGTCTGCGCGCGGGCCGCCGCTACCCGTGAGCGGGCCGTGCACGAGCTGTCGATCGCGACCGCGATCATCGAGCGGGCCGGCGAGTTGGCCCGGGCCGAGGGGGCGGACACCGTGTCGGCGGTGACCGTCCGCGTCGGCGAACTGGCGGGTGTCGTCCCCGACGCCCTGGACTTCGCCTTCGAGGTGGCCCGCGACGGCACCGCCCTCGCCGCCGCGCGGCTGGTGGTCGAGCAGGTCCCCGCCCAGGCCTGGTGCGGGGCGTGCGCCGAGGAGTTCGCGGTCGGCATGCCACCGTTCTTCTGGTGCCCGCGCTGCGACCGGCCCTCCTCGGACCTGCGCAGCGGCCGGGAACTGGAGATCACCGGCATCGAACCGGCCGTCCGCTGACACACGCCCGTCAGCAGATCCGCGGAAGCTGCTCGCCCAGCGGCAGGTCCACCACCCGGGTGCCGCCGAGGCCCGTCGCGACGACGACCATCCCGGGGTGCTCGGCGACGCACTCACCGATCACCACGGCCTGCGCCCCGTGCGGCTGGGCCCGCATCGCCGCGAGGACCTCGTCCGCCGCCGACGGGGGCACGAACGCGACCAGCCGTCCCTCGTTGGCCACGTACAGCGGGTCGAGCCCGAGGAACCCGCAGGCGTTGGCCACCGCGTCCGGCACCGGGACGGCACGCTCGCTGAGCCGCACCCCCGTCCCGGAGGCGCGGGCGATCTCGTTGAGCGACGTGGCAAGACCGCCCCGCGTGGGATCGCGCAGCACATGCACGTCCGGTGTGACGGCCAGCATGGCCGCCACCAGGTCCGCGAGCGGCGCGCTGTCACTGGCGACCTCGACCCCGAACTCCAGGCCCTCCCGGACACTCATGATCGCCACGCCGTGCAGCCCGATCGGGCCGCTGACGATGACGACGTCACCGGGCCGCGCCCGCTGCGGGCGGATGTCCACCCCGTCGGGCACCAGTCCCACCCCGGCGGTGGTGACGTACACCCCGTCGCCGTGGCCCGATTCCACCACCTTGGTGTCGCCGGTGGCGATGGTGACCCCGGCCGCCTCGGACGCGGCGCCCATGGCCCGCGCGATCCGCTCCACGACCTCCAGCTCCACGCCCTCCTCCAGGACGAACGCGGCGGACAGGTAGGCCGGCCGGGCCCCGCTCATCGCCAGGTCGTTGACCGTGCCGTTGACCGCGAGGTCACCGAGGCAGCCCCCCGGGAAGAACAGGGGCCGCACCACGTACGAGTCGGTGGAGAACGCGAGGCGCGCGCCGCCGAGTTCGAGGACGGAGGAGTCGGTGAGCGCGGCGAGCGTGCTGTTGCCGTAGGCCGGGGCGAAGACCTGTTCCATCAGCTCCGCCGACAGCGCGCCGCCGCCCCCGTGCCCCATCACGACGACGGGCTGGTCGCGCAGGGGAGCGGGACAGGTCCAAGCGGCCGGGTCGACCACGTCCGCGAGACGTTCAGGCAACGGGGTTCAGCTCCTCGGCCGCGGGCCGGACGCCCTGCGGGACGGGCGTGTTCATCCGGCGGTACAGGTAGTAGGCGGCGCAGGCGCCCTCGCTGGAGACCATCGTGGCGCCGAGCGGTGTGCGCGGCGTGCACGTGGTCCCGAACGCGGCGCACTCGGTCGGCTTGATCAGGCCCTGCAGCACCTCGCCGCTGCGGCACTCGGCGGGCTCCTCGGTCCGGATGCCGGCCACGTCGAAGCGGTGCTCGGCGTCGTACGCCCGGAACGCCTCGCTCAGCCGCCAGCCGCTGGACGGGATGCGCCCGATGCCCCGCCAGTTGCGGTCGGTGACCTCGAACACCTCCTCGATCATCCGTACGGCCGCCGGGTTGCCGTCGTCGCGGACCGCGCGCGGGTAGGCGTTCTCCACCCGGTGCTCGCCGCGCTCCAGCTGCCGCACCGTGCGCCGGATGCCCTCCAGGATGTCCAGCGGCTCGAACCCGGTGACCACGATCGGCACGCCGAACCGGTCCGCGAGCCCCGGGTACTCGGCCGTCCCCATCACGCTGCACACGTGCCCGGCGGCGAGGAAGCCCTGCACCCGGCAGGACGGCGCCGTCATGACGGCCTCGATCGCCGGGGGCACCCGCACGTGCGAGACGAGCAGGCTGAAGTTGCCCAGCCCCTCGCGGCGGGCCCGGTGCACGGCCATGGCGTTGGCGGGGGCGGTGGTCTCGAAACCGATCGCGAAGAACACCACCTGCCGGTCCGGGTTGCGGCGGGCCAGCTCCAGCGCGTCGAGCGGCGAGTACACCACCCGTACGTCGCCGCCCCCGCCCTTGACCCGGAACAGGTCCCGGTCGGTGCCGGGCACCCGCAGCATGTCCCCGAACGAACAGAAGATCACCTCCGGGCGGGCGGCGATCTCCAGGGCCTTGTCGATGACGTCCAGCGGCGTCACGCACACCGGGCAGCCGGGGCCGTGGATCAACTCGACCTGCTCGGGCAGCAACTGGTCGATGCCGTGCCGGATGATCGAGTGCGTCTGACCGCCGCACACCTCCATCATCGCCCAGGGGCGGGTGGCGGTCGCGCGGATCTCGTCCAGCAGCCGTCGGGCCAGCTCCGGGTCGTTGAACTCGTCGATGTACCTCACCGGGGCTCACTCCCGCCGTCCTGGCGCCCCGCGGGCGCGGGTTCCCCCGACTCCCGGGCCGCCTGCTGCCAGGCGTCCCCGAACTCCTCCTCCAGCAGCCCCAGTTCCTCGAAAAGCTTCAGCGAGGCCAGGGCGGACTCCTCGTCGAGGCGCTGCAGCGCGAAGCCGACGTGCACGATGACGTACTCACCCACCCGGACGTCGGGCACGTACTCCAGGCACGCCTGCTTGCGCACCCCGCCGAAGTCGATCAGCCCGGTGAGCGGGTCGGCGCCGTCCTCGATGGCCACCACCTTGCCGGGCACTGCCAGACACATGCGTCACTCCTTCGTTCGCCGGTGCGCCGCGACCACCAGCTGGCCGAGGGCCAGCCCGCCGTCGTTCGGCGGGACCTCGCCGTGCCGCAGCACCGTGAAGCCGTCCGCGGCCAGCAGCCGCGCACACTCCTCCTCCAGCAGCGCGTTGGCGAACACCCCGCCGCTCAGGGCGACCGTGCCCGGGCCGGTGTCCTCCCGGGCCTGCCGGCACAGCTCTGCCACCGCCCGCGCGACACCCCGGTGGAAGCGCGCGGCGAGCACCGGGACGGGCGCCCCCGCCCGCAGGTCGGCGACGAGGGCGCGCAGGACGGGCGCGGGGTCGCACAGGCCGCCGGCCGTCCCGAAGGTGTACGCCTCGTCGTCGGCGTCCCAGGCGGTGGTGGCCGCCGCCTCCAGCTCCAGGGCGGCCTGCGCCTCGTACTCGGCGCGGTGGCAGACGCCCGCCAGGGACGACACCGCGTCGAAGAGCCGGCCCATGCTGGAGGTCGCCGCGCACGCCACGTCCCGCGTCAGCTGACGCTCCAGCAGCGCGAGTTCGTCGGGCTCGCAGGCGGCGACACACGGCAGGTCCGGCTCCCATCGCACCCCCGCGGCCCACAGCCGGGCCAGCGCCAGCCGGCAGGGGTTGGCCACCCCGGCGTCCCCGCCGGGCAGCGGGGCCGGTGTGAGGTGGGCGAGGCGCCGGTAGCCGCCGTAGCCGGCGAGCAGGAACTCGCCGCCCCAGACGGTGCCGTCGTCGCCGTAACCCGTGCCGTCGAACGCGACCCCGATCACCGGATCGCTGCCGTCGAGCCCGTGCTCGGCCATGGCGGAGGCGACGTGGGCGTGGTGGTGCTGGACGAACACCGGTGACCGCAGCCGCAGGTGGGCGGCCTGCAGCCGGGCCCACCGCGCCGAGTGGTACCCCGGGTGCCGGTCCGCGGCGACCACCTCGGGGGCCACGCCGGTCAGGTGCCGCATGTGCGCCTCGGCCCGGCCGGCCGCCTCCAGGGTGGCGAGTTCTCCGATGTCGCCGATGTGCGGTCCGAACCACGCCAGGTCGCCCTCGCCGACGCACAGCGCATTCTTCAGGTCGCCGCCCACCGCGAGCGCCGGACGCAGCGTCACGGGCAGCCGCAGCGGGCTCGGGACGTACCCGCGGGAGCGGCGCAGCACCTGCTCGGTGCCGTCGCTGCGCACCCGCAGCAGGGAGTCGTCGCACGGCGAGGCGATGGGCCGGTCGTGCGCGAGCCAGGCGTCCGCGAGGCCCGCCAGCCGGGTCAGCGCCTCCTCGTCGTCCGTGACGATCGGCTCCCCGGACCGGTTCCCGCTGGTCATCACGAGCACCCGCGGACCCGGCGGATCGCCCGGCAGCCCGAACAGCAGGGAGTGCAGCGGGGTGTACGGCAGCATCACCCCGAGGTGCGGGCTGCCGGGGCAGACGCCGGGCGCGAGCGGCTCGTCGGCCCCGCGCCGGCGCATCAGCACGATGGGCCGGCGGGGTCCGGTCACGGCGGCCAGCTCGGCCGGCGAGGGCAGCGCGACCCGCCGTACGGCGTCGATGTCCGCGCACATCACCGCGAACGGCTTGCCACCACGCTCCTTGCGGCCGCGCAGCGTGTCCACGGCTCGTGCGTCGGTCGCGTCGCAGGCCAGGTGGTAGCCGCCGAGGCCCTTCACGGCGACGATCCGGCCACCCGCCAGCAGCGTTCGGGCCACCGCGAGCGCGTCACCGTCCCGCGCGGCCCGGACCCCGGTGCCGGAGGCCGGCTCCAGGCGCAGCCGGGGCCCGCAGTCCGGGCAGGCCACCGGCTGGGCGTGGAAGCGGCGGTCGGCGGGATCGCCGTACTCCCGGGCGCACGCGGCGCACATCGGGAAGCCGTCCATGGTGGTGACGGCACGGTCGTAGGGCAGGCCCGTGGCGATGGTGAAGCGGGGGCCGCAGTGGGTGCAGGTGAGGAAGGGGTGCCGGTGGCGGCGGTCCTGCGGGTCGGCCAGCTCGCGCAGGCAGGCGTCGCACGTCGCCGTGTCGGGCGGCAGGAGGGTACGGCCCGGGGAGCGGTCGGTGGAGCGGATGGTGAAGGTGTCGTCGGCGCCGGTGACCGGCAGGTCCTCGACCTCGACGCCGGTGACCGCCGCCAGCGGTGGCGGCTCGGCGGCCAGCCGGTCGCACAGCCGGTCGACGCCGTCCGGCAGTCCCTCCACCTCGATGAGCACCCCGTTCGCCGTGTTGCTGACGAAGCCGGCCAGCGCGAGATCGGTGGCGAGGCGGTGCACGAACGGCCGGAACCCCACCCCCTGCACGGTGCCGCGCACGACGACGCGGCGGCGCACCGCCCCGTTGCTGACGGGCGCGGTCACGAGACCGGGCCGGCCGCGTGGACGGGGGAGTGGGGCCGTGGCGCGAGGGGAGGCGTGTGCGCCGGGGCGCCGTCCCGGACGGCGAGCACCCGCTCCAGGAGGGTGCCGACGCCCTCCCCGGTGCGGGCGCAGGACCGGACCACCTCGACGCCGGGGTTGACCCGCCGCACATGCGCCTCGAACGCGGCCGCGTCGAAACCGGCCGGTGCCGCCAGGTCGGACTTGGTCAGCACCACCAGGTGGGCCGAGCCGAACGCGGTGGGGTACTTCAGCGGCTTGTCCTCGCCCTCCGTCACCGCCATCAGGACGATCCGCAGGCTCTCCCCGAGGTCGTAGGAGGCCGGGCAGACCAGGTTGCCGACGTTCTCCACGAAGAGCAGCGAGGTGCCCTCGGGCGGCCAGGACTCGACGTGCCCGCGCAGCTGACGGGCCTCCAGATGGCACAGCCCGTCGGTGAGGAGCTGTTTCACCGGGGCGCCGGACCGCGCGAGGCGCCGGGCGTCGTTCTCGGTGGCCAGGTCGGCGGTGAGCGCGGCCACCTGGACGCCCCGCCCGATCGCCCGGACGAGCACGCGGCCCAGCAGTTCCGTCTTGCCGCTGCCCGGGCTGGACAGCAGGTTGACCACGCTCACCCCGCGCCCGGCCAACTCCTCGCGCAGGTGCGCGGCCAGACCGTCGTTCCTCGCCAGGACGGCCTGGCCGACCTCTTCCACGGCCTCACACATCGGCGCTGCTCCTCGCGGTCGGTGGGGGAGGGACCGGGGTGCCGGTCCGCTGCCGATCCTCCGCGCCGCCGGTCCCCGCGGGCCGGACCCCGGCCGTGGAGGGTCCCGTGGATTCGTCCGGGCGGCGCAACGCGGGCGTCGCCGCGGGGTCGGCGAGCAGCGCCGGGACCAGGGTGTGCAGGGCCGCCACCGCCTGCCGTACGGCCGCCCGCACGGTCGCGCTCGTGCCGGGGGTGATGTCCTCGTCGCCGCGCGGGACCCGTTCGGGCTCGCAGGCCAGGACGAGGACCCGGGGGAGCGGTCCGTCGCCCAGGTGGGCGGCGAGGGCCAGGACCTTCGCCGGGTCCATGCCGTGCGCCTCGGGCGGCGGCCCGCCGGCCGAGCCGTCGGGGAGCTCCGGCTCGATCAGCGACAGGGTGCCCGGGGTGTGGCCGCGGACGGCCGCGTCGACCAGGACGGCCGTGTCGTAGCCGTCGAGCAGGGTGTAGGCGAGGTCGAGCCCGCGGATCCCGAAGTCCCGCACGGTCGCTGCGGACGGCAGGGGCCGGTCGTCCAGGGCACGGATCACCTCCGGGCCGAAGGCGTCGTCCGCGAGGAAGATGTTCCCCACGCCCGCCACCAGCAGCCGCGCGCTCACCGTGCGCCTGCCGGCAGCTTGCGCACGAAGGCCGACCGCAGGGCGTGGTAGGGGGCGCGAGGGTCGAAGAAGATGGCCCGCATCCGGGCGAGTTCGTCCCGCCGGTACTCGGCGAGCGGCTGCCGCTTCTCGTCGGCCTGGCGTGCCGCGGCCTTGGCCTCGATCCGCCGCTCCAGGTCCGGGGCACCGGCCAGGGCGTCGGCCAGCCGGTCCACCTCGGCGCCGAACTCCCGCGGCGGCACGGGCACCAGACGGTCCACCAGGCCGATCCGCGCGGCGCTCGGGGCGCTCACCGGGAACGCCTCGGTGGTCAGCCGGTGCGCCGTCTCGACGCCGACCCGGCGCGGCAGCGAGTACGTCCAGAACTCGGAGCCGTACAGGCCCATCCGCCGGTAGTGCGGGTTGAGGACGGCGCCGGAGCGGCACCACACCTCGTCGGCGGCCAGGGCGAGCATGACCCCGCCGGCCGCCGCGTTGCCGCCGAGAGCCGCCACCACCAGCCGGTCGGTGGTCCGCAGCACCGCCTCGACCAGGTCGTCCATGGCGTTGACGTTCGACCAGGACTCGCCCGCGCTGTCCGGCGCCGCCTCGATGACGTTCAGATGGATGCCGTTGGCGAAGAAGTCACGGGCGCCGCCCAGCACCAGCAGCCGGGTCGGGCGGGTGAGGGCGTACCGGTAGGCGGCGTGCAGCCGGCGGCAGTGCTCGGTGCTCATCGCGCCGCCGGGGAACGAGAAGCGCAGGAAGCCGACGTCGCCGCGCTGCCGGTAGCGGATGTCGGTCCAGGTGGTGCGGTCGGCGGGCAGTTCGAGCGGCGCGGCGATCTCCGGGAGCCGGTGCTCGGCGGGCCGCTGGTAGGAGTCCAGCACGGAGGCCGCCGGACGGCGGAACGGCGCCGGGTCGCCGGACGCCTTGCGGGGCCGCAGCTCGGGGATCCAGACCGCGCCGTCCACGGTGGCCCGGCAGACCGCCCCGGCGCGGGTCGCCAGCAGCTCGCCGGGGCGTCCGCGCAGCCGGTCCTCGGGGTGCCCGCCGTGCAGGAACAGCTCACGGCCGAGGAGTTCGTCCAGGACCCCGGGCTGGGAGTCGGCGCCGCGCAGCTTGCGCACCACCGTCCGGGTGTCGTCCCTGTCCCAGTCGATCCGGCGCTGGTCCTGGCGGTAGGCGTCGCGCCACAGCACGCGGACCGCGGGGTCGGTCTGGGGCTTCGGCTTGAACGATCCTTCGGCGTAGCGGCGCACGGCCTGCAGCACCGCGGCCGAGGCGGCGTCGGAGACCTCGCCCCGGTACAGGTCGCTCTTGCCGACCTCGGGCACCGGGAAGGTCTCGGCGGCCCACACGGCGCCCGCGTCCATCCCCGCCTCGGCCTGGAGCACGGTCACGCCCCAGTGGGTCACCCCGTCGGCGACGGCCCAGTCCAGGGCGGACGGCCCGCGGTCTCCCGGTGGGCCCGGGTGCACGACGAGACAGGTGTGCTCCCGCCACACGTCCTCCGGCAGGGCCGTCTTCAGCATGGGGGCGATGATCAGTTCCGGGCGGGCCGCGCGGACCGCGGTCCGGACCGCCTCGTCGCCCTGCGAGGCGAGGACGACGTCCACCCGGTGCCCTTGGTCGGACAGTTCCGCGTACACGCGCTGGGACAGGCTGTTGAACGCGCTGGCGACGAGCAAGATCTCCATGACCGGGCATGTTCGTCCCTTTGGCGAGGGGCGAGAAGGACCACGACGGCGTTTCGCCGCCCCCTGGCCGGTCGCTTGCTCCATACGGCTCGCTTTCGGCACCGTGCCCCGCGCGGGGGAGGGACCCGCGCGGGGCGCCGGCGGTCATACGGCAGGCCGGACCTCAGGCGCAGAGCACCCGGGTCTCCGGGGTGAAGACCGGGCCGCCGCTGATGCTGGTCGCGTCGCTGAACTCGGCGTAGTAGTACGAGTAGAAGCCGATGTCGCCGTTGCAGCCGGAGTCGGCGGCGATCCGGAGCGTCAGCGTGACGGTGCGGCTCTGGCCCGGCGGGACCGTCGCCCCGTAGTTCGCGCCGAGGTCGGCGGGCCCGGTTCCGGCGCACGGGGCGCTGCCCGCGGCGGTGGCGAGCGTGCAGCCGGTGAAGCCGTACTTCAGGTCGGGACGCTGGGTGGTGAGCCAGGTGGGCTGGATCGTCTGGTGGACGAACAGGACGTCGTACGACTTGTTGTTGGTGAACGTCATCGAGAGCCGCACCGTGCCGCCGGGCGTGGTCGTCGCGGCGTCGGTGGCGAAGGCCAGGTCCGCCGGCGCGGGGTCCGCGGCGCTCGCGCCGGGGGCGAGCCCGAACACGGCCGGCAGGAGGGCGAGGACGGTGGTGAGACCCAGACGTCTCATACGGGGTGATCGCATGGCCCGGGAGGCTAGGCAGGCGGCGCGCGCACCGTCTGCCCCGCGCCGGGCGGCCCGGCTGGATGTGTCCTATATATGGAGGAGACGTGGCAGCCATGTGAAGGTGCGGGCGGGGCGGCGTCCGCGCAGGGCAGCCCGAGGACGGCGACCAGGGGCCGGGCGCGCGGTTCCGGCACGCCGCCCGTCGCGTCGTACGTCGATATTGGCCGGAACCGGGACACCGGCGCGACCCGACTGACCGGACCGGACCGGTCGGTCTCGGGCGATCGCCGGTTTCCGGCCGTGCGGAACACTGGGCGTATGACCCGGACACTGGTGGATCCGCACGCCGTCCCCGCCGAACTGCGGCCCTACCTCACGGAACTGGTCCGCCGCACGCACGACCTGTGCGGCACGCGCCTGGTGAGCGTCGTGGCGGTCGGCTCGGTCGCGCTCGGCGACTACCGGCACGGCCGCAGCGACACCGACGTCACGGTGGTCCTGGACGGGAGGCCGCCCGCCCCGCTGCTCTCCGAGCTCGCCGCCGCCCTCACGCACCCCGCACTGCCCTGCCCCGCGGCCGGACTGGAACTGGTGGTGTACGACGCGGGCTTCGCCGCGCGGCCGTCCGGCGGGGCCGGATACCTGCTGGACCTCAACACGGGCCCGCTGCTGCCCGCCCGGCTCAGCCTCGACCCGGCCGGGTCCCCGGCGTTCTGGTACGTCATCGACCGTTCCGTCGCCCATCAGGCCGGGCGGACGCTGTACGGGTCCCCGGCCCGCGAGGTGATCGCCGAGCCCGCCCGCGCCGACCTGCTCGCCGCGATCCGCGCCTCCGTCCGGGAGCACAGCGCGGGCGACGGGCACCTGGCGGACAACCGGGTCCTCAACGGGTGCCGCTCGGTCTGTTACCGCCGAACCGGGCGCTGGCAGCCCAAGCGCCGGGCGGCCCGTGACGTCGCGGCCGCCGAGGAACGCTTCCGCCCGCTCGTCGAGGCCGCCCTGCGCAGCTACGAGCGGCCCTCACGCACGGACGCGACCGCGCTGCCCGCCGGTGAGGTGCGGGACTTCCTGGCCTGGGTCGCCGGGCAGATGGACGACACGGCCGGGGCGGACGCCCACCGGAGGGTGTCCGCCCCGGCCGCGGGGCACGGGGGACCGGATCAGACGGCCGGCGCCGGGTAGGTCGGGTACTCCACACCGGAGACGTGCTGGACGACCCGGATGACCTGGCAGGAGTAGCCGAACTCGTTGTCGTACCAGAGGTACAGGATGGCGTTGTCGCCCTCCACCTTCAGCGCGCCCGCGTCCACGATCGACGCGTGCCGGGAGCCGATGAAGTCGCTGGAGACCGCGTCGGGCGCCGTGATGAAGTCGATCTGGCGGCGCAGCGGCGAGGTCAGCGACACCTCGCGCAGGTAGTCGTGCACCTCCTCGCGGGTCGTCTCCCGCTTCAGCTGCAGGTTGAGGATCGCGATGGAGACGTCCGGCACCGGCACCCGGATGGAGCTGCCGGTGATGCGGGCCTTGAGGTCGGGCAGTGCCTTGGCGACGGCGGAGGCCGCGCCGGTCTCGGTGATGACCATGTTGAGCGGCGCGGAGCGGCCCCGGCGCTCGGACTTGTGGTAGTTGTCCAGCAGGTTCTGGTCGTTGGTGAACGAGTGGACGGTCTCCACGTGCCCGCGCTGCACGCCGTACTCGTCGTCCATCGCCTTCAGCGGCGGGACGATGGCGTTGGTGGTGCAGGAGGCGCACGACAGGATCTGCTCGTCCGGCTTGATCGTGTCGTGGTTGACGCCGTGCACGATGTTCGGGACGTCGCCCTTGCCGGGCGCGGTCAGCACGACCTTGTCGACTCCGGGGCGCAGGTGCTTCGACAGGCCCTCGCGGTCGCGCCACTTGCCCGTGTTGTCGATCAGGATGGCGTTCTTGATGCCGTACGCCGTGTAGTCGACCTCGGAGGGGTCGTCGGCGTAGATCACCTTGATCGCGTTGCCGTTGGCGAAGATCGTGCTGCTCGCCTCGTCCACGGTGATCGTGCCCTGGAACTGCCCGTGGATGGAGTCGCGGCGCAGCAGCGAGGCGCGCTTGACGATGTCCCGCTCGCCGCCGCCGCGCACGACGACGGCCCGCAGCCGCAGGCCGTTGCCCGAGCCGGACTTCTCGATGAGCAGACGGGCGACGAGACGGCCGATGCGCCCGAAGCCGTACAGGACGACGTCGCGTCCCTCGCCCCGCTCGATCTTGTTGGCGCCGGTGGCGCCCGCGACGGCCTCGGCGGTGAACGCCTCCACCGTCAGACCGCGGTCGTCGGCCTTGTGGGCGGACGCCAGCATGCCCAGGTCGATCTGGGAGGGGCCGAGGTCGAGGGCGGCGAGGGCCTTGAGGAACGGCAGCGTCTCGGTGACCGAGAGCTCCTCGCCCGCGATCTGCCGGGCGAAGCGGTGCGTCTTCAGGATGCTGACCACCGACTTGTTCACCAAGGAGCGGCTGTGGAGGAGGACGGTGACGTCCCTCTCCCGGTGCAGCTTCCCGATGATCGGGATCATCGATTCCGCGATCTCCTCGCGGTTCTTCCAGCTGGTGAACGAGTCGTCGTTGACAGTCACGGGCGCGGGCCTATCTTTCGAGCTAGGTGGCGCTCATATGGTAACCGGAGGGTTCGAGGCGTGTTCGAAGGGGGGTCCGCGCGTGATGAGATGGCCCCGTGGCGCCCTGTTCCGCCGGAGTGCGGCGGAGCGGCGGCCCTGACGAGGAGGGTGTGACGGGTGGAGCTGGAGCTGCGCCATCTGCGGGTGCTGTGCGCCATCGCGGACGCGGGGAGCGTCGGCCGGGCCGCCGCGGGGTTGGGCTACTCCCAGCCCGCGGTCAGCACCCAGCTCCGCCGGATCGAGCGGTACTTCGGCGAGCCCGTCTTCGAGCGCGGTCCGGCCGGAGTGCAACTGACCCCGTACGGCTTCGAGGTGGTCGCGTCCGCGCGCGACGTGCTGGCCCGCGCGGACGCCATCGGCCGGCGTCCCGCCGCCGGGGCCGCCGCGGTTCGGCGGACGCTGCGGGTCGCCGCCACCAACTCGCCGATGCTGGCGGGCATGGTGTCCGGGCTGCGTGCCCGGACGCCGGACGTCTCCCTCGCGGTGACCAGCGTGTACGCGTCCTCACGGATCGTCGAACTGCTGGAGGAGGGCGCGGTCGACGCCGGCCTCGCCGCCGACTATCCGGGGCGTGAGCTCCGGCACTCCGGCGCGGTCGCCCACCGCGGGATCGTCACCGAGCCGACCTTCGTCGCCCTGCCGTCCCGGCACCCGCTCGCCCAGCGCTCCCAGGTCGCCCTCGCCGACCTGGCCGGGGAGGAGTGGTTCCTGACGCCGGACGACGGGGCCGGCTGGCCCGAGGTGTTCCACGCGGCCTGCGCGGCCGCCGGGTTCACCCCGGCGGTCGCGCACGAGTTCCTCGG
Organism: Streptomyces sp. NPDC056628; assembly: GCF_042792555.1. Classification (NCBI taxonomy): domain Bacteria; kingdom Bacillati; phylum Actinomycetota; class Actinomycetes; order Kitasatosporales; family Streptomycetaceae; genus Streptomyces; species Streptomyces sp. NPDC056628. The sequence continues at coordinate 385,433 of NZ_JBHTWG010000002.1, forward strand.
CGACCACCAGCAGCTGCAGGGCATGATCGCCGACGGTCTGGGCGTGGCCGTCGTGCAGCCCACGATGCGGCCCCTCCCGCAGGTGGTCGTCAAGCCGCTGCAGGGCACACCGCTGTGGTGCCGGTACGTGCTGGCCTGGCGGCCCACGGCCGTCTCGGCGGAACTCGTCGACGCGCTGTTCCAGTCCGCCGCCGAGGCGCACCGCCAACTCGTCGCCCAGTCACCGCACTTGAGGACCTGGGCCGCCCGCACCTGGGGAGTGCCGGGAGCGTAGCGCCGCAACGGCCCCCGAGCGCGCGGACATCACGGACGCGCTGCGTCAAGTGCTCTGCCACGCGACGTTTTTGGAGCCCACCGGCACGGGGGACACCTGGCCGTGCGCCACATTCCCGAACGGCACCCGGCCGACGTGCACCGCGTGCTGGAGCGGTTCCGCGCCGGTGACCGCGCGGGCGGACACGCCGTGTACGCCACCGGGATGGCACCCGCTACGACGCCGACTGCGACGCCTGGCCGACGGAGTGCGCCGCGGGCGCCCGTGCGGCCGGGGTCACGGCGGGCCGAGCCACGGTCGCGGCCGTGCGGGACGGCCCCCCGCGCGGCCGCGGAGCTCACCAGGCGCCGGCGAGCTCCAGCAGGTGGTCGCGGACCAGGGCGACGTGCGGGTTGCCGGAGGACCCCGGGCGCTGCACGAGGAAACCGGTGTTGATCGGCGGGTCGTCCGGGTCGTGCAGCAGCGTCAGGGCGCCGGAGGCCAGTTCGGCGGCGCATAGATAGCGGGGGAGCACGCTGAATCCCGTACCGCCCGCGACCGCCGCCGTGACCGCGTTCAGATCCGGCATCGTCACCGCCGGCTGCCGGGTGAGCCGGCGGCCGAAGACATGGCGCCAGTAGCGGCGCACGATCGGCACGTCCTCGGCGTACGCGACCAGCGGCACCCCGTGCAGGGCGGCCGGGCCGTCGGCCGCGAGCCGGGCAGGACCGCCCACCCGCTCGGCCCAGCCGGGCGACGCGACCAGCACGAACTCCTCGTCCATGAGCGGCACCGAGGCCAGGGCGCGGCCGCGCGGCCGGTAGGTCGCGATCACCAGGTCGTAGCGGCCCGCCGGCAGGTCCGCCAGCAGCGGCTCGGTCAGCCCCGGGGTGACCCGCAGCCGCACCCCCCGGTCGACCAGCGGAGCGAGGGCGGGCATCACCCGGCGGGTCAGCAGCTCGGCCGGGCCGGCCAGGTGCACCGGCTCCGCCGGGTGGGTGTCGCCCGCGCCGCCCGGCCCGGTGACCCCGGCCAGCGCGTCCAGCGGCTCCACGATCCGGCCGGCCAGCTCGTCCGCGTACGGCACCGGGGCGACCCCGCGCGCCAGGCGCTGGAACAGCTCCCGGCCCAGCTGCCGCTCCAGGGTGCGGATCTGAGCGGTGACCGTCGGCTGGGACAGGGTCAGCAGCCGGGCGGCGGCCGTGAACGAGCCGGTGCGGTAGACGGCGAGGAAGGTCCGCAGCAGGTTCAGGTCCACCGGGGCCACGGAGCCCGGCGGGACCCGCACAGCCTCCGCCCCACCGTCCGCACTGTCATCGGAATCCCTATGCCTCATATGGGGAAGGCTATTGGATTCGAATGGGTCAGCGGGCATACGGTCGACATCTCCGGGCAGGGACGGCCCACCGCCCCGCCGCCCGGCAGCAACTCCGTCTCCAGAGAGAGCACCCATGTCGAAGATCCTTTTCGTGATGACCGGCAGCGACCACCTGACGCTGGCCGACGGCACCGAGCACCCCACCGGCTTCTGGGCCGAGGAGGCCGTCGCCCCCTACGAGGCGTTCAAGGCCGCGGGCCACGAGATCACCGTCGCCACGCCGGGCGGTGTCGTGCCCACCGTCGACAAGGCGAGCCTCGCGCCCGAGTTCAACGGCGGCCAGGACGGCGCCGACCGGATCGCCGCCGTGCTCGCCTCCATGACCGAGCTCGACGCGCCGCTGCGGCTGGAGGACGTGCGCCTCGACGACTACGCCGCCGTGTTCTACCCCGGCGGCCACGGCCCCATGGAGGACCTGGCGGCCGACGCGGTCTCCGGTGACCTGCTGACCCGGGCACTGCGCTCCGGCAAGCCGCTGGGCGTCGTCTGCCACGGCCCGGCCGCGCTGCTCGCCGCCACCGGCGACGGCGGCAACGCCTTCGCCGGCTACCGGGTGGCCGGGTTCACCAACGAGGAGGAGACCCAGGGCGGCCTCGCCGGCCGGCTCACATGGCTCCTCCAGGACCGGCTCACCGAGGCGGGCATCGAGGTCGACGCGCGCGAGCCGTGGGCCCCGCACATCGTCGTCGACCGCAACCTGGTCACCGGACAGAACCCGGCGTCCTCGGCCCCGCTCGCCGCGGAGCTGCTGAAGCGCCTCGGCTGACGCCACTCAAGGGTCGGCCGTCCCCTCAAGGAGGCGGCGCCCCTCAAGACTCTGACATCCCTCAGGGCTCCGGCGTCTCGGACTCCAGCGCGGCGCGCGTCGGGTGCCCGTACACACCGGACTCGTCGTCGAGGACGACACGGGTCAGCTGGTAGGCACGCACCGCGTTCTGGACGGAACGGCCGTACACCCCGTCGGCCTCACCCGCGTAGAGGCCGGCCCGGCGCAGGCGGAGCTGGAGTTCGACGACCTCGGGGCCGCGGTCGCCCCGGCGGAGGACCGGCGGCTTCCCCGTCTGCCCGGTCGGGGAAGGGGGCCGGCTTCCGGACGGGGCCGCGTCGGACGCCCCCGCCGACGGGGCGCCGGAACCTCCCGTCGGCGTGGGGGAGGCGCCGGTGGACCGGGTCGCCGAGGGCGCTTCCACGGACGGCCCGGACGACGCCGGGGGCGTGCTGGAGGGCATACCGGCGGCGGCGGAGCTCCCGGCCTCGGACGACGCGGCGTCGGGGAGGGGTGCCCGCAGACCGTCGGCGGCGCCGTCCCGCTCCGGGCCGTCGTAGCCGATCAGGCCGCCGAACGACGCGCCCGTCACCGCCACCGCCAGCAGGGCGCCGGCCCCGGCGATCAGCGGGGCGCGCCGTCGGCGGGGGCGCTCCGGGGCGGCCGCCGGCTCCTCGACCGGGGTGGGGGAGCGGAGGGCGGGGCCTGCGGCCCGCTCGGTCGGTGGCTCCCCGTCCGGAGGAGGCACCTCGGCCCCGCTGTCGTGCGCCTCGCCCAGACCCACGAACGGACGGATCCGCACCGGATCGAAGTCCTCCGCGGCCGCCACCTCGGCCGTGCGCGCCTTCCGGCGGGCGTCGGACGCCCGGTCCGCGCAGTCGCAGGTAGGGCTGCCGTCGGGCGCCCGGGTGGCTCCGCAGGCCGGGCAGACGAGGCGGTCGGGTTCGCTCACGAGGGGGTCCTTCTCCATGCGGGACCCAGAGTCTAGACATAAGTTCAACACTCAATCTCCTCAGTGCGGGAGGATGGCGGAGGCCGATCCCCGGGCGGCCGAAAGCAGCCGCCGCACCCTCAGGCCGAGCGGCGCGGCGAGGTTCCCGTGGTCGGCCGTCCGAGATGCCCGGTGAACCAGTCGCGGGCCAGCTCGGCCACCGTGCGCAGGGCGCCCGGCTCCTCGAAGAGGTGGGACGCGCCCGGGACGACGGCGATCCGGTGCTCGCAGCGCATCCGGTCCGCCGCCAGCCGGTTGAGGCTGAGCACCTGGGGGTCCCGGCTGCCGACGATGAGCAGCGTCGGCGCGCGAAGCCGCGTCAGCGCCGCAGGAGTCGCGAGGTCGGGCCGGCCGCCCCGGGAGACGACCGAGCGGATGTCGGAGCCGGACAGGGCGGCGGCCTCCAGCGCGGCCGCCGCCCCGGTGCTGGCGCCGAAGTAGGCGACGGGCAGACCGGTCTCCGCGTGCAGCCACTCGGACGCGGCGTGCAGCCGCCGGGCCAGCAGCAGGATGTCGAACACGTTGTGCCGGTCGTGCGCCTCGCCGTCGGTGAGCAGGTCGAGCAGGAGCGTGGCCAGACCCGCCCGCTGCAGTGCGGCCGCCACGTACCGGTTGCGCGGGCTGTGCCGGCTGCTGCCGCTGCCGTGCGCGAACGCCACCGCCACCATGGCCCCGTCCGGCACCACCAGCCACGCGCCGACGTGCGTCCCCGCGGCCGGGATCCGCACCTCCCGGTCCGCCGGGGCGGCCGTCCCGGGCGGGCCGTCCGCGCCGGGCGGGTCCGGCACCCCCGCCTGTGCGAGCAGGGAGACCACCTCCGCGTCCGCGACCTGGGCGAAGTCCCGGTACCAGGCGCCCACGGCCCCGAAGTCCCAGGGAGTGCGCGGGCACACGACCGCGTCGGCCACCTGCCGCAGCCGGGCCACCGAGTGCTCGGGCGCCACGGGCACCGCGAGGACGACCCGGGCCGCGCCCTGCCCCCGCACCACCCGGCAGGCGGCCTCGGCGGTGGCGCCGGTGGCGAGTCCGTCGTCCACCACCACGGCCGTACGGCCGGCCACCGGCACCGCCTCCCGCTCCCGCCGGTAGGCGCGCACCCGCCGCTCCAGCTCGACGCGCTCGGCCGCCTCGACCGACTCCAGGGCGGAGGGCGTGATCCCGGCCGAGGCCATCACGTCCGGGTTGAGGACCCGCACGCCGTGCTCACCGATCGCCCCGAACGCCCACTCCGGCTGACCGGGCACACCCAGCTTGCGCACCACCAGCACGTCGAGGGGCGCCGCCAGGTCCTGGGCGACCTCCGCCGCCACCGGCACCCCGCCGCGCGGCAGGCCCAGGACGACGGCGTCGCGGCCCCGCAGCTCCGCCAGCTCCGCGGCGAGGAGCCGCCCGGCACTCCGGCGGTCGTCGTACCGCATACCCGCCTCCGCATCCGCGAGGACCGGAATCCGCAGCGTCCCGTGCCTTTAGGCTACGACCCTTCCGCGTCGTCCTCAGCGCCTCCCGCACCGTGCAGGAATGCCCCACTCCGGATCGGGTAGGCGGGCAGGAGCGCGCCGAGGCCGAAGTCTGCCCTTGGCGGGTTGTACGACCGCCGCTACCAGGGGATTCGCCATGAACACACCCGCGAATGACAACACCGCCACACCGGCCAGGCGCGCGCTGGACGCGCTGGCCGACAACACCGAGGACCGGGCGGCGATGGACACGCTGGCGAGCAGTGACGTCCTCGTGCCCGTGCCCGACGACGCCGGCGACGGCGACGCCATGGACCCCGGTGTCGTGGCGCTCCCGGTGATCGAACGGTCGGGTGCCGAGCCCGTGGTCCCCGTGTTCACCTCGGAGCCCGCGATGGCCGAGCTGCTGCCGTACGTCTCCCGCTACCGCGTGGTGCCGCTCGGAGCGCTCGCGTCGCAGTGGCCCGCGGACGAGCTGGCCCTGTCGATAGACGCGGGGTCCGAGCACCCGCTCACCCTCACGTCCGAAGGGGTGCGCACGCTGCTCGCCCGTCCCTGAACGCGCCGGACGCCCGGCGCCGGCCCGCGGGTCAGGCGCCGAGCATCCGGGCCAGCGCGGCGCGCTGCAACGGCAGGACCTCGGCGTGCAGGTCACGCCCCTTGGGGGTCAGGGTGACGTACACCCCGCGCCGGTCCTCCGCGCAGACGGAACGCTCGACGAGGCCGTCCTTCTCCAGACGCCCGATGAGCCGCGACAGCGCGCTCTGGCTCAGGTGGACCCGCCCGACGAGGTTCTGGACCCGGCACGGCGAGCCCGCGTCGGGGACGGCGGACACGAGGATGTCCAGCACTTCGAAGTCGCTGGCGCCCAGTCCGTGCGGATGCAGCACGCGGTCGATCTCGCACATCGTCCGGGCGTGCACCGACAGGATGTCCCGCCACCGTTCCTCGAGCCCCGCCTCGGCCGTGTTCGCTGCCATACCCGCACCGTAGCACCGATCCGACTATTTGTTGATCGCGCAACTAGTGCATGCGCAGAGGGCCGGCACGCCCCCGGACCGGTACCGCTCAGCCGGTCGGGTCCTGGAGCAGCCCGACGGGATTGCCGTCCGCGTCCCGCACCGAGGCGATCAGCCGGCCGCCGCCGACGTCGTGGACGTCCTCCACCGTCTCGGCGCCCGCCGCCACCAGCGCGGCACAGGTCGCCCGGATGTCGCTCACATGCCAGTAGGGGACCGGGCCGGTCATGCCCTTCGCGTGCCCGTTGGGGTCCAGGCCGACGTCCTGCCCGGCATCCTTGAAGCCGACGTAGTACGGCTCGTCCACATACGGCGCGACGCCCAGCAGTGCGCCGAACACGGCCTTCGCCGAGGCGAGGTCCTTGACGGGGTAGATGATCGTGCGGGCTCCGGCGGTCATGGCGTCCTCCTGCGGTGAGCTGTGCCGACGCTCGTCGTCGGTGCTCTCACGCTAGGACGCGCCGCGCCGGACGGCTTCTCGATTCCTGACCGGCTGCCGGTACCGGGCCCCGCCTCCCTTTTCCGGTCGCCCTCCGGGCCCTGCCGCCCCGTGCCGGAGGCGTCCGGACCGGCCGTGGCGTGCGCACACGAACTCCCGTCCCGTACAGGGACGTTCGGTACCGGACAAGGACCCGGGAGTCCCGGACACGGCGGTGCGTCCTGCGGGACAGTGGAAGCACGCGCCACGCCGCGGCCGGACGGAGGGGAACGACATGCTGAGGACTCCCGTCGACGAGACGCGCCTCGCCATCCTGGAGTGGCTCAGGGATCCGGTCGCGCACTTCCCCGCGCGGCGGGGCGGTGACGCCGGCGAGGACGGCGTCACCGCCTCCGCCGTGGCCGCGCGCCTCGGCGTGCCCCGCGCGGTCGCCGAGACCCACCTCGCCCTCCTCGCCGGCCTCGGCCTGCTGCGCACCAAACGCGTCAGGCGGCGCACCCACTACCGGCGGGACGAGGTGCGTATCGCCGAAGTGGCCCGCATGTTCGAGAAGGGCTGGTAGCCGACGGGCCCGCTACCGGGTGGGGCACCGGCTACCGGCCGGACTCGTGGTGCTCGCGCACCGCGACCCGGGCCGGCTTCGTGAGCGTCATGCCGTTGCGGATCGCCACGAGGCAGGCGACGGGCAGCCCGTGCATCCGGGTTCCGGGCCCCGCAGGCTCGTCGGGCCGCTCGACCGTAACCGGCCGGCACCCGGCCGCCCTCCGCGGCGGAGGGCGGGCGAGGCGGGCGACGGGCGGGGCCGATACCCTGGTGTCCGGCCGCGATCACGCTCGCGGCGCGGCGGTGGGGCCCGCCGTACCCGAACCGCGGCAGTGCGCCGCCAACGGTCCCTACTTGCACCCGCGCGGCCCGCTGCCGGGCTCAGGCGAGTAGGAGACAGACGTATGACCACCCAGGACACCGACCCCCTGCGCGCCCCCGCGCGGACCCCCCGGCCGCCGGCCTGGCGGGCCCAGGCGCCGGTCGTCGCGGTCGTCGCGGTCGGCGGTGCCCTCGGTGCCACCGCCCGCTACGCGGCCGCCCTCGGGTGGTCCACCGAGCCGGGCGCGTTCCCGTGGGCGACCTTCTGGGTCAACGTCACCGGCTGCGCCCTGATCGGCGTGTTCATGGTGCTGATCACCGAGAGATGGCCGGCCCACCGTCTGCTCCGCCCCTTCTTCGGCACGGGCGTGCTCGGCGGCTTCACCACCTTCTCCACCTACGCCGTCGACATCCGCACCCTCGTCGGCGACGGGCACCCGCGTACCGCGCTGGCGTACCTCGCCGCGACCCTGGCCGCGGCGCTCACCGCCGTCTGGCTCGCGTCGACGCTCACCCGCCAAGCCCTGAGGAGGAGGCCCTCATGACCGGACCGACCGGCCGCGCCGTGCGCCTGACCGTTCTCGTCGGTGAACACGACACTTGCCACCACCGCCCGCTGTACTCGGAGATCGTGCACCGGGCCCACCGGGCAGGTCTCGCCGGCGCCAGCGTCTTCCGCGGCATCGAGGGGTTCGGCGCCTCCTCGATGATCCACACCTCACGGCTGCTGTCCCTCAGCGAGGACATGCCGGTGGCCGTCGTGATCGTCGACGCAGAGGAGCGCGTCCGCGCCTTCCTGCCGCAGCTCGACGAACTCGTCACCGAGGGGCTTGTCACCCTCGACGACTGCGAGGTCGTCCGGTACACCGGCCGCACCGCGCCCGGGGAAGGGGGGACACCGGCGTGAACTGGCTCCTGGTGATCGCGGGCGCCGCCGTCGGCGCGCCCCTGCGGTATCTCACCGACCGTGCGGTCCAGTCCCGGCACGACTCGGTGTTCCCGTGGGGCACCTTCACCGTCAACATCGCCGGCTGTCTCGTCCTCGGCCTGCTCACCGGCGCCGTCGCCGCCGGCGCCGCCGACTCCCACGTCCGGCTGCTCCTCGGCACGGGCCTGTGCGGCGCCCTCACCACGTACTCGACCTTCTCCTACGAGACCCTGCGGCTCACCGAGACGGGAGCGGGGCGCTACGCGGTCGCGAACGTGGCCGGCAGCCTGGTCGCGGGACTCGGCGCCGTCCTCCTGGGCGTCACGATCGCCGAGGCGGTGTGGGCGTAGAACGCCCGGGCGAGCGCCGCTTGACAGAACCCGCCGCTCGAACGGACCATCGGCTCCGTGAACCTGTCAGACAGCCGGACAGCCGGACAGCCGCCGCGCCGCGTCAGCGCGATGGAAGCCGTGCTGGCGCACCTGCGCGACGCCATCGAACGCGGCGACTACGCCGTGGGCGACAAGCTGCCCTCCGAAGCGGAGCTGTGCCGCACCCTGGAGATCAGCCGGCCCGTGCTGCGGGAGGCCCTGCGGGCCCTGCAGACCATGGGGCTGACCGTCTCCAAGACCGGCAAGGGCACCTTCGTCGTCGCCGGCGGCGTCGAGGAACCCGTGTTCGGCGACTACACGGCCGGCGACCTGATGGAGGTGCGCCGGCACGTCGAGATCCCGGTCGCCGGGTACGCGGCGCGGCGCCGCACCCCGGAGAACCTCGACCACCTCGCCCACCTGCTGGACCGGATGGAGCGGGAGACGGACACCACCGCGTGGGTCGCGATGGACACCCTCTTCCACCTCGGCGTCGCCGAGGCCGCCCAGAACCCCGTCTTCCGCCGGGTCATCGAGGAGATCCGCGACGCGCTGGCCCGCCAGTCGGCCTTCCTCAACGAGCTGGGCGGCCGCCGCGAGCAGTCCGACCGCGAGCACCGCGCGATCCTCCGCGCCCTGACCGACGGCAGCGAAGGCGAGGCCACCAAGGCCATGACCCACCATCTCGACCGCGTCGGGACCACCCTCACCGACATCGTGCGCCGCGGGCGCCCCGACGGCGCCACCCCCGCCGCCGGGCACCGGACCCCGAACCCCAGGCCCGGCGCGTGATCCCCGCGACCGCCGGCCACCTCTCACCGACCCACGACCCCCAGGCAGTGATGTACACCAGCACCATGGCGGACGCACCCCTTGTCCGCGCGCCCCTCCACGCCCCCGTCGCCCACCTCATACGCAGCGGCGTCATCGAAGGCACCCACCACGGCTCCGTCGTCGTCCTCGGCCCCGACGGCACCGTACGGTTCCAGCTCGGCGACATCGAGGCCGCCTTCTACCCGCGCTCGGCGATCAAGCCGGTCCAGGCCGTCGCCATGGTGCGCGCCGGGCTCCCGCTCGACGGAGTGCTGCTGTCGCTCGCCGCGGCCAGCCACTCCGGCGAGGAACGCCACCTCGCCGGCACCCGGCGCATCCTCGAACTCGCCGGACTCACCGAGGACGACCTGCGCAACGTCCCGGACCTGCCGTACGACCCGGTCGTGCGGGACACCTGGGTGCGCGAGGGCCGTCCGCCGTCGCGGCTCGCCCAGAACTGCTCCGGCAAGCACGCGGCCATGCTGTACACCTGCCGGCTCAACGGCTGGTCGCTGGACGACTACCTCGACCCCGCCCACCCCCTCCAGCAGGCGATCGCCGAGATCGTCGAGGACCTCACCGGGCAGTGCGTCGCCCGGGTGAGCGTCGACGGGTGCGGCGCGCCGCTGTTCTCCGTGTCGCTGCACGGGCTGGCGCGTGCCACCGCCCGAATCACCACGGCCGCGCCCGGCACCCCCGAGGCGCGCGTCGCCGACGCCATGCGCACCCACGCCGAGATGGCCTCCGGCTCGGGCCGGGACGTCGCGGCGCTGATGCGGGCGGTGCCCGGACTGCTCGCCAAGGACGGTTTCGAGGGTGTGCAGGTCGCCGCCCTCCCGGACGGGCGGGCCGTCGCGGTGAAGATCGCCGACGGGGCGGACCGGGCGCGTGTCCCGGTCGCCGCGGCGGCGCTCGCGTGGGCGGGTGTCGACCCCGCGTCGCTCACCGAGTTCCGGGGTGCCGCCCTGCTGGGCGGCGGGCGCGAGGTCGGCCGGGTGCGGCCCGTCCACGCGCTGGAGCCGGCGCCGGTCACGGCCACCGCCTGAGAGCCGGGCCCGGCCGCGGGGCACGCGGGACCCTCGGAGAGGCATGATGTGATCATGGCAGCGTCGACGTCGTCCCTGACCTTCCAGCCGGTCCTGGAGCGCATCGCCGAGGAGATCGAGCGGACCCCCGGCCGGGGCCTGGCCGCCGACTACATCCCGGCGCTCGCGGCCCGCGACCCCCGCAGCTTCGGTATGGCGGTCGCCGAGCTCGACGGCACCGTGTACGGCGTGGGGGAGTGGCGCGAGCCGTTCTCCACGCAGTCCATCACCAAGGTGTTCACCCTCGCGCTGGACCTGGCCCGTGAGGGCGACGCGCTGTGGGAGCACGTGGGCCGCGAGCCCTCCGGCAACCCCTTCAACTCGCTGGTGCAGCTGGAGTACGAGCACGGCATCCCGCGTAATCCGTTCATCAACGCCGGCGCCCTCGTGGTCACCGACCGCCTGCACACCCGTACCGGCGACGCGGCGGGCGAGCTGCTGTCCCTGCTGCGCGCCGAGAGCGGCAACGCCGGCCTGGACTTCGACCACGACGTGGCCGCCTCCGAGACCGCGCACGGCGACCGCAACGCCGCCCTGGCCCACCTGATGGCGTCCTACGGCAACATCGGCAACCCCGTGCCCGTCCTGCTGGATGATTACTTCCGGCAGTGTTCCGTCATGGCGTCCTGCGCGGACCTCGCCCTGGCGACCGTGTTCCTGGCGCGGCACGGCCTCCGGGCCGACGGCTCCCGGCTGCTCAGCCGCAGCCAGGCCAAGCAGATCAACGCGATCATGCTGACCTGCGGCACGTACGACGCCGCGGGCGACTTCGCCTACCGGGTGGGCCTGCCCGGCAAGAGCGGGGTGGGCGGCGGCATCATCGCCGTCGTCCCCGGCCGCTGCACGCTGTGCGTGTGGAGTCCCGGACTGGACGAGCGCGGCAACTCGGTGGCCGGCGTGGCGGCGCTCGACCGGTTCACCACGCTCACCGGCGTGTCGGTCTTCTGACACCTCCCGGTCACTGGGTCCGGCCCCGTGTCGCCAGCGACACGGCACCCGCTCCCATCCCTGCCGCGCCGGCGATCGCACACGCCTCCGCCCAGCCCGTCGCCCCCTTCCTGGGTGCCGCGGCGGCCACCACGGGCTCCGTGCTGGGCCCCGGTCCGGGCCGGGCCCGGTGGCCGTCGAGCGACCCGACCGGTTCGACGTGTCCGGACGCTCCGAATCCCCAGTCGAGCAGGGCGGCCGCCTCCTCGTACACGGGGTGCCCGCCGCTCGCCCGCGGAGCGAGCACCGTCACCACGAGGGTGCGCCCGCCCCGGCGGGCGGCGGCGACGAGGGTGTTGCCCGCCTCGGTGGTGTAGCCGTTCTTGACACCGATCGCCCCGGGGTAGCGGGCCACCCCGTCCGCGCCGGTCAGCAGCCGGTTGGTGTTGCGGATCCCGTACGACCGGCCGCCCTCGCCGGGGAACAGGGCTTCCGCCGTGCCGCAGTACCGCGCGAAGTCGGCGTTGCGCAGCCCCGCCCGGCCGAACACCGCCAGGTCGTAGGCCGACGACACCTGGCCGGGGGTGTCGTAGCCGTCCGGCGACAGCACCCGGGTGTCGGTGGCGCCCAGGGCGCGCGCCTTCTCCTGCATCCGGGCCGCCGTCTCCCGCCAGCCGCCGTTGAGCGAGGCCAGCACCCGGACGGCGTCGTTGCCCGAGCTGAGGAAGACCCCGCGCCACAGGTCGGCGACGCGGTACGTGCGGCCCTCCGCGACGCCGACCAGGCTGCTTCCGGGACCGATGCCCGCGAGCTCCTCGGGGCGCACGGTGTGCGGGACGCCGGCGGGAAGGGTGGGCAGCACCGTGAGGGCGAACAGGGTCTTGAGGGTGCTGGCGGGCGGCAGCGGTCGGTGCGCGTCGTGGGCGGCGAGGATCTCGCCGGAGCCGGCGTCGGCCACCAGCCAGGAGCGCGCGGAGAGCCGGGGCAGCGCGGGCGCGTCCGCGTGCGGCCGCACCTGGGTGCCGGACCGGTACAGCAGCGCGGGCGGCGGGGTCGCGCGGGGCCCGCGCGGCGGGTCGGGGTCGTGCCCGGTGAGCGCGGACGCGGTGGCGGGCGCCAGCGCCAGCAGACCGGCGGCGCCGAGGGCGCAGGCTGACACAAGGGCCCGGGCAGTAAATCCGATCGTCATACTGCCAACGTAGGAACGGGAGGCCGTCACGGGGCGCTGGCCGGGCCGGGCGGGCCGCTCCGGCACCCGGACGGGCGATGCCCGGCAGGCGTGTCAGCCGCTCGGCAGCGTCGGCTGGATCCGCCGCAGGAACGTGGCGTTGTCCGGGGTCTCCCGCATCCGCTCCAGCAGGGTCTCGGTGCCGCTGAGGCCGTCCCGGCTGCGCAGGGCCCGGCGCAGGCCCCGTACCGCGGTCAACTCGGCCGGGGACAGCAGGAGTTCCTCACGGCGGGTGCCGGACGGGTCGATCTCGACGGCGGGGAAGACCCGCCGGGAGGCGAGCTCCCGGCTGAGCCGCAGCTCCATGTTGCCGGTGCCCTTGAGCTCCTCGAAGAAGAAGTCGTCGGCCCGGGACCCCGTCTCCACGAGGGCCGTGGCGAGGATGGTGAGCGAGCCCCCCTCCTCGGCGAGCCGCGCGGCGCCGAAGAACCGCTTCGGACCCTGCAGCGCGGCCGCGTCGACACCGCCGCTCAGGGTGCGCCCGCCGGACGCGGCCGCGTTGTTGTGCGCCCGGCACAACCGGGTCAGCGAGTCGAACAGCACGACGACGTCCTCACCGGCCTCCACGAGCCGCTTGGCCCGCTCGATGACCAGCTCGGCCAGCGCGATGTGCTGCCTGGGCGCCCGGTCGAAGGTCGAGGCGTACACCTCGCCGCGCACGGAGCGCCGCATGTCGGTGACCTCCTCGGGGCGCTCGTCCAGGAGGACGACCATCAGCCGGCACTCCGGGTGGTTGCCGGCGACGGCCGCCGCGATCTGCTGGAGCAGCACGGTCTTGCCCGTCTTGGGCGGGGCCACGATCAGTCCGCGCTGCCCCTTGCCGACGGGGGCCATGAGGTCGGCGACCCGCCCGGCCGGGCCGGACGCCGGGTGCTCCAGACGGATGCGCTCGCGCGGGTGCAACGGGGTGAGGTCGGCGAAGTGGGGCCGGTCGCCACCGGGGGCGCGCCCGTTGACGCGGACGACGTCGGTGAGGCTGCGGCGCTCGCCGTGTTCGCCGTCGACGAGGTCGCCCTTGCGCAGGCCGTACCGGCGGATCAGCGCGGGGGAGACCTGCGGGTCGGCGGGCGAGGGGAGCAGGCTCGTGGCCCGCAGATGCCCCTTTCCGCTCGCGTCGACGTCGAGCACGCCGGTGACGGCGTGGACGGCGGTCCGCTGCGCGGCCGGGGCGTGTTCGAGTGTGGTGGTCATGGTGCGGGGTCCTTTCGGACGGACGGCAGGGGTCATGCGTGCGGGAAGGGATGCCGCGGAGACGGGAAGGCGTGGAACGGGCCTTCGCGTGCGGCGGAGAACAGCACCTCGACGAACGGTACGGACCGCTGGTCACACGAGGTGGGAGGAGAAAGCCGCCGGTACGCCGACCGGCGGACTCGGGAGAAAGGCAGGCACCGGCGCCCACGACGGGGCGTACACGAGTGCTGACTGGATGGTACCACGCGGATTCGGTGCGTGGCGAGGAGTCCGTGAAGCGGGGTGATCCGCTGCTCGGGGAGACGCACGCCCTCAGCCGTCCGGGATGGCGGTGCCGGCCGGGCCCTGCGCGGTCGGGCCGCCGGGGTCGGCCCCCTCTGTAAGGGGCCGACCGGTGAACCTCTACGCGGACCGCGCCTCGGCCGCCGCCAGGATCTGCCCGAACTGTGCCCCCATGGCCTCGGCCAGCGCCTGGGCCCCGGACAGCGGGCGCACCATGACCATGAAGTCGTCGATCAGCCCGTTCTCGTCCACCGACAGGAAGTCGCAGCCGGTGATCTCCTTGTCGCCGACCCGCGCGGTGAAGACCAGCGCATGGTCGCGGCCGCCCTCGTCGTGGATCTCCCGCACGTACCGGAAGTCCTCGAAGACCCGGACGACGCCGCGCAGGATCGCCGCCGTGATCGCCTTGCCGGTGTACGGCTTGAACACCACCGGGCTGGTGAAGACGACGTCCTCCGCCAGCAGGGCCTCGATGGCGTCGCTGTCGCCCGCCTCGACCGCCGCACGGAACGCGTGCATCCGGATCACCTCATAGTCAATTAGTTGAGTAGGTGCGGATGACAATAATCACCCGCTGTTACGGTGTCCACATGTCCCTCAAGTACGCCGTGCTCGCCGCTCTGCTGGAGGGCGAGGCCTCGGGCTACGAGCTGTCCAAGATCTTCGACATCTCGTTCGCGAACTTCTGGCCCGCGACCCCGCAGCAGCTCTACCGGGAACTGGAACGCCTCGCCCAGGACGGCCTCGTCGAGGCCCGGTACGTACGGCAGGAGCGGCGGCCGAACAAGCGGATGTTCACCCTCACCGCCACCGGCCGCGAGGAATTGCGCGGCTTCGCCGCGGAACCGCCCCGGAGGCCCACCGCCATCCGCGACGAGCTCCTGATCAAGGTGCAGGCCATGGACGACCCCGGGACCGCCCGCGCGCTGGTCGAGGAGCGGCGGAGTTGGGCACGCGGCAAGCTCGACCGCTACGAACGCGTCCGCGAACGGCTCCTGGACGGGCGGACCGAGGAGGCGTACCTGCGGGAGTCGGAGCGCATCGGGCCGTATCTGACGCTGCTCGCCGGCATCTCCTTCGAGGAGGAGAACCTGCGCTGGTGCGACCGCGTCCTCGCGGTCCTCGGACGACGCGTCGCGGCGGGGTGACGCCGATGTTCAGCCCCGAGAGCCCCAGTCTGCGCGAACTCACCGTCCAGGCCCTGTCGTCGGTCGAGCACGGCTACGACCTGCTCGCCCCCAAGTTCGACCACACGCCCTTCAGGACGCCGGACTCGGTGCTGACCGCCGTCACCGGGGCGCTCGCCCGCGGCGGCCTCTGCGACGACGGACTCGACCTGTGCTGCGGCACGGGCGCGGGACTGGCCGTCCTGAGCGAGCTGTGCCGGCGCAGCGTCACCGGCGTCGACTTCAGCGCCGGCATGCTCGAGGTCGCCCGGAAGAGGGGCGAGGCGGTCCGGACCGCGGGTGCCGGGCCACGGGTGCGCTGGGTGCGCGCGGACGCCCGGACCCTTCCGTTCACGGCAGCCTTCGACCTGGTGGTGAGCTTCGGGGCGTTCGGGCACTTCCTGCCGGGGGAACTGCCCGGCCTCTTCCGTCAGGTCCACTCCGTCCTGCGGCCGGGCGGCCGCTTCGCCTTCCCGATCGTGGCGCCGCCGCGCCCCACGTCCCCCGCCTACTGGGCGCTGCTCGGGTTCGACGCGGTGATGCGGGTGCGCAACGCCGTCCGGCGGCCGCCGTTCGTCATGTACTACCGGACCTTCCGGCCGGCGGAGGTGCGCACGGGCCTCGAGGGCGCCGGGTTCCAGGTGACCTGGCAGTCGTTGCCCGAGTTCGGGACGCGGCGGGACGGCAGCCCCCGGGTGCGGATGGTGCTGGCGCGCCGGCCTCTCGGGTGAGCGGCCCTGACGTGGCGAGTTGGACTTCCGGACGGAACAGCCAGCTAGGGTTTGTTTTTCAAACTCACACGGTTATCGTGACCGGGTGAGCACCACGACCGATACCGAGACCCGCGTCGACCCTGCCTGGTACTCCTGGGAGGGGGCGCACGGCGGCCATGTCGCCGCCCTCGCGCTGACCGCCGTCCGCGACCGCTTCCCCGGCGGGGCGCATCCGGTCCGCACGCTGACCACCCACTACCTCGCCCCCGTGGACGACGGTCCGCTCCACTTCTCCGGCACCGCCCCGGCCGCCTCCGGCCGGCGTACGGCGACGTGCGTCTTCACCGGCCACCAGAACGGCGCTCCGGTCGTCCTCGGGTCCGCGCTCTTCGGCGCCCGGCGTCAGGGGGTGCCGCACGAGGGGCACCCGGTACCCCGCGTGCCCGGACCCGACGGCTCCCCGCTGCTGCGTCTTCCGGCCGAACTATCGCCTTTCTCACAGGAGTTGGAGATACGTCCCGCGACCGCGGACCGCCCGCTCGCCGGCGGGGAACGGGCCGAACTCACGGCGTGGATCCGCTTCCTGGACGGCCGGCCGCTCGACGCGGCCGCGGTCGTCACCCTCACCGACGTCCTGCCGCCCGCGCTCTACGCCGTCTGGGACGCCCCGCGTCCCGTTCCCACCGCCGAACTCACCGTCCACTTCACCGGCGCCCTCGACGAGGGCGCACCCGACGGATGGGTGCTGGTGAGGATCCGCACCGAGCACTCGGGCGGCGGCTGGGCCGTCGACGACAGTGCTGTCTGGGCCGCCGACGGCCGGCTGCTCGCGCTGGGGCGGCAGTCGAGGGTCGTGCGCCCTCAGCCCGCCGCGGGGACCGTGAACTCGTAGACCAGGGCGTCCTGATGGGCGTCCACCACCAGGTCCGTGATCTCCAGCGGGCGCCCGAACTGGTCGTGCGAGCGCCGGGTGACCCGGACCGAGGAGCCGACCGGGAGCCGGGTGATGGCGTCCCGGTGGTGCAGCGTCAGGCCCGCCCTGCGCATCCAGTCGTAGGCGCGCCGCAGTTGGGCCGCGCCGGAACCGTCCGCGCGGTCCCGGTAGCGGGCCAGCTCCACCACTTCCGCGAGCGCCACCGCCGAGAACGTCGTCACCGCCGTACGCCGGGCCCGTCCGTCGGCGCCGGTGGACTCGTAGCGGTGCACCAGGGTCGGCCGGTGCTGATCGATCCCCAGCGCCTCGGCGTGTTCCGGCGAGGGCGGCTCCCAGACGACCGCGGACCGGTCCACGGCACCGGGACCCGCGGCCCGGGCGCCGATCGGGAACGCCGCCGACGTCGGCGCCTCGACCGGCAGCCCCGGCAGGCTGGCATGGCTGCCGCGCCGGTCGGTGGCGACCAGACCGCTGCGGCGCAGCACCTCCAGTGCCTGCCGAACGGTCTCCCTGCTGACTCCGAAATGCCCGGCCAGCTGCCGTTCCCCCGGCAGCCGTTCACCGGGCGGGATGGTGCCGTCGCGCAGCTCGCCCAGCAGCTGGGTGGCGATCCGCCAGTACAGCGGCTGCGCGGTGGTGAGGGGGCGTTCGTGCGGGGTGGTGCGGACCATGCCGCGCCTCCTGATCGGTGACGTGTCGTAGCCGTGCGGGCTCCTTGCGTCACCAGATCCAAGCATTGGTCTAAACCATGAGGGAAGGGTGGACCTCCACTTCGGCCGAAACCGCGTGGTCGCCCCATGACTCACCGTGCGGTGCAGACGGCGTCGACCAGGGCCATCTTGCGGGGGTCGTCGGCGATATGGGGCCCCATCCGGTTCATCACGTACCCCAGCGACATCCCGGCCTCCGGGTCGGCCAGACCGCAGGAACCGCCGAAGCCGTCGTGACCGAAAGCCCGCGGGTTCGGCCCGTACGAGCCGTTCGGGCCGCTGAGCCACAACCCGAGCCCGATCTCCGTCTCGTGCCCCAGCCCGGCCCCCAGCACCAGATCGCGGCACCTGCCCTGCCCCTCCCGCACCCGCTCGGCCGCCTCGGGGGACAGGAAGCGCCGGCCGCCGTACGAGCCGCCGCCCGCGAAGATCCCGTACAGGGCGGCGACCGCCCGCGCGGTGCCGTGCCCGTTCGCGGCGGGGATCTCGGCCGCCCGCCACGCGGGCGTGTTGGCCTGGTCCGCGCCCACCGCCGGATTGGCCAGCGCGGCCAGCGCCGGATTGGCCAGCGCGGCCAGCGCCGCGGGCCCCAACGCGGCCGGCGTGGCGGACCGTCCGCTCGCCGGGCCGGCCGGGGACTGGACCAGCTCGGCCGCGCGGCCGGACTCCTTCTCCGGCAGCCCGATCGTGAAGTCCACGCCGAGCGGCCCGGTCACCTCGCGCTCCAGGAACGCCGCGGGCCGCAGCCCCGACACCCGCCGCACGACCTCCCCGACCAGGAAGCCGTACGTGAGCGCGTGGTACCCGGACCGCGTCCCCGGCGTCCACCAGGGTTCCGTCGCGGCGAGCCGCCGGGTCGTCTTCTCCCAGTCGTACAGCTGCCCGAGCGAGTGCGGCTCGCGCAGCCCGCACAGCCCGGCCCGGTGCGCCAGCAGGTGCCGTACCAGGACCCCTTCCTTGCCCGCGGCCGCGAACTCCGGCCAGTAGGCGGCCACCGGCGCGTCCAGGTCGAGCAGTCCCCGGTCGGCCAGGATGTGCGCACACAGTGCCGTCGGACCCTTGGTCGTCGACCAGACGTTGACCAGGGTGTCGCGCTCCCAGGGCCGGCTGCGCGCCCCGTCCGCCCAGCCGCCCCACAGGTCCACGACCGTCTCACCGCCGACCGTCACGGCGACGGCGGCCCCCAGCTCGCCCCGCTCCCGGAAGTTCGCCTCGAACGCCGTGCGCACCGCCTCGAACCGCGGATCGCAGTGCCCGTGCACCCGCGCCGGAAGGTCCGTCATGAGCCGCCCACCCCTCGTCGTCCACCGGAGGTACGGGGCCACGCCGGTGCGGCCCCGGCCCTGAACGTACCGACTGGTCGGACTGTGCGGAAGGGTCCCCGGTACGGTGTGCCGTGGCGGGAGGCCGTCAGACGCGGGAGCGCAGCCAGTCCAGCTTGACCGCCTCGTGGTAGGGGCCGCCGCCTTCGTGGTCGTTGAAGTCGTAGACCTCGATGGTTTTCTCGTCGTGCGCCCAGGCGTTGAACGCCGCGAACACCGTCGACGGGGGGCAGGTCTGGTCCTCCAGCGCCGCCGAGAACAGGGCGGGTGCCCGGCCGCGCGCGGCGAAGTGGACGCCGTCGAAATACGCCAGGGTGCGCAGGACCTCGGCCGTGCGTCCCCGGTGCGTCTTGAGGTAGAGGCCGATCTCCCGGTAGGGGTGACGGTCCGTCAGCGTCGTCGCGCGCGGGAAGTCGCACAGGAAGGGCACGTCCGGCGCCACCGCCACGAGGCCGGGGACCAGCCCGCCGACCGCGATCGCGATGCCGCCGCCCTGGCTCGCGCCCGACACGACCGTCCGGGCGGCATCGGTGAGCGGGTGGGCGCGGGCCGCCTCCACGGCACGGACCGCGTCGGTGAACACCCGGCGGTAGTAGTAGTTCTCGGGCGCGTCGACGCCCCGCGTCATATAGCCCGGGAACGCGGGCCCGGCGCCCACCGGGTCCGGGGTGTCGCCGCCCCCGCCCCAGGTGCTGCCCTGCCCTCGGGTGTCCATCGTGAAGTGCGCCCGCCCCGTGGACGCCCACAGCAGGCCCTCGTGCGGCAGCCCGCGTCCACCGCCGTACCCGACGAACTCCACCACCAGCGGCAGCGGTTCGGTGGCCCCCGCCGGCAGCCGCAGCCAGCCCTTGACGGGGTGCCCGCCGAACCCGGCGAACGTCACGTCGTACACCCGCACCGTGGTCAGGCCCGTGTCGACCGGTTCGTAGCGGACGCCCAGGTCGTGCTCGCGCGCCTCGTCCAGCGTCTTGGACCAGAAGGAGTCGAAGTCCTCGGGCTCGGCGGACGCGCCGCGGTACGTGCGCAGTTCGTCGAGCGGGAGGTCGAACAGGGCCATGGAGACCACCTTGTGCGAGGGGGAGCGCGGACACCGCACGCTACGTCGGAGACCGGCGCGCCGACCAGGGACCGTCCATGGACGACGGCGGGACGCGGCTCAGACGTTGCGGCCCGTCCACGCCGGTTCCGTGGCGGCCCACGCCCGGTCCCACTCGGCCAGCCGGCGGCGCATCGCCGTGTGCCGGAGGAGGCCGTGGCCGAGGACGACGACGGCGGCGGCGGCGCCCGTCGCGCACACACCCATCGTCACCGCGTGCTGCCGGACCGCGGAGTCGTCCGGCGGCGGCCGCACGCTCCGGTCGGCGGAGTCCAGCCACACAGGGACCGTCTCACCGGGCCGCGTGCCCGTGGGGACGCGCACGGCCGCCGTCCGGGGACCCGTCCCCGGCTCCGTCCAGCGGACCGTCACCTTCGCCGACGGCTGCCGCCCGGTCTGCGGGGTGCGCAGCGCGCCCGACACCGTGCGGACGACCATCGCCCGCACCTGCCGTCGCTCGGCCCGCTGCTGCTCGGCCGTGGCCTGGGCGTCATCGTGCGCCCACCAGCCCGCGGCCACACCCACCAGGGGTGCGACCACGAACAGCAGGAGGCCCACCCCGAGCAAGGTCCACGTCTCGACGACATCCGACCGGCGCCGCAGCTCGTTGGGCCGCAGGCGCCAGCCACGCACCCGACTTCGCATGCCGTCCAGGTACCCCGAACACCGGCCCCTGTTCCTCGCGGCGGCACGTCTTCCGCCCCACCCCGCGGCGTGTTGGCGCCCTCGGACCGGTGCCGGCGTCAGCCGAAGCGCTCGATCCGGATGCGCTCGACCGGCTGGCCCGCGGCCACCAGCAGCCGCGACGCGTGCTCGGCGAAGCCGTTGGAGCCGCACACATAGGCCTCCCACCCACCGGGAGGCCGCTCGGCCAGGAGCGGCGCCACATGTGCCGCGGACATACGTCCCACGGGCACACCGGCCGGCGCGCCGCGAGTGAACACCGCCGTCGTCTCGGAACCGTACTCCGACGCGTAGATGAGCTCCTCGGGGCTGCGGGCCGACACCAGCAGCCGCAACGGCACGTCCGAGCTGCGCGCGCGGTGGTGCCGCACCATCGCCATCAGCGGGACGACGCCGGACCCGGCGCCGAGCAGCAGCGCGGGCCGGTCGCCCGGCCACGCGAAGAACCCGCTGACCGGGCCGCGCACCTCGACCGTGTCGCCCGGTCGGGCCACCGTGTGGAACCAGCCGGACACCTCACCGCCGTCGACATGGTCCAGCGTCAGCTCGATGTGGCCGGTGTCGTCGGGCGCGGACGCGATCGAGTAGTGGCGCTGCGCCACATAGCCGTCCTGCGCCCTGAGCCGCACCATCAGGTGCTGGCCCGGCAGATGCCCCGGCCAGGCGGGCACGGCCAGCCGGAACGTGGCCACACGCGGCGTCTCGCGGCGGATCGCGGTGATCGTCGTGGTCTGCCACTCGGACGCCGCCCGGTCGTCCACGGCGATACGGCCGGGCACGGCGAAACGGGTCGGGGGAGTGAAGGACGAGGGCGTCCCGAGGGTCTCAGTCACCGGAGTACCGCTGCTCCTCCCAGGGGTTGCCGCGCGGGTGGTAGCCGTTGCTCTCCCAGAAACCCGGCTCGTCGTGGTCGAGCAGGCGCAGGCCCGCGATCCACTTCGCGCTCTTCCAGAAGTACAGATGGGGCACGATCAGCCGCGCCGGTCCGCCGTGCTCGGGGGCGAGCGGCCGCCCGTCGTACTCCCAGGCGATCCAGGCCCGCCCGCCGGTGACATCGGCGAGCGGGAGGTTGGTGGTGTACCCGGTGTGCGCGTAGGCGACCACATGGGTGGCGGACCCATGGGGCCGGACCACATCGAGGAAGGCGTCGAGCGAGACACCGCCGAACCGTACGCCGAACTTGGACCAGCTCGTCACACAGTGGATGTCGCCCTCGTACACGGAGTCCGGCAGGGCGTGCGCCTGCTCCCACGTCCAGGTGCGGGGCCGCTCCACCAGGCCGTCGACGCGGAACGTCCACTCCTCGGGCGTCAGCTCGGGAGTGACCTCCGCGGACAGGACGGGCCAGTCGTCCCCGGCGTCGTACTGGCCGGGCGGCAGGGCGGCGTTCGGGACGCGCGGGCGTCCGGTGAAGCCTCGGGTGACATGCATGGGGGTGGGGCCTCCAGGCCGCCGTGGGCGACGGCCCGCTGGTCGAACGGGATCGGCAGGTGCGCGTACCACCGTACGACGTCCAGGCGGCGGACCCGCGCGCGGGAGGCCGGCCGCTCACGGGCCGGGACGCCGGGCGGCGACCACGGACGCCCGTCCGCGTCGCCACCGGCCCCGGCTCGGCCCTCCCCGGAATCCCGGGGACGGCCCGGACCGTTGCGGTAGGGTGCCGTCCAGCCGGGAGAGCCCCGGCCCTGGAGACCGGGAGGTGGGACCCATCACCGCTGTGTCAGCTCGGGTGCTCATCCCTCGGATCGACGCGGGCCACCGCCGGTAGGCGACCGCCAGAGCACCCTTCGGCTTCCCGAAAGGCTCTCGGCTCCATGCCCCCTGCGTCCCCGTCGCCCTCCTCTCCCGCATCCCTCACCCACGACGCCGTCGTCGGCGCCCTGCGCGCCGCCGGCTGTGTGTTCGCCGAGGACGAGGCCCGGCTCCTGCTGTCCGCCGCCGACGGCCCCCGCGAGCTGGCCACCCTGGTGGACCGGCGCGTGAGCGGCCTTCCCCTCGAACTCGTCCTCGGATGGGCCGAGTTCGCCGGCCTGCGGATCACCGTCGCACCCGGCGTCTTCGTCCCGCGACGGCGGACCGAGTTCCTCGTACGGCAAGCCCTCGCCCACGTCCCCGACGCCCGGGTGGTCGTCGACCTGTGCTGCGGCTCGGGCGCGGTCGGCGCCGCCCTGGCCGCCGCGCTCGACGGGGCCGAACTCCACGCCGGCGACATCGATCCGGTCGCCGTGCGCTGCGCCCGCCGCAACGTGGCGCCCTTCGGGGGCCGCGTGCACGAGGGCGACCTGTTCGAGGCGCTGCCCGCCGGACTGCGCGGCCGGGTCGGCATCCTCGCGGCGAACGTGCCGTACGTCCCCACCGACGAGGTGGCGCTGCTGCCCGCGGAGGCGCGTGAGCACGAGCCGCTGGTCGCGCTGGACGGCGGTCCGGACGGCCTGGACGTGCTGCGCCGGGTCGCCGCCGAGGCACCGCGATGGCTGGCGCCGGAGGGCTGCCTGCTGATCGAGACCAGCGAGCGGCAGACGCCGGTGGCCCTGGAGGCCTTCGCGGCCAGTGGACTGTCGGCCCGCCTGCTGGTCTCCGACGAGCTCTACGCCCATGTCGTGGTCGGTCGGGTCCGCGGCGGGCCCGCCACGACCTGAGGGGTCACGCGGTGGGGAGCACCCGGGCGATCAGCAGCGCCACGTCGTCGGAGTTCTCGGGCTGGTGGAGCTTGCGCAGGAGGAGGTCGCAGCACTCCTGCAGCGGGCGCTCCGGTTCGTCCAGCAGGGCGAGGAGCGCGTCGAGGCGTTCGTCCAGCGGGTGCTGGCGGGTCTCCACCAGGCCGTCGGTGTAGAGGACCAGCCGGTCGCCGGGCTCGAGGTCGACCGTCGTCGTGGAGAAGGCGACGCCGCCCACGCCGAGCGGCGCGCCCGTCGGCAGTTCCAGCAGCTCGGGGGGGTGTCCGGGGCGGACGCGGACGGGGGGCAGGTGCCCGGCGTTGGCAATGCGGCACTGCCGCAGCTCCGGGTCGTGGACGGCGTACACGCACGTCGCGATGGAGTGGTCGAGGCCGTCCGTGATCTTGTCGAGGTGCTCCAGGAGCCGGGTCGGTTCCAGGTCGAGGGAGGCCAGGGTGTGTGTCGCGGTGCGCAGCCGGCCCATGGTGGCGGCGGCCTCGATGCCGCTGCCCATGACGTCGCCGACGACGAGCGCGGTCTTGGCCCCGTCCAGCGGGATGACATCGAACCAGTCGCCGCCGACCTCGGCGCCCGCGCCGGCCGGCTGGTAGCGGGAGGCGACCTCCAGGCCACCGGTGACCGGCGGGTGGCTGGGCAGCATGCTGCGCTGGAGGGTCAGGGCGGTGTCGCGGGCGTTCTGGTACCAGCGCGCGTTGTCGATCTGGATCGCCGCGCGGGCGGCCAGCTCCCGGGCGAGCAGCAGGTCGTCCTCGCTGAACGGCAACGGGTTGCGGATGCGCTTGAGGTCGAGGGCGCCGAGGACCTCGCCGCGCGCGATCAGCGGCACCGCCAGATAGGAGTGCAGTCCCGCCCGGCCGAGCTGACCGGCGGCCTCGGGGGAGCGGGCGATGCGCGGCAGGTCCTCCTCCCGGACGTGCGCCACCATCACCGGGTTGCCCGTGCGCACGCACTCGGTGACGAGGCGGTCCGGTCCGTAGCGGGCGACGTGCCCGGGGGGATCGGCGGCCTGGAGCGCCTCGGTGCCGTTCGCCGAGCGGACGGCCAGGGCGCGGATCACCGCCGCCTCGGCGGGGCCGAGGGTGCTGCGCCTGCCCTCCACGACGGCGTCCAGCAGGTCCACCGCCGCCACGTCGGCGAGTTCCGGCACGGCGACGTCCGCGAGTTCGCTGGCCGTGCGGTCCAGCTCCAGGGTGGTACCGATGCGGGTGGAGGCGTCGGCGATGAGCGCGAGCCGGCGCCGCGCCGTCTCCGCCGCGACCGCGGCCCGGTGCTGCTCGGTGATGTCCACCGCCATGCCGGCCACCCCGAGCACCGTCCCGGTGGTGTCCTCCAGCCGGTACAGCGAGACCGACCAGAAGTGGTCCACATCGGGGTCTGCCTGGGTACGGCCCACGACACGCCGGTTGACGACCGGCTCACCGGTCCGCAGCACCGCGCGCAGCGCCGCCTCCGCGACCTGGGCCGCCTCGGCGTCCGGCATCAGCTCGTGCGGCATGTGGCCGAGGTGCGCCTCGGGGGGCAGGCCGCTGAGCTCGGCCAGCGCCGGGTTGACGGAGACGTAGCGCAGCTCGGTGTCGAGGACGGCCAGGCCGACCGGCGCCTGGGCGATGGTGCGGGTGGACAGCGCTACGTCCCGCTCCACCTGGCGGACGGTCGACTGGTCGGCGCACAGGCCGAGGGCGTAGACGTCGCCCTGGTCGTCCAGGAGCCGCATGTTGCGGAACTCGACCAGGCGGGTACTGCCGTCCTTGCGGCGGATGGGGAAGGCGCCCGCCCAGCCCTCGCCGGTCTCCATCACGTCGGCGAAGAGCTTGACGACCAGGTCCAGGTGCTGTTCGTGGACCATGATCCGGGCGGCGTACTCGCCGAGTGCCTCGCGCGCCGGATAGCCGAAGAGCTCCTCCGCCTGGGGGCTCCAGAGCACGATGCGGCCCTCGGTGTCCAGCACGACGGAAGCCACCCCGAGCACGTCGAGGAGCCCGCTCGGACGCACCGGTCCCCGCACCGCCTCGTCGTCCCCGGCCATGGGACGTTCGCCTGGAGCCATCCCACGCACCGCCTTCGCCCGTAGTCGCGGCACGTCGTTCTCCCCCGTGCCGACTCCCCTTGTTCTACCGCGTCCAGCCGTCTGCGGGCCCCCCGCGTTCGCCACCTCCACCATCCCTCGACCCGGCGGCGGGTGTGGCGCGAAGCCGCACGTGGGTGCCATGTGTGGCGGACACTACAACAGACATGGCTGTCATTGGTCTGTACATGACTATGCGGGGCCGCCACACTGTCCGCCGACGCGCCCCCACCCCCCAAGGAGTCGCCGCCATGGCCCACCGTGCCCGGCAACGTTGTCATGCCTTCGTGACGGGCCTCGTGGCCCTCGCCTCGGCCGCCGTCCTGTCCGCCGCCACGCCCGCGCAGGCGGCCGACACCTGGACGGAGGTCGGCTCCGACCGCGCCGACCCGCTCACCGAGAGCCAGGGCCTGGCCTCCGTCGAGGTCCCGGCGAACAGCCCCAACCGCTACACCGGCATCGGCACGATCCCCCTGTCGGTCGCAAGCCGCGGCTGGAACCATGTGGGCGACCCCGACGCCTCCTACGACGGCTACTACGTCGAGCCCTACCAGGCGGACTCGGGCTCCGCGAAGATGTTCCGGGTCCAGGCGCCGAACGGCGGCTGGACCGAGTACGTCCACGCGCTGGGTCCGGGGGAGGCGCTGAACAACTCCTTCGTCGCGATCTCCCCGAGCGGGCAGTGGATGGTCTCCGGCGAGTGGGGGACCATGACCCGCCTGCTCGTCCACCCGACGCCCGGCGTCAACCCGTCCACGTCCCCCTCGGCGAACCTGCCCTGGACCTCCAGCATCAGGCTCGACCGACCGGTCCGTGACGTGCAGGGCTGCGACTTCCGGGACGCGACGACGCTGCTGTGCTCGTCCGACGACCCCGACGGCAGCCTCTTCGGGATCACCAAGCCGCTGCTCCAGATCGACCTCTCCGCCGCCCCCGGCGCCTCGGACGTGACGGGCAGGGTCACCGCCCTGCGCCAGCTCCCGCTGCGCAGCTCCTGCTCGGGCTCCTTCGAGACGGAGGGCATCGACTACGACCGCCGCACCGGCACCCTGCGCGTCATCGTCGTCTCGCCGGGGTTCTGCGTGCTGACGGACAGCAAGACGTACCGGTTCACCAGGGGCTGAACCGCGGCCGGAAGGCCGCCCGGGCGTCCTCGCCGGTAGTGCGCCGGCATGTGTGGTGCTTTTCTTGGGTTGGGTCCCGTTCCGCGGGCTACCCGTGGCACCGCGGTGTGGCCACGAGAGGAGCGATCACGATGGATCGTGAACGAATGCACGACGAAGCCGTGTCCGTCGAGATCAGCGGATACGACAAGGAGGACGCCCGGATCGTCTTCGAGGCGCTGTCCACGTGCTTCCAGTCCGACCGGGCGCCGGACGAGGTGCCGCAGCAGCTCCACGAATCCCGTCCGATGGTGTGGCTCGGCACGTTCGAGGTGACGGACGCGCAGACGTGCCCCCCTCCGGCCCGGCTCTCGTCGCGTGTCGAGGCGGACGCGCAGGGCGGCTACTGGGCCATCGAACGGCTCCGGGCGACCCTGGACTCCCTGTTCACCGTCCACGACCAGGCGTCGGCTTCCGGCGACCAGGAGCGCGAACTGCACGTGGTCCTGGAGAGCAGGCCCGAGGCGTCGTAGGGACGCCCGCCCGCCCCGTCGCACGGAGGGAAGCCCGCGTACCGCCGGTACGCGGGCTTCCGGCGTGCCGGGCCCCGGCCGCGCCGCCTCTCTCCGTGGCCGGAGTCACGCCCCTCCGATTGTGCAACTAGTTGCATAACCCTGGCGCGGTCCTTTACAACTACGTCAGACCACACCGCGACGGAGGGCCCCCATGAGCCGTTACCCGCATCTGCTGAGCCCGCTGGACCTGGGCTTCACCACGCTGCCCAACCGTGTCCTCATGGGCTCCATGCACGTGGGCCTGGAGGAGGCCGAGCGTGGATTCGAGCGCATGGCGGCCTTCTACGCGGAGCGGGCACGCGGCGGCGTCGGCCTCATCGTCACCGGCGGCATCGCGCCCAACGACGAGGGCCGGCCCTACGAGGGCGGCGCCAAGCTCACCACCGACGCGGAGGCAGACCAGCACCGGACCGTCACCGACGCCGTGCACCGCGAGGGCGGCCGTATCGCCCTGCAGATCCTGCACTTCGGCCGGTACGCCTACCACCAGGACCTGGTCGCCCCGAGCCCCCTCCAGGCGCCGATCAGCCCGTTCCCGCCCCGCGAGCTCACCGATGCCGACATCGAGCGGACCATCGACGACTACGTCCGCACCGCCCGCCTCGCCCGGCAGGCCGGCTACGACGGCGTGGAGATCATGGGCTCCGAGGGTTACCTGATCAACGAGTTCATCGCCACGCAGACCAACCACCGCACCGACCGCTGGGGCGGCGCGTACGAGAACCGGATGCGTTTCCCGGTCGAGATCGTGCGCCGGGTGCGCGAGGCCGTCGGCGAGGACTTCATCATCGTCTACCGGCTGTCCATGCTCGACCTCGTCCCCGGCGGCTCCACGCTGGACGAGGTGATCACCCTCGCCAAGGCCGTCGAGGCCGCCGGCGCGACCATCATCAACACCGGCATCGGCTGGCACGAGGCCCGCATCCCCACCATCGCCACGTCCGTGCCGCGCGGCGCGTACACCTGGGTCACCAAGCGCCTGATGGGCGAGGTGTCGGTCCCGCTGGTCACCACCAACCGCATCAACACCCCCGAGCTGGCCGAGGAGTTGCTGGCCGGCGGCTGCGCGGACATGGTGTCCATGGCACGCCCGATGCTCGCCGACCCCGACTTCGTCGCCAAGGCCGCCGCCGGCCGCCCCGAGGCCATCAACACCTGCATCGGCTGCAACCAGGCCTGCCTCGACCACACCTTCAGCGGCAAGATCACCTCCTGCCTGGTCAACCCGCGCGCCTGCCACGAGACCGAGCTGACACTCTCCCCGACCCGGCTGCGCAAGCGCGTCGCGGTCGTCGGCGCCGGGCCCGCCGGCCTGGCCTGCGCGGTGAGCGCGGCCGAACGCGGCCACGACGTCACGCTGTTCGACGGCGCGGACGAGATCGGCGGCCAGCTGAACGTCGCCCGCAAGGTCCCCGGCAAGCAGGAGTTCGACGAGACGCTGCGCTACTACCGTCACCAGCTCGACTGGCACGGCGTCGACGTACGGCTGGGCACCTGGGTCTCCGCCGACGACCTCGCCGGCTACGACGAGGCCGTCGTCGCCACCGGCGTCACCCCGCGCGTCCCGGACATCGCGGGCGTCGACCACCCCAGCGTCGTCGGCTACCTCGACGTCCTGCGCGACGGGGCCACGGTCGGCGACCGGGTCGCCGTCCTCGGCGCGGGCGGCATCGGCTTCGACGTCGCCGAGTTCCTCACGGACGGCGGTGACAAGGCCGCCGAGGACCCCGAGACGTACTTCCGGCTCTGGGGCGTCGACATGGACTACACGGCCCCCGGCGGCCTCGCCGCACCCGAGCGCCCCGAACCGCCGCGCACCGTGCACCTGCTCCAGCGCAAGGCCGGCAAGGTCGGCGCGGGCCTCGGCAAGACGACCGGATGGATCCACCGCACCGAGCTGAAGCACCGGGGCGTGACCATGGTCCCGGGCGTGCGCTACGACCGGATCGACGACGCCGGACTGCACATCACCGTCGGCGACGAGAGCACCGTCCTGGAGGTCGACACCGTCGTGCTGTGCACCGGCCAGGAGCCGCGCCGCGACCTGTACGAGGCACTGGTCGCCGCGGGTCGCAGCGCCCACCTGATCGGCGGCGCGGACGTCGCCGCCGAACTCGACGCCAAGCGGGCCATCAAGCAGGGCACGGAGCTGGCGGCGAGCCTGTAGAACCCCCGTATCGCGTCCCTAGGATGACCCCATGTCACTCCCGCACGCGATCCTCACCGCCCTGCTCGAGAAGCCGTCCTCGGGGCTGGAGCTGACCCGTCGCTTCGACAAGTCGATCGGCTACTTCTGGTCGGCGACGCATCAGCAGATCTACCGCGAGCTGGGGCGGCTGGAGAGCGGCGGGCTGATCCGGACCCTGCCGTCCGAACAGCCCGCCCGCGGGCAGAGGAAGAGCTACGAGGTCCTGCCCGCGGGCCGCGAGGAACTGGCCCGCTGGACCGCCGCCTCCCAGGACCCGCGGCCCATGCGGGACACGCTGCTCCTGCGGATGCGGGCGGCGGCGGTCGTGGGGACCGCGGGCGTCGAGGCGGATCTGCGCCGCCACCTCGACCTGCACCGGCGTCAGCTCGCCGAGTACGAGGAGATCGAGAAGCGCGACTTCCCGCCCGGCAGGGACAGCTCCCCGGACCGGCTGCGGCACCTGGTGCTGCGGGCCGGCATCGATCTGGAGACCTTCTGGACGCAGTGGCTCACCCACGCGCTGGAGGAGCTCCCGGACCTGCCCGGACCCGGGACCGCGTGAGTCCCGGGGCCGTGCGGGCGGTGGACGGTCGTCACAGGTGGCGCGGGCGCGACGACCGGCGGCGCAGGTACCAGGCGGCCCCCGCGACACCCGCGCCCACCAGGACACCGCCGCCCACCACGGTCAGCGTGCCGTAGTCGCGGTTGCTGCCGCCCACTCCGCCCATCACCCCGCGCGAGGGGGAGGACGAGGGGGAGGGCGAGGGCGAAGGGGAGCGTGAGGTCGTGGCGGAGATCGTGGGCCGGGCGGTCGGGGAGACGATGACCGCCTGGGTGCCCGCCCTCGTCCCGTCCGAGCAGATGACGATGACGGTGGAGGTCCCGGCGCCCACGTCCGACCATGCCGCCGACTGCAGGGCCTCCGTGCCGGTCAGGGAGACCTGGCGGCCCTGCGAGAAGTTCGACTGCCGGCTGTTGAGCAGCGAGGCGGTGCCCC
Source organism: Streptomyces sp. NPDC056628 (assembly GCF_042792555.1). Lineage (NCBI taxonomy): Bacteria > Bacillati > Actinomycetota > Actinomycetes > Kitasatosporales > Streptomycetaceae > Streptomyces > Streptomyces sp. NPDC056628. The sequence goes on from NZ_JBHTWG010000002.1 coordinate 415,656, forward strand.
AGCTGCCGTTGGACCGGGTGCACGCGCTGGTCGTGACGGAGACCGTGGAGCCGGTGGTGCTCACGGAGATCCCCGATTGTGCGGTGGCCGGGACGGCGGCCGCGAACAGGGGGAGTGCGGAGGCGGCTGCCACGGTCAGGCCCGAGCGGAAGAGCGAGGAGTTGCGCATGAGATGCCCTCCGGCGGCACGGTCGGCGGTACGTCCGTTGCGCCGCCGTAGTCGGGAACGCCCGTGCTGCCTCAGGTGCAGCCAACGCGTACCGGGACGTGCGCGCATGCGGGCGTCGGCCGCTCAGGTGACGCGGTGCCGCGTTCGGGGGACCAGCGGCCGGAACCGGTTTGGCCCCCGGCCGGCGCCGGCCGGGTGTCACGGCCCGGTCGTCACGGTCCGCTCCGCCGAGAACCCGCCCCATGTACCGTCCGGCAGCATGGCCCGGATCCGCACCCGGTGCCGCACCCCGGTCTCCGGGCCCAGGTAGAAGCTGTACGTGGCCTTCCCGCGCGGCGGGTTCCCGCCGAACACGAGCGAGGTGGCCGCCCGCCCGTCGAGCTGGACCTGGTACTCGGTGACGGTGCCGTCGGTGCGCGGCGGTGTCCAGCTCAGATCGACGTGGTACGCCCCGTCCGCGCGCCGCGTCGTGGCCCGGAAGCCCGTCGGCGCGGTGCCCCGGCCGTCGTCGGTGCCCGGCGTCGCAAGGCGCACGGCGGCCGACGCCGGGGACAGGTTGTCGGCCGCGTCCCGGGCCCGCACCGTGAAGGAGTACCGGGTGCCGGGCCGCAACCCCGTGACCACGGTGGCCGTCTGGTTCCCGCCCACACTGTGGATCTTCGTTCCGCCCTGGTAGACGTCGTACGACACCACGTCCCGGTCGTCGGTCGCCCGCGTCCAGGACAGCTGCACGGCCCGGCTGCCGACCGCCCGTCCGGCGGCCCGTCCGGGACGGCTGGGCGCCGCCCGGTCCGCGGCCACGGCCGCCGGGGTGGTCGCCCGGACCGTCCGGCTCGGCGGCCCGAGCCGCCCTTCCGTGTCCCGGGCCCGCACGGTGAACGCGTAGCCGTGGGAGGGCTCCAGCCGGGTGATGTCGGCCATGTGCGCGGAGGCCGGCACCTCCGCGGCCTTGGTGCCGCCCCGGTACACCTCGTAGCCGCGGATCCCGCCGGCGTCCCCCGCCGCCACGGCGTTCCACATCACGTGGACGCTGGTCGCGCTGCCCGCCCGCGCCGTGACCCCGGTCGGTGCCCCCGGCGGGCGGGCACCCTCGTCGCCGGACCCTCCCCAGCCGCAGGACGCGAGCAGGAACCCGGCGCAGACGGCGGGAACGAGAGCGGACAGGCGTCGCACGGCTCTGCCTCCCGAAGGGGACCGACGGCAATGGTCCGGACCAATATGACGCGGATGACGCGCTCACATCAAGGGTGTGGTCCAAGGGGGTGGTCGCTGGAGACCGGTGCGGGGCGTTTCGTATGCTGAAGGTCCTCATGGCTGAACTTCCCTCGAGGGCTCGGGAGTTCATGCCCTCGGCGTGGGCCGCTGTCGTCGCTGATCCCGCGCCGGACGCGGGTGGCCCGGGGCCTGGGTCCGTCAGGGAGTCAGGCCCCCGGCCGCCGGCGGGCGCGCCCGACGTGTCGCCGGCCGGTGTGCACCGTACGGACCCCTCTGGTGGCAGCCTGCTCGGACGGCCAGCACATTGGGCTCAGTGTTCGCCGGTGCCCACGCGGTGCACAGCGCGTGACCGCCGGATCTCATCCCCCGGTCGCCGGCGGACGCGTGTCCTTGTCCCCGACGTGAGGCCCCCATCGTGCGATTGCATGCGCTGACGCTGGCCGCGGCAGGAGCCGCCCTGCTCGCCCCGACGAGTCCGCCGACCCCGCCGCCACCCGCCCCCGAGGAGCCGGCCGTCAGCCAGGACGCCGACGTGAGCGCCGCCGAGCTGCTGGCCAAGGTGGACACGTGCACCCCGGTGTCCCGGGGCCGCTACCGCACCGACAGCGGCCGGCCCGCGACGGTCCCGGTCTGCGGGACCAAGGAGGCGGTGTTCTGGAAGGCCGACATGGACATCGACTGCGACGGACGCCCCACCGCCCGGTGCAGCAGCCGAACGGACCCGTACTTCTCCGCCGCCACCGCGTTCACGCAGTCCGACGGCCGCTATCCGAGCGCCGAGCAGCTGCCCTACATCGTGGTGCCCGCCCCGAGCGCCCTGTGGGACTACCGGGCCCACGGCATCCGCGGCGGCTCCCTCGCCGCCGTCGTGTACCAGGGCCGGGTGCGCTACGCGGTCGTCGGCGACGTCGGCCCGGGCGACGTCATCGGCGAGGCGTCGTACGCCGCCGCCGAGGCGCTCGGTATCCCCGCCGACCCCCGCGCCGGGGGCGTCCCCTCCGGCGTCACCTACATCGTCTTCAAGGACGAGGTGGTCAAGCCCCTCGAGGACGCGGCAGAGGCCGTACGGACCGGGGAGCGGGTCGCCAGGAAGTTCACCCGGGGACAGTGACGGACCGGGGGGCGGCCCCGCCCAGTCCGTCACCGGCCCCGCCGCCCCCGACGGCTCACACCTTCCGGTACGTGTACGCGTCCGCGGCCGCCGCCTCCACCGCCGCGAGGTCGGCGCCCGTCGCCGCCGTCACGACCGCGGCCACCGCGCCCTCCAGGAAGGGAGCGTCCACCAGCCTGGTGTCCGCCGGCAGTTCGTCGCCCTCGGCCAGCAGCGCCTTGACGGTGAGGACCGCGCTGCCCAGATCGGTGAGGACGGCGACCCCGGCACCCCGGTCCACCGACGCCGCCGCCGCGGCGATCAGCTCGGCGCTCGTCCCCAGCTCACCGCCCTCGGTGCCGCCCGCCGGGGCCACGGGCACCGCGGTCCCGCCGCCCGCCAGCCCGCGCGCCAGCTCGGCCACCGACGCGGCCACCTGCGCGCTGTGCGAGACCAGCACGACGCCGACCAGCCGTCCTTTCTCGGTGTCACTCATCGGACGCCTCCTCGAGAGCCGCGACCAGCAGGGCCGAGGAGGTGGCGCCGGGGTCCTGGTGCCCGATGCTGCGCTCGCCGAGATAGCTGGCCCGTCCCTTGCGGGCCTGCAACGGCGTCGTCGCGACGGCACCCTCCTGCGCGGCTGTCGCCGCGGCGGCGAAACCGTCACCCAGCGCATCCACCGCGGGGAGCAGGGCGTCGATCATCGTGGCGTCGCCCGGCGCGGCGCCCCCGAGCGCCATGACCGCGTCCACCCCCGTCCGCAGGCCCTGTGCGAACTGCTCGGTGTCGACCTCGGCCGCGTCGCCCAGGGCCTTGCCGGTGCGGCGCAGCAGCGTGCCGTACAGCGGCCCCGACGCCCCGCCCACCGTGGAGATGAGCTGCCGCCCGGCCAGGATCAGGACCGCGCCCGGCGTCTGCGGCTGCTCCTTCTCCAGGGCGGCGGTGACGGCGGTGAACCCGCGCTGCAGATTGCTGCCGTGGTCGGCGTCGCCGATGGGGGAGTCGAGGGCTGTGAGATGGTCCGCCTCGCGGTTCACGGAGGCGGCGGTCGCCGTCATCCAACGGCGGAAGAAGTCGGCGTCGAGCACTTGATCTCCTTGCGTGGCAGGTGGCTCGTGTTCGTGCGGCCCCGGATCACATACCCCAGCGCAGGCCCGGTGTACTGACCGGCGCGTCCCACAGCCGCAGCGTCTCCTCGTCGACCTGGCACAGGGTGACCGAGGCGCCGGCCATGTCCAGCGAGGTGACGTAGTCGCCCACCAGCGTGCGGGCGACCGCGACCCCGCGCTCGGCGAGCACCCGGTGCACCTCCGCGTTGAAGCCGTACAGCTCCAGCAGCGGTGTCGCGCCCATGCCGTTGACCAGGACGAGGACCGGGTTGCGCGGCGTCATGTCGTCCAGGATGGCGCCGACCGCGAAGTCCGCGATCTCACCCGAGGTCATCATCGCCCGCCGCTCCCGGCCGGGCTCGCCGTGGATGCCGATGCCCAGCTCCAGCTCGCCCGCGGGCAGGTCGAAGGTGGGGCTGCCCTTGGCCGGTGTGGTGACCGCGCCCAGGGCGACACCGAAGCTGCGCGCGTTCTCGTTGACCTGCCGCCCGATCGCCTCCACCCGCTCCAGCGGCCGGCCCTCCTCGGCGGCGGCCCCGGCGATCTTCTCCACGAACAGGGTCGCGCCCGTGCCGCGCCGCCCGGCCGTGTACGTGCTGTCGGTCACCGCGACGTCATCGTCGACCAGGACCTTCGCGACCTGGATGCCCTCGTCCTCGGCGAGTTCCGCGGCCATGTCGAAGTTGAGGACGTCACCTGTGTAGTTCTTCACGATGAAGAGCACGCCGGCTCCGCTGTTCACGGCGGCCGCGGCCCGCACCATCTGGTCCGGCACGGGGGAGGTGAAGACCTCACCGGGACAGGCCGCCGACAGCATGCCCGGTCCGACGAATCCGCCGTGCAGCGGCTCGTGTCCCGACCCGCCACCGGACACCAGCCCGACCTTTCCGGCGACGGGGGCGTCCCGCCGTACGATCACCCGGTTGTCAACGTCGACGACCAGTTCCGGATGAGCGGCGGCCATTCCGCGCAGCGCGTCCGCGACCACGGTCTCCGCGACGTTGATCAGCATCTTCATGGATACCTCCCGGGAAGCTCTCACAGGTGGCCTGGCGACCTGCGTCGGTGCTGTTCAGAGCGGGTACGCGTCAACGATCGCACGCGGGGCGCGGAGAAGTCCTCCTGTCGGAAGTATCGGTCCTGCGCGAGCGCGGGTCATCTCCGCGGGCGGGCCGGTGTCCCGGGGGGACGTGAGCCGCGTACCGCTACGGGCCCGCATCCGGGCGTCAGAAGGCCGGGTTCGCGCCCGGGCCGGCCCGGTGTGCGGCGAGCAGCCCGCCCGGCCAGCTCGACGGCGGGGCCTTCTCCGGCCGCCGGAGCGCCTGCGCCACCACCGCGCCGCTCAGCACGGCTTCGATGTCCAGGCGCGGGAAGGCGGTGAGGGCGGCGGTGAGGGCCTTCTCGTCGCCGGGCGGGATGAGGTCGGTCCGGCCGAAGTCGGCGAGGACGCCCTCCCGGACGAGGCGGGGCAGGCGTCCCATCCGCTCCGCGATCCCCGGCGACGTGTGCAGCGCGATCGCCTCCCACACGCTCCGCACGAGCGGCTGCGGCCAGTTGTGACCCGCGAGGAACACGCGCGCCGCGTCGGCGCCCTCCACCTCGAACCGCTCCGGCCCGTCGTAGACGTCGGCCGTGCCCGCGTCGTGGAACAGGCAGGCCACGGCGAGGGCTTCGCGTTCGGGGCCGTCGACGCCCTGCCGCCGGCCGATGTGGTCGGCGAGCAGCCACACCCGGACGCTGTGCTGGAGGACGGGCGGGGCGAGCACCCCGCTCACGTGCGTGTACGCGGCGTCCGCGACCGCTCCCGGGAAGGTGATCCGCATGACGCGGCCTCCTGTTCTTCGGCGGGGCGAAACGTGGGCGGAGCGCCCGGCCCCTCGGGGTCCGGCGGCCCGCTCTCAGGACGATGGGCCCAGGTGCCGTCCCAGGTCGCGTTCGACGCCGTCCGGCCGCCGCAGCCCGGCGTCGCACAGCCGCTCGACGCGGGCGCTGTTCTCCGGAGGTCCCGAGGTGCGGAAGCAGGCGGCCAGGCAGGGGTGTCGCTCGTGACTGTGCCCGGCCGGGGCGCCCTGCCCCCACGACGGCACCCACGGGGTGACCACCGGGCGCCGGTCAGTCGCCCGCGGCGATGCGCTCCAGGTCCCGGGCGGCGGCGACGTCACAGCCCTCGAGACGGGAGAAGACATGCCGTCGCACGCTCGCCAGGTTGGTCGGCCAGGCCGGCTTCAGACGCTCCCAGCCCGCGTCGGTGAGGACCGCGAGCCAGGCCCGGCCGTCGTCCGGGCACTTCTCGCGGAGCACGAGCGACCGCGCCTCCAGACGCTTGACCACGCGGGTCAACCCGCTCAGGGACAGCCCGCGCACACGGGCCGGGTCGCTCATCCGCATAGGGTTCTCCGGGGCCTCGGAGAGATGCACCAGCACGGTGTATTCGCTGCCGGTGATCGGCCGTTCCCTGGCCATGTCCGCGTCGACGACGCGCGGCAGATACGCCATGACCCTTCCGAGGGCCCGGAGGAACGCCTCCTCGTCCTGATCGAGGGGCTTGATCGCCGTCGTATCCGCCACGGCCACAGTGCAATTGGGCACCGTGGACCGCCTGTCCCGACTGCGGGGCCGGGCCGCTCACAGGGCCCCCTACAGGGCCTTCAGCAGCTCGGACGCGAGCGCCCCCGCCGACGCCGGGTTCTGCCCCGTGTAGAGGTTGCGGTCCACGACCGTGTACGGCTTCCACATCTCGCCGCGTACGAAGTCCACGCCGAGCGCCTTGAGTTCGTCCTCCAGGAGCCACCGTGCCCGGGAGGCCAGCCCGACGGCGTTCTCCTCGTCGTTGGTGAACGCGGTGACCCGGTAGCCGGCGAAGGGGGAGACGCCGTGGATCCTGGTGGACAGCATGGAGGCCGGTGCGTGGCAGACGATGGCCAGTGGTTTGCCGGAGGCCAGGGCCGTGGTCAGCAGCCGTCCCGCGTCGGGGTCCTGCCAGAGGTCCTCCATCGGGCCGTGTCCGCCCGGGAAGTAGACGGCGTCGTAGTCCTCCAGCCGCGCGTCGGACAGCTGGATCGGCCGCCGCATCTCCTCCGCCGAGCGGATGATCCCCTCCAGTTCGACGGCGGTCTCCGCGCCGCCGGCCATGTCGGGGCGCAGGCTCATCATGTCGACGGTCGGGATCACGCCGCCGGGGGTGGCCACCGTGACCCGGTGGCCGGCGTCCGTGAACGCCTTGTAGGGGGCCGCGAACTCCTCGGCCCAATAGCCGGTCGCGTGCCTGGTCCCGTCCTTGAGTGTCCAGTACGAGGCCCCGGTCATCACGAAAAGCAGCTTCGCGCTCATGGTCACTCCCGCTGTCGCCGCGCGTTGTGAAGGGGGGCGCGCCACGCCCGCCTACGGAGCCATGGCCGCGATCCCCACTGCCCCATGCTGCTCTCGTTCCCCTTGGGGCGCACCCGGGGAGCCGTGCGCGGACACGCGGCGCTCCTGCCGGGGAACCCCCAACTGCCCGGCGCCAGAGGGTGTCCCGTCGGTCGGCCCGGGCTCCCGGCGGCTCGTGTTCTCTCAAGCCGTGCGGCCGGCTCGGTGCGGAGCGCCTGCGCGGTCTCGGTGAAGTCCCGCCGGATCCGCGGCTTTTCGGTCGTCGGGTGGGCCCGGCGTCGTCCGCCCGCCCCGCCCCCTTTCGTTTGACGCGTCAAGCATCCCAAGCAATACTTGACGTGTCAAGAAAAGCGATCCTGTGCCCGTCTTGCGCCCACCGCACACGAAGGAGCCCGCATGTCCGACCCGTACGACCCGTCCGCGCTCGTTCTCGGCCTCGACACGTTCGGTGACGTGCCCGTGGACGACTCCGGTGCCCTGCTCACCGACGCCGCGGCGATCCGGCAGGTCGTCGACGAGGCCGTCCTGGCCGACGGCGTCGGCGTCGACGTGCTCGCCGTGGGGGAGCACCACCGCCCCGAGTGGGCCGTGTCGACTCCGGAGACCGTGCTCGCCGGCATCGCCACGCGCACCGCCCGCATCCGCCTCTCCTCGGGGGTGACCGTCCTGAGCTCCGACGACCCGGTCCGGGTCTTCCAGCGGTTCGCCACCGTCGACGCGCTGTCCGGCGGGCGCGCCGAGGTCATCCTCGGCCGCGGCTCGTCCACCGAGTCCTTCCCGCTCTTCGGCTATGACCTCGCCGACTACGAGGTGCTGTTCGAGGAGAAGCTCGACCTGTTCGTGCGCCTCCTCGAGGAGCGGCCCGTCACCTGGGAGGGCACGGTGCGGGCCCCGCTCAGGGACGCCCAGGTCCTGCCCCGGACCGAGTCGGGGCGCCTCACCACCTGGGTCGGTGTCGGCGGCTCACCCCAGTCCGTCCTGCGCACCGCGCGGCACGGCCTCGCGATGATGCTCGCGATCATCGGCGGCCCCCCGGGGCGCTTCGTCCCCTACGTGGACCTCTACCGGCGCGCGACGGACCAGCTCGGCACCGCCGCCCACCCGGTCGGCATGCACTCGCCCGGTTTCGTCGCCGACACCGACGAGGAGGCCCGGGACGCGCACTGGCAGCCGTACCGGGAGATCCGCGACCGCATCGGGGCCCAGCGCGGCTGGCCCCCGCTGCGGCGCGCCGAGTACGAGGCCGAGATCGAGCACGGCTCCCTCTGCATCGGCTCGCCCGAGACGGTCGCCCGCAAGATCGCCGCCAACGTCCGCTCGCTCGGCGTGGGCCGGTTCGACCTCCTCTACACCGCGGGGGCGCTGCCCGTCAGCGCCCGGCTCCGCGCGGTCGAGCTGTACGGCACCAAGGTGATCCCCATGGTCCGCGATCTGCTGGCCGGCTGACCCGGACGGAACGGAAGGAGACCCGATGGACACGGATGTGCGCACGGTCGGCATCCTCGGCGCGGGCAAGCTCGGCACCGTGCTGGCCCGGCTGCTCGCCCTGGCGGCGGGCTTCCGCGTGCTGATCTCGGGGTCGGGCGAGCCCGGCGCCATCGCCCTCACCGTGGACGTCCTCGCCCCCGGCGCGGTCCCGGTCACCGCCGCGGAGGCCGCCTCGGCCGCCGACGTGGTGATCCTGGCCCTGCCCCTGGGCAGGTACCGGAGCGTCCCGGTGGAGGCGCTGCGGGGCAGGCTGGTGATCGACGCCATGAACTACTGGTGGGAGGCCGACGGCGTACGCGAGGAGTTCGGTGACCCGCGCCGTTCCACCAGCGAACTGGTCCAGGCGTTCCTGCCGGACTCGCGCATCGTCAAGGCGTTCAACCACATGGGCTACCGCGACCTGGAGGGCGGGGCCCGGCCGCCGGTGCCGCCGACCCCTCGGCGATCGCCGTAGCCGGTGACCGGCCGGAGGATCGTGCCGTGGTGGCCCGGCTGGTCCGGAGCCTCGGCTTCGACCCCGTCGTGGCGGGGACTCTCGCCGACGGGGTGCGGCTCCAGCCCGGCTCCGAACCCTTCGGCGCGTACGTCGGGGCCGGTGAACTGCGCGCCATGCTCGACCGGTTCCCGCGGACCGAACTCGGCCGTGCCGTGGGCCGGGCCCGCGCCGCCGCGTCGACGGCGTCCGGCGAGGCGGCCTGACTCCCCGGGGAATGGATCCGCGCCGGGCGGGGTTGAAGTTATTTGCTTGACGCATCAAGCAAAATGCGGCGGCTTGTTCCGAGCCACCGCATACCCCACCGCGTGGCGCACCCCCGCGCCGCGCGCCTCACTCAGGAGCAGTGCCATGGGAACACTCGACGGCAAGGTGGCGCTCATCACCGGCACCGCGGGCGGCATGGGCCGGGTCGCGGCTCTCGTCTTCGCCCGCGAGGGCGCCCGCGTCGTCGGCGCCGACATCCAGGTCGCGGCCAACGAGGAGACGGCCGGACTCGTCCGCCGCGCGGGCGGCGAGATGACGAGCATCGCCCCGGTCGACCTCACCGACGCGGACGCGGTGCGGCGGCTCGCCGACGAGGCCGCCGCGGCGTACGGCGGACTCGACGTGATCTACAACAACGCGGCCGTGCAGCGCTTCGGCCCGATGCCCGACTTCTCGGTGGAGGACTGGCACGCGACCGTCGCGGGCGAACTCCACATCCCCTTCCTCGTGTCGAAGTTCACCTGGCCGCACCTGGTCCGGCGCGGCGGCGGCGTCATCATCAACGTCGCCTCGGTGGCCGGTCTCGTCGCCGGCGCCACTCCTCCGATGGTCGCCCACACCGCCGCCAACGCCGGTGTCATCGGCATGACCCGGCAGCTCGCGCTGGAGGGGGCACCGCACGGCATCCGCGCGGTGGCGATCAGCCCCGGCCCGGTGCTCACCCCGGCCAGCGACCGTGACCTCGGCGACGACCGGGCCGCCCGGGACGCGATCACCGGCAAGACGCTCCTCAAGCGGTTCGCCCGCCCCGAGGAGGTCGTCGAACTCGCCGCGTTCCTCGCCTCGGACCGGGCGGGCTACATCACCGGCGCCGACTACGCCGTCGACGGCGGCGCGAGTGCCTGGTGACCCCCTGCGGTGCCCCGTGCCCGGGACGGCCACGTCCCGTTCCGGGCACGGGACCGCGGAGCACGGCCGGCGTCAAGTGGTGACGGCCGGTCGGGCGATATAGCTTCGGAGAGACCGCCACGGGCCGGCGAACCGCAGCGTGACCGATCGGTCGTCAGCCCGCGGGACCACATGCCGGGAAGGTGCACGCATGAAGGTGGAAGGGTCTGTCGCGTTCGTCACCGGAGCCAACCGCGGGCTCGGGGAGCAGTTCGTCCGGGCACTGCTCGGCGCTGGAGCCGCCAAGGTCTACGCCGGGGCCCGCGATCCCGCGAAGGTCACCGTGCCGGAGGCCGAACCGGTCGCCCTGGACATCACCGACCACGAGTCGGTCCTCGCCGCGGCCGACCTCGCCGAGGACGTCACCCTCCTCATCAACAACGCCGGCTCCACGACCAGGGCGCACATCCTCACCGCGGAACTGGACGCGTTCCGCACGGAGTTCGAGACCCATGTGCTCGGCACGCTCGCCATGAGCCGGGCCTTCGCGCCCATCCTCGGCCGCAACGGCGGCGGCGCCCTCGTCAACGTCCTCTCCGTGCTGTCCTGGGTGTCGATCGTCCCCAGCGCCGGATACGCCGCCGCGAAGTCCGCCGAGTGGTCGGTGACCAACGCCCTGCGGCTGGCCCTCGCGGGCCAGGGGACCCAGGTCACCGCCCTGCACGTCAGCTACCTCGCCACCGACATGGCGGCGACCGTGACCGGTCCGAAGGCCGACCCCGCGGAAGTGGCCCGCGCGACCCTGGAGGGCGTCGACGCCGGACTGCACGAGGTGGTCGCCGACGACGTCAGCCGGCGGGTGCGGGACGCGCTGTGCCAGGGGACCGAGGCGCTGTACCCGCAGCTGAGCGGCGGCCCGTCCCTGCTCTGACCCGCCCGGCCGCCGCACGGGACGTCCGGCCCATGGGCGGCCTGGTGGGGACAGGGCCAGGATCGGCGGGTAGCCGTGAGCGGATCCCACCGGACGCGGGACCGCCGTGACAGGGAGGTGAGGAGGCCGTGGGCCTCACGAACAGTGACACCGGCCCGGCAGGACACCGCTCCGACGGCCCACCGGCACCGCGTTCCCCGGCGGCCCGCCCTGACCCGCCGCTCGCCCGTCCGGGGCACCGGCCGTGACCGCCCCCGCCCCCGAGGGGTCCCTCGCTCCCGTCCTGAGGGACGTGGGGGCCGTCGTCTTCGACACCGACGGGGTGATCACCGACTCCGCGAAGCTGCACGCGGCGGCGTGGAAGGTGGCCTTCGACGACTACCTGCGCGCACATCCGCCCGGCGACCCCGCCGCGCGCCGCCCGTTCGACGTACGGGAGGACTATCTGCGCCACGTGGACGGCAGGTCCCGGCTCGACGGGGCCGCCGCCTTCCTCGCCGCGCGCGGCGTCGACGCCACGCCCGGGACGGTGCGGGCGATCGCCGCGGCCAAGGACCGCCTGTTCACCGACCGGCTCCGCGAGCAGGGCGTCGACGTCTACCCGGGGACCGTACGGCTGGTGCGGGAGCTGCGGGCGGCCGGAGTTCCCCGGGCCGCCGCCTCCGCGTCCCGGCACGCCGGGGAACTGCTGGGCCGGGCCGGCGTGCTCGACCTGTTCGACGTGCTCGTGGACGGGGGCGAGGCGGCCCGGCTGGGTCTCGCGGGCAAGCCGGAACCCGACCTGTTCCTGGAGGCGGCCGGCCGGCTCGGCGTGCCCGCCGGACGGGCCGCCGTCGTCGAGGACGCCCTGGCGGGCGTGGAGGCGGGGCGCAGCGGTGGCTTCGCCCTGGTCGTCGGCGTGGACCGGGCGGCCGGCGCGGACACCGCCGCGCGCCTGCTGCGGCACGGCGCCGACATCGTCGTCCGCGACCTCGGGGAACTGTGCGCGGGAGGAGAGCCGAAGTGACGGACGTGGGCAGGGACGCCGAGGCGGACGGCTGGAGCTGGGAGTACGAGGGATACAAGGCCGCCGACGAGAGGCTGCGGGAGTCCCTGTGCACGCTCGGCAACGGCTACTTCGCCACTCGGGGCGCGCTCCCCGAGTGCGACGCCGACGACGTCCACTACCCGGGGACCTACGTGGCGGGCATCTACAACCGCCTCACCTCGGAGGTCTCGGGCCGCAGGGTCGAGAACGAGGACATGGTCAACGTCCCCAACTGGCTCCCGCTGCGCTTCCGCCTCCCCGAGGGGAACTGGATCGACCCCGACTCCGCCGACGTGCTGGAGCACCGGCAGGGCCTCGACCTGGCCGCGGGCGTGCTGGAGCGCCTGACCCGGTTCAGCCTCGACGGCGGACGTATTCTGACGGTGCGCCAGTGGCGTCTGGTGCACATGGCCGACCCCCATGTCGCCGCGCTGCGCACCGAGTTCACGGCCGAGGGCCCGGCCGGTCCGCTGGAGGTCGAGGCGGCCCTCGACGGGGGAGTGACCAACTCCGGCGTGGCGCGCTACCGGGACCTCGACGGCCGTCACCTCACCCACGTGCACGGCGGCAGCTCCGCCCCGGACACGGTGTGGCTGCGCTGCCGCACCCGCACGTCCGACGTCCGGATCGGCCTCGCCGCCCGGCTGAGCGCCGACGCCCCCGTCACGGTCCGCCGCGAGACGTCCCGCATCGTCCAGCACGTCACGCTCGACCTGGCGCCCGGACGCCCCGCCACCGTGGACAAGACCGTCGCCCTGCACACCTCCCACGACCCCGCCATCAGCGATCCCCTGCACGCGGCCGCCGACCGCGTCGCCCGCTTGCCCGGATTCGACGCGCTGACCGCCACGCACCGGATCGCCTGGGGCCAGTTGTGGCGCCGCGCCGAACTCGACGTGCCCGGCGAACCCGGCCGCATCCTGCGGCTGCACCTCTTCCACGTCCTGCAGACCCTCTCCCCGCACACCGCCGACCTCGACGTCGGCGTCCCCGCGCGCGGCCTGCACGGCGAGGCCTACCGCGGCCACGTCTTCTGGGACGAACTGTTCGTCCTGCCCTACCTCAACCTGCACTTCCCGGAGGTCTCCCGCGCCCTGCTGCACTACCGCCACCGGCGCCTCGAACAGGCCCGCACCACCGCCGCGCGGGCCGGCCGGCGCGGCGCGATGTACCCGTGGCAGAGCGGCAGCGACGGACGCGAGGAGACCCAGCAGCTCCACCTCAACCCTCGCTCGGGACGCTGGCTGCCCGACCACTCCTGGATCCAGCACCACGTCGGCTCGGCCATCGCGTACAACGTGTGGCAGTACTGCGAGGCGAGCGGCGACACGGAATTCCTGCACACCAAGGGCGCCGAGATGCTGCTCCAGATCGCCCGCTTCTGGGCGGACATGGCGGAGTACGACGACGCCTTGGGCCGGCACCGCGTCAAGGGCGTCGTCGGGCCCGACGAGTACCACGAGGCCTACCCGGACGCCGACATCCCCGGACTCGACGACAACGCGTACACGAACGTCACCGCGGCCTGGGTGCTCGCCCGCACGCTCGACCTCATGGACAGCCTGCCCGAGCCGCGCCGCCGTGAACTCGCCGAGCGGACCGCCCTGGACGGCGGGGAGCTCGAACGCTGGCAGGAGGTCTCCCGCACCCTGCACGTCCCCTTCCACGACGGGGTCGTCAGCCAGTTCGAGGGCTACGGCGACCTGTCCGAACTGGACTGGCACGGCTACCGGCAGCGGTACGGCGACATCCGGCGGCTCGACCGGATCCTGGAGGCGGAGGGCGACACCGTCAACCGCTACAAGGCGTCCAAGCAGGCCGACGTCCTGATGCTCGGCTATCTGTTCTCGCCGTCCGAACTGGGCGCGCTGTTCCGCAGGCTCGGGCACCGGATGGACGAGGACGTGTGGCGGCGCACCGTCGAGTACTACCTGCACCGCACCAGCCACGGTTCCACCCTCAGCGGCCTCGTCCACGGCTGGGTGCTCGCCCGGTGCCGGCGCAGCGAGGCGTGGACGTTCGTGCAGGAGGCACTCCAGGGCGACATCGCCGACGTCCAGGGCGGCACCACCGGCGAGGGCATCCACCTGGGCGCCATGGCCGGCACCCTCGACCTCGTCCAGCGCGGGCTGACCGGCCTGGAGACCCGCGACGGCGCCCTGCGCCTGGACCCGGTGCCGCTGCCCGAGCTGTCGTCGTACGGTTTCTCGCTGCGCTACCAGGGCAACTGGGGTGTGCGGCTGCGGCTGGAACGCGGCCTGCTGGAGGTCGCGGTGCCGTCCTCCGACATCTCACCGATCACCCTCCGCCTGCCGGACCGCGAGGTGTCCGTCGAGCCCGGTGACACGGCCCGGCTGGCCCTCCCCGGCTGACGCGCCGGTCCGCGGCGGCCGGGCCGTGCGGGACACCGGCCGCGGGGCGACCCTGGAAGAGCGGGGGAGCGGCCCGGGAAGGGGATGACCATGGACGGTGCCGACCCAGTCGTGGTGGGCGTGGACGGGTCGCCGTCGAGCCTCACGGCGGTGCAGACCGCCGCCCGCGAGGCCCGCGCGCACGGTGTGGCCTTGCGCGTGGTGCACGCCTTCGGCAGGCCGCCCGCGCGCATCCCGGCCGGGGGCCGCCCCTGGCAGCCCGCTTCGACGGCCGGTGTGCACCAGCTCATCGACGGCACGCTCGGCGAGGCCGAACAGCGCGCCCACACGGCGGCCCCCGGCGTCCAGACCACCCACGAGGTCGTCGTCGGCCACCCCGTCGAGGTGCTGGAGATCGAGTCGCGCACCGCGTCCATGGTCGTCGTCGGCAGCCGGGGCCTGAGCCGGTTCGGCTCCCTGATGGTCGGGTCCACCGCCGGGCACCTCGCCGCCCACGCCTCCTGCCCGGTCGTCGTGGTGCGCGGCGGCCCCCGGCCGGCCGGGCCGCCGGTCCTGCTCGCCGTCGACGGCTCGCCCGCCGCCCGCGACGCCGTCGAGTTCGCCTTCTCCCAGGCGTCCCGGCACGGCACGGACCTGGTGGCGCTGCACGTGTGGAACAACCGGACCGAGCGCGCCTACGCCTCACCGGCCGACCCGCCCTTCGTCACGTACGACGAGGGCCGGCTGCATGACGAGGAGGAACGGGTGCTCGCCGAGGCGCTCGGCGGACTGGGCGACCTGTACCCGGACGTGAGAGTCGAGCGCAGGCTGGTGCGCGGCCGGGTCCGGCACACCCTGATCGCGGCGGGCGCGGACGCCGGGCTGCTCGTGGTCGGCGCCCGCGGCCGGGGCGGTTTCACCGGTCTGCTCCTGGGCTCGGTCAGTCAGGCCGTCCTCCACCACGCGCCGTGCCCGGTCGCCGTCGTCCGCGCCCGCCCGGCCTGAGCGCCCGGCCCTACAGACCGGCGGCGTGGTCCGGGACGTAGGTGCGCAGTTCGCGCGGCGGGCGCCGGTAGCCGGTCGACTCCGGCCGCTCGGGCATCTCGATGACCGGCGGGGGGACGTCGTCGTAGGGCACGGAGCCCAGCAGGTGGGCGATCATGTTCACCCGGGCCCGGCGCTTGTCGTCGCTCTCCACGACGTACCAGGGCGCCTCGGTGATGTCGGTGTGGACCATCATCTCGTCCTTGGCCCGCGAGTAGTCCTCCCAGCGGGTGATCGACTCCAGGTCCATGGGGGACAGCTTCCAGCGGCGCAGCGGGTCCTCCAGACGCCGCCGGAACCGCTCCTGCTGCTCCTCGTCGCTCACCGAGAACCAGTACTTGCGCAGCAGGATGCCGTCCTCCACCAGCATCCGCTCGAACAGCGGGCACTGCCGCAGGAAGAGCTCGTGCTCCTCCTTGGTGCAGAACCCCATGACGTGCTCGACGCCCGCGCGGTTGTACCAGCTGCGGTCGAACAGGACGATCTCACCGGCGGCCGGCAGATGCTCGATGTACCGCTGGAAGTACCACTGGGTGCGCTGCCGCTCGGTCGGCCTGGGCAGCGCCGCGATCCGGGCCGCCCGGGGATTGAGATGCTCCGTGACGCGCTTGATGGTGCCGCCCTTGCCCGCCGCGTCCCGGCCCTCGAAGACCACGACCAGCCGGGCCCCCTCGGCCCGCACCCACTCCTGGAGCCTCACCAGCTCCGTCTGCAGCCGCAGCAGCTCCTTCTCGTACGTCTTGCGCGCCAGCTTCCCCGTCTTGCCGCCGGACATGGCGCCTCCCCACTACCCGATCCCGGACACCGGAACAGCACCGTACTGAGCGGGATCACCGAGCGCACGCCGGGGCCGGCCGGTGTGGCGCACGACGACGGCGCGGACCCCGGGCATTCCTGGGGTCCGCGCCGATCCCTGGGACGAGCGCGCCGGACGGGACGGGTGTCAGCCCGAGCCGCCGCCGCCGAACGAGCCGCTGCGGCCCTCGTCCCAGCGGCGCCGTCCCTTGGAGGAGCTGCCGCGGGAGGAGACGTTGCCGCTGCCGGGCATCTCGTGCGGGGTCGTGCGCTGGTCGCTCCGGGGCACCTCGTCGGGCTCGCGGTTCTCCCGGATCTCGTGGACCGGGCCGTCCGCGGGCAGCCGCGGCTGTTCCTCGGGGCGGGGGCGGGGCGGTTCCCGGCGCTTGGAGCGCACCCCCAGGGCGAAGGCGCCGATGAGCAGCGCCACGAGGACCAGGCCGACCACGGCCAGTCCGATACCCAGGGCACCTTCTGCGGCGATGTCCGTCGATGCGATGTTCATGGCCGGCGTATACCCCCGGAACCCCGCGTGAACCAGGCGGGTGCCGACGCCGGGCGCGGGTTTGACGCCGGGCGGGCGGGGCTACCCGGCTCCTGTGACCACGGCATCGCAACAAGAACTCGTCCGGTTCCTGGAGGACCGCTTCACCTGTGCGCAGGCCTGCACGGAATGCGCCCGGGCCTGCGCCCTGCGTGCCAGCCTCGTCGACCCGGACGGGGTCGACGACCACGAACTGCTGCGCCGCAAGGGCATCCTGTGCGCCGAGGTCTGCGACGCGACCTGCCGGATGCTGTCCGACCAGGGCCACTTCGACAAGGACGCCGAGGACACGCTGCGCATGCAGCTGGAGTGGACCCGCACGGTCTGCCTGGAGAGCGCGCACGTCTTCGAGCGGCACCCGGAGGCGGAGGAGACCGCCCTGGCCTGCCGTGCGTGCGCCCGGGCGTGCACCGACTTCATGGCGCTGCTCGTCTGAGACCCGTCCCCCGCGCGGATCGCGGACCCTCCTCGCCATTCCCTATTTCTGGAACACGTTCTACGGTGTGCGCCGTCAGGACCAGCCCTGGGAGCCTGGAGGCGCCGTGCACCTCGCATACACGCCCGAGCAGCAGCGGCTGCGCAGCGAACTGCGCGCCTACTTCGCCGGCTTGGTGCCGGACGCCGCCACCCCGTTCGGCGACCCGGCCGCCCAGAAACGGCACTACCGCGCCACGATCCGGCGGCTCGGGGCGGACGGCTGGCTCGGCGTGGGCTGGCCCGAGGAGTACGGCGGACGCGGACTGACCGCCGTCGAGCAGTTCATCTTCTTCGACGAGGCCGCGCAGGCCGGCGTCCCCCTGCCGCTCATGGCGCTCAACACCGTCGGGCCGACGATCATGCAGTACGGCACGGACGAACAGAAGGCGTACTTCCTGCCGAGGATCCTCTCCGGCGACATCGACTTCGCCATCGGATACAGCGAGCCCGAGGCCGGCACCGACCTTGCCGCCCTGCGCACCCGCGCGGTCCGCGACGGCGACCACTACGTCGTCGACGGACAGAAGATCTGGACGACCAACGGCGACACCGCCGACTGGGTGTGGCTCGCGGTGCGCACCGACCCGGACGCCCCGCCGCACAAGGGCATCACCATGCTCCTGGTGCCGACCGCCGACCCCGGCTACTCCTGCACCCTCATCCACACCCTCGCCTCCCACGACACCACGGCCAGCTACTACGAGGACATCCGCGTCCCCGTCTCCCGCCGCGTCGGCGAGGAGAACCAGGGCTGGCGCCTGATCACCAACCAGCTCAACCACGAACGCGTCACCCTCGCCGCCCACGGCACCATGGCCGTCCGCGCCCTGCACGACGTCCAGCGCTGGGCCATGGAGACCAAGCTCGCCGACGGGCGCCGGGTGATCGACCTGCCCTGGGTGCGCCGCCGCCTCGCGCAGACCCACACCCGGCTCGACGCCCTCAGGCTCCTGAACTGGAAGATGGTCAGCGCCGTCGAGGACGGCAGCCTCACCCCGCAGGACGCCTCCGCCGTCAAGGTCTACGGCTCCGAGGCCCGCCGCGACGCCTACGCCTGGCTGATGGAGGTCGCCGCCGCGCCCGGCGCCCTGAAGGAGGGCTCGGCGGGCGCCGTCCTGCGCGGCGAACTGGAACGCGGCTACCGCTCGGCGGTCATCTTCACCTTCGGCGGCGGCAACAACGAGATCCAGCGCGAGATCATCGCCTGGATCGGGCTGGGGATGCCGCGGGTACGCCGTTAGAAGATGTCTCGTCGATCACGTCGGACGCCGCGAGCCCGGGATGGGCGGCGGGAGATCCCCTACCCTGCCGGTATGGGCGATCCCGGGCTGTTCACCCCGAACTCGGTCACCTGGCAGCTGCACGGCGACCCCATGATGTGGGTCGCCGGAATCCGCGCCCTCTACCTCCAGGCGCTGCACCCGCGCGCGGTGCGCGGCGTCCTGCAGAACTCCGACTTCCGCCGGGACGCCTGGGGCCGGCTGCTGCGGACCGCCGACTTCGTCGGCACCACGACCTACGGCACCACCGAGGCCGCCGAGAAGGCCGGTGCCCGGGTCCGGAAGATCCACCGCATGCTGGGCGCCACCGACCCGGACACCGGCGAGCGGTACGGCGTCGACGAGCCCGCGCTGCTGCTGTGGGTGCACTGCGCCGAGATCGACTCCTACCTCCAGGTCGCGCGCCGCTCCGGCTTCCCGCTCACCGACGCCCAGGCCGACCGCTACATCGCCGAACACCGGGTCGCCGCCCGCCTGGTGGGCCTGGACCCCGAAGGGGTGCCGGGCGACCAGGAGGAGATGGCGGGGTACTTCGAGACCGTGCGGCCCGAGCTGTCCTGCGGGCCCGAGGCACGCGTCGTGGACGACTTCCTGCTCCGTCCGCCGACGCACCCCCTCCTCGTCCCGGCGCGCGAGGTGCTGTGGCGGCGCGTGGCCCGGCTGGCATACGCCGCTCTGCCGCCGTACGCCCACGAGCTGTACGGACGGCCGGCCCCGGAACCCGCCGTCGTCACCCGCCGGTTGCGTGCCACCGGCACCGTGCTGCGCTGTGTTCCCGCACGTCTGCGCTGGCAACTCCCGCCCAAACACATCCTGCGCGCCATGGACCGGCTGGGCCCCGGCGCCCGCCCGGCACCGTACAAACTCGGACGATAGCTCGCCATACTGGACGAGCCGGGAGGGTGGACCATACGGGGGGCGAGCGCGGCAGATGGGGGAAAGCAGGCTGATCCAGGGCCGGTACCGGCTGCTCGAACCGATCGGGCGGGGCGGTATGGGCGAGGTCTGGATGGCACGGGACGAGTCACTGGGCCGGCGCGTCGCCGTCAAGTGCCTCAATCCGCTGGGGCCGCACCACGACCCGTCCTTCATGCGGGTCCTGCGGGAGCGGTTCCGCCGCGAGGCCCGGGTCGCGGCCGCGCTCCAGCACCGCGGGGTCACGGTCGTCCACGACTTCGGCGAGTCCGACGGGGTGCTGTTCCTGGTGATGGAGCTCCTGGAGGGCCGCAACCTCAGCCAGCTCCTGGAGGACAACAAGCACCATCCGCTGCCCGTCGCGGACGTCGTCGACATTGCCGAGCAGGTAGCCGCCGCCCTCGCCTACACCCACCAGCAGGGCATCGTGCACCGCGACCTGAAGCCGGCGAACATCATGCGCGTCGCAGACGGCACCGTGAAGATCTGCGACTTCGGCATAGCGCGCCTCGCCCACGACATCGGGTTCACCTCCCGGCTCACCGGCACGGGCGTGGCGATGGGCACCCCCCACTACATGTCGCCGGAGCAGATCGGCGGCGAGGAGGTCGACCAGCGCAGCGACCTGTACTCCCTGGGCTGCGTGCTGTACGAGATCGCCACCGGCGTCCCGCCGTTCGACCTCGACGACCCCTGGGCGGTCCTCGTCGGCCACCGCGACACCCCGCCCCGGCCCCCGCGCGGCCACCGCGCCGACCTCCCCGAGTACCTGGAGAAGGTCATCCTGGAGCTGCTCGCCAAACGCCCCGAGGAACGCCCGCGCGACGGAGGCGAACTGGGCCGCCGCATCAGCCTCGGCCGCACCACACCGGCGTACGTGCCCACCGTGGTGACCGCGCGGCAGGGGACCGGGCCCGAGCCGCCCGCCGGCCGCGCGTCGCGCCTGCCGTCCTGGACGCGGGGCATGACCACCGGCCACAAGGCCACCGGCACCGGACCGCGCAGCACACCCCCCGACGCGGCCGCCGGTCTCACCGGCGAATGGATCCCGCGGCCCTCCGGCGCCACGGGTGCGCCGCCCGTCGCCTCGGCGGCAGCGCTGACCGCGCTGGCCGGACGGCATGGCGCCGGGCTGAGCCTGGGCCGCCTCGGCCGCTGGACGGAGGCCCGCGAGGTGCACCGGGCGGTGGCCGCCGAACGCGAACGCCTCCTCGGCCCCGACCACCCCGACACCCTCGCCAGCCGCTACGAACTCGCCTTCACCCTCAGCCGGACCGGCCGCGCCGCCGACGCGCTGCGCGAGTACAAGCACGTCGCTCGCTCCCGCAGCCTCGCGCTCGGCGCGGACCACCCCGACACGCTCGCCGCACGCCAGGAGATGGCCTACGTACTGGGTCAGTTGGGCCGGCACGTCGACGCGCACCAGGTCTACACGTCGGTGCTGGCCGACCGGGAGCGGGCGATGGGCGCCGACCACCCCGACACCCTGCGCTGCCGCCACAACCTCGCGTTCAACCTCAGCAGACTCGGCCGCCTGGAGGACTCCCACCGCATGGCCGAGGAGGTGGCCGCGGCCCGCGCCCGCGTCCTCGGCCCGCACCACCCCGACACCCTGGTCACCCGCTACGAGGTCGCGTACGCGCTGGGCCAGTTGGGACGTTGGACCGAGGCGCTGGAGACCTACCGCGAGGTCGCCGACGCCCGCGCCCACGCCCTCGGCCCGGACCACCCGGACACCCTCGCCGCCCGCTACGAGGTCGGCATCAGCCTCGGCCGTCTGGGCCGCAGCGCGCAGGCGCTCCAGCTCTACCGCGCCCTCGTCGACGACCGCACCCGGGTCCACGGCCCCGCCCACCCGGAGACCCTGCGGGCCCGCCACGGCCTGGGCGTCAACCTGGGCCGGCTGGGCCGCTGGGAGGAGGCGCTCGCCGAGGCCCGCGACGTCTGCGCGATCCGCGAGCGGGTCCTCGGCGTCGACCACCCGGACACCCTGGTCAGCCGTCGCGAGGTGGCCGTCGGCCTGGGCTGGCTGGGCCGCTGGCCGGACGCGCTGTCCGCGTACCGGCGGGTGGCCGCCGCCCGGGAACGGGTCCTGGGCGCCGACCACCCCGACACCCTCGCCAGTCGCAACGACGAGGCCCACTGCCTGGAGCAGCTCGGCCGCGCCGCGGAGGCGGCCCAGCTCTACCGCCGGGTCGCGGTGCTGCGGCAGCGTCGGGTGTCCGAGGGCCGGTGACCCGGACCACCCGGGCTCTGGCCGTAATGGATCACCCCGTGTTACCAAGGACCATGCCCGCACTCGACGCACGCCCAGGACACCGCACGTACGACGCCGTGATCGTCGGCGGGGGCCACAACGGCCTGGTCGCCGCCGCCTATCTGGCCCGGGCCGGACGGTCCGTGCTGGTGCTGGAGCGGTTGGGGACCACGGGCGGGGCCGCCGTGTCCACGCGCCCCTTCGCCGGGGTCGACGCCCGGCTGTCGCGCTACTCGTACCTGGTCAGCCTGCTGCCCGACAAGATCGTCCGGGATCTGGGGCTGAGCTTCCGGGTCCGCAAGCGGGACGTCTCCTCGTACACGCCGGTGGAGCGGGCCGGACGTCCGACGGGGCTGCTGGTCGGCGGCGGAGCGGAGCGCACCCGGGAGGCGTTCGCCCGGCTGACCGGAGGCGACCACGAGTACGAGGCATGGCAGCGCTTCTACGGCATGACCGGCGAGGTCGCCCGGCGCGTGTTCCCCACCCTCACCGAACCCCTGCCGACCCGGGACGAGCTGCGCCGGCGGGTGGCGGACGACGACGCCTGGCGGATGCTCTTCGAGGAGCCGGTCGGGGTGGCGATCGAGGAGCGGTTCACGGACGACCTGGTGCGGGGCGTCGTCCTCACGGACGCCCTCATCGGCACGTTCGCCGACGCCCACGACCCCTCGCTGAAGCAGAACCGCTGCTTCCTCTACCACGTGATCGGCGGCGGCACCGGTGACTGGGACGTCCCCGTCGGCGGCATGGGCGCGCTCACCGACGCCCTCGCCGCCGCGGCCCGCGCGGCCGGCGCCGTCCTGGTCACCGGCCACGAGGCCGTGCGCATCGACACCGACGGGCGTACGGCCGAGGTCGCGTACCGCACCGCGGAGGGCGACGAGGGCGTCGCCGCCGCCCGCCACGTCCTGGTGAACGCCTCCCCGCAGGAGCTGGCCGCCCTCACCGGGGACCCGGCCCCGGCGCCCGCCGAGGGCGCCCAGCTGAAGGTCAACATGCTGCTGAAGCGGCTGCCCCGGCTGCGCGACACCTCCGTCGACCCCCGTGAGGCGTTCTCCGGCACCTTCCACATCGCCGAGGGATACGGCCAGCTCGCCGCCGCCCACGCCCAGGCCGCCGCCGGGGAGCTCCCCACCGCGCCGCCGTCCGAGATCTACTGCCACTCGCTCACGGACCCGACGATCCTCGGGCCGGATCTCGTCGAGCAGGGCTACCAGACGCTCACCCTGTTCGGCCTGCACACCCCCGCGCGGCTGTTCGAGCGGGACAACGACGTGGTCCGCGAGGATCTGCTGAAGTCGACGCTGGCCCAGCTGGACGCCCACCTCGCCGAGCCGCTCGCCGACTGCCTGGCGACCGACGCGGACGGACGCCCCTGCCTCGAGGCGAAGACGCCCCTCGACCTGGAACGCGACCTGCGTCTGCCCGGCGGGAACATCTTCCACCGGGACCTGTCCTGGCCGTACGCCGACGAGGCGACCGGCCGCTGGGGCGTGGAGACCCGCCACCCGAACGTCCTGCTGTGCGGGGCGGGGGCCGTGCGCGGGGGAGGGGTGAGCGGGGTGCCGGGGCACAACGCGGCGATGGCGGTGCTGGAGGCCGGCGACGCGTCGTGAGGGAGGGTCAGTCGGCCGAGGCCGTCCAGCCGGTGGCCGTCAGCCGTGCGGCGTCCGCGGGCCGTGACGCGTCGAACAGGACTCGGTGGGATCCCTCGACCCGCAGCCCGTCCACGTACGCGCCCCGGCCCACGTAGAGCCGGTCGGTGGTGTAGCGCCAGCGCACCCGCAGGGCGGGGTCGGCGGGCAGTGGCGCGGCCAGCCGGTGCCAGGCCCGGCCCGACCAGCCGGTGGCCGTGCCCGCGGGATGCTCCTGGGGCCCGTCGCCCTTGCGTGTGGTCGTGAAGGGCAGCGGCTGCCAGGTGGCGCCCTCGTCCGTGGACGCCTCCAGCGCGAGGACGTCCGCCGCCGGCTCGGTGTCCCACCACACCGCGCACGTCAGCCGCGCGCCGCCGCGCGAGGTGTCGAGGGCGGGGAGCGCGAGGGTGGCGGTCGTGGCGGCGGCCATCCCCGAGAACCACGCGGTCCGGCCGTGGGCCGCGCGCACCGGCACCGCGCGCGCCAGGTTGTTCCCGGCGGCCACCCGGGGCGCCGAGCCGGACCGCCAACCGCGCACCGGGTGCACGGAGTTGCCGAGGACGACGAGGAAGGAGTCGGTGGTCGGGTCGAGGACCAGCGAGGTGCCCGTGAAGCCGGTGTGGCCGGCTGTGCGCGGGGTGGCCATGGCGCCCATGTACCAGTGCTGGTAGAGCTCGAAGCCGAGGCCGTGCTCGTCCCCGGGGAACGCGGTGTTGAAGTCCGTGAACATCAGCTCCACGGAGTCCGGCGCCAGGATGCGCGCCCGGCCGTAGGAGCCGCCGTCGAGCAGGGTCCGGCCGAGGACCGCGAGGTCCCAGGCGGTGGAGAACACCCCGGCGTGGCCCGCGACGCCGCCGAGGCTGAAGGCGTTCTCGTCGTGCACCTCGCCCCATACGAGCCCGCGGTCCAGACCGGACCACGGCGTGCGGGCGTCCTCGGTCGCCGCGATCCGCGGCTTCCAGGAGGCGGGCGGGTTGTAGCGGGTGTGGCGCATCCCGAGCGGGCCGGTGATCTCGTCGTGGAGCAGGGTGTCGAGGGTGCGGCCGGTGATCTTCTCCAGGACCAGCTGGAGGGAGATCAGGTTGAGGTCCGAGTAGAGGTAGGTGCCGCCCGGCGGGTTGAGCGGCGTCTCGTCCCAGATGAGCTGGAGCTTTCCCTCGTGGGTGGGCGCGCTGTAGAGCGGGATCCAGGCCCGGAACCCCGAGGTGTGGGTGAGGAGCTGACGGATGGTGATGTCCTGCTTGCCGGCCCGCCCGAAGTCCGGGAGGTAGGAGGCGACCGTTGCCTCCAGGCCGAGCGCGCCGCGTTCGATCTGCTGGACGGCGAGGATCGAGGTGAACAGCTTGGAGACCGAGGCCAGGTCGAAGACGGTGTCCTCGGCCATCGGTATCTGCTGGTCGGCGGGGAACTCCACGCCGGTGTCGGTCTTCTCGTCGTACGCCTGGTAGCGCACCGCCATGCCGATCGGCTCGTGCAGGGCGACCGTGGCGCCGCGACCCGCCAGCAATACCGCGCCCGCGTACCAGGGGTGCTTCGGGGAGGGGCCGAGGAACGCCTCGGCGTCCGTGACGAGCCGGCGCAGCGCGGAGGACAGGAGGCCGGCGCGCTCCGGGGAGCCGTGCCGCAGGGTGCCGGCGTGGCCTGTCGCGGCGGCCGCGGGCAGGGCCGGGAGAGGGGCGAGCGCGAGAGCGCCGCCCAGGGCCATGACGACCCTGCCGAGTTGACGCCGCGTCATCCTCGCGTTGTCGTCCGTCACCGAGGTCCTCCCACCGTCCGGCTGAAAGTATCTTTCGTGATCGCCGTACTGGGTGAAACTTTCCTGTCAGGGCGGGGTCATGTCAACGGTGTGTGCCCATCCGGCGGCATCAAATAATCTGACGGTGCATCAGAAAAGGCCTTCCGTCGTCCGCGCGACTGCGGCATCCTGCGCCCATGCAGACGGAGTTGAGCACCACCTTGGGAGTCGAGCACGCCGTCTTCGGCTTCACGCCGTTCCCCGCCGTCGCCGCGGCCATCAGCCGGGCCGGCGGCTTCGGAGTGCTCGGCGCGGTCCGCTACACCGCCCCGGACGACCTCGCCCGCGACCTCGACTGGATCGACGCCCACGTCGGCGGGCTGCCCTACGGCCTCGACGTCGTCATGCCCGCCACCAAGGTCGAAGGTGTCGGCGAGGCCGACGTCGAGGCCATGATCCCGGACGGGCACCGCCGGTTCGTCGAGGACACCCTCGCCAAGTACGGCGTGCCCGAACTGCCCGCGGGGGAGGCCGCCGGCTGGCGTATCACCGGCTGGATGGAACAGGTCGCCCGCGGCCAGCTCGACGTCGCCTTCGACCACCCCATCAAGCTGCTCGCCAACGCCCTCGGTTCCCCGCCCGCGGACGTCGTCGCCCGCGCCCACGACCAGGGCGTGCTCGTGGCCGCCCTCGCGGGAAGCGCCCGCCACGCCCGCAAGCACAAGGACGCCGGCATCGACGTCGTCGTCGCCCAGGGCTATGAGGCGGGCGGCCACACCGGTGAGATCGCGTCCATGGTGCTCACCCCGGAGGTGGTGGAGGAGGTCCACCCGCTGCCGGTCCTCGCGGCCGGCGGCATCGGCAGTGGACAGCAGGTGGCCGCCGCGCTCACGCTGGGCGCGCAAGGTGTGTGGCTGGGCTCCCTGTGGCTCACCACCACCGAGGCGGACCTCCACTCGCCCGCCCTCCTCCGCAAACTCCTCGCGGCCACCTCCTCCGACACGGTCCGCTCCCGCGCCCTCACCGGCAAACCCGCCCGCCAGCTGCGCACCGACTGGACCGACGCCTGGGACGACCCGGACAGCCCCGGAACCCTGCCCATGCCCCTCCAAGGGTTCCTCGTCGCCGACGCCGTCTCCCGTATCCAGCGCTACGAGGTGGAACCCCTCCTGGGCACCCCGGTCGGGCAGATCGTCGGCCGGATGACCTCCGAACGCAGCGTCCGGGAGGTGTTCGACGACCTCACCCGGGGCTTCGAACGAGCCGTCGACCGCCTGAACCGCATCGCCGGCCGGAGCGGACGATGACCGGGACCTCCGCGGCACCCGCGGAGAAGAAGGCGCCTGTCGGCTTCTGGGCCCAGGCCACCGCCGCACCCGGCCGCACCGTCCTCGTCGCCCCCGACGGCGAGCGGTGGACCGCCGGACGGCTGCACGCCGACGCCAACCGCCTCGTGCACGGCTTGCGGGCCGCCGGCCTGGAACGCGGCGACGCCTTCGCCGTCGTCCTCCCCAACGGCGCCGAGTTTCTCACCGCCTACCTGGCGGCCGGACAGGCCGGCTTCTACCTCGTCCCCGTCAACCACCATCTCGTCGGCCCCGAGATCGCCTGGATCGTCGCCGACTCCGGCGCCAAGGTGCTCATCGCGCACGAGCGTTACGCGGCCGCCGCACGCCAGGCCGCCGACGAGGCCGGTCTCCCACCGACCCACCGCTACGCCGTGGGCAGCGCCGAGGGCTTCCGGCCGTATCCCGAACTCCTCGACGGGCAATCGCAGTCCCCGCCCGCCGACCGCACCCTCGGCTGGGTCATGAACTACACCTCGGGCACCACCGGCCGGCCCCGCGGCATCCGCCGCCCCCTGTCCGGCAGGGCTCCCGAGGAGGCCTACCTGGGCGGCTTCCTCGGCATCTTCGGCATCCGGCCGTTCGACGACAACGTCCACCTCGTGTGCTCGCCGCTCTACCACACCGCGGTACTGCAGTTCGCGGGCGCGTCCCTGCACATCGGGCACCGGCTGGTGCTGATGGACAAGTGGACCCCGCAGGACATGCTCCGCGCCATCGACACCCACCGCTGCACCCACACCCATATGGTCCCGACCCAGTTCCACCGGCTGCTCGCCCTGCCCGAGGACGTACGGGCGCGCTACGACGTCTCCTCCATGCGGCACGCCCTCCACGGCGCCGCGCCCTGCCCCGAGCACGTCAAACGGGCGATGCTCGACTGGTGGGGGCCGTGCGTCGAGGAGTACTACGCGGCCAGCGAGGGCGGCGGGACCTTCGCGACCGCCGAGGACTGGCTGAAGAAGCCCGGCACGGTCGGCCGGGCCTGGCCGATCAGCGAGGTGGCCGTCCTCGACGACGACGGCCACCGGCTCCCGCCCGGCGAACTCGGCACCGTCTACCTGCGGATGGACACCGGAGGCTTCACCTACCACAAGGACGAGGCCAAGACCCGTGAGAACCGCGTCGGCGACTTCTTCACCGTCGGAGACCTCGGCCACCTGGACGAGGAGGGCTATCTCTTCCTCCGCGACCGGAAGATCGACATGATCATCTCGGGCGGGGTCAACGTCTACCCCGCCGAGATCGAGTCCGTGCTGCTCTCCCATCCCGCGGTCGCCGACGCCGCCGCCTTCGGCGTCCCGCACGACGACTGGGGCGAGGAGGTCAAGGCCGTCGTCGAACCGGCCCCCGGCCACGAACCCGGTCCGGCCCTCGCGGACGCCGTCCTCGCCCACTGCGCCGAACGCCTCGCCGGCTACAAGCGGCCCCGCAGCGTCGACTTCGTCGCCGAGATGCCGAGGGACCCCAACGGCAAGCTGTACAAACGGCGGCTGCGCGACCCGTACTGGCAGGGCCGCGCCCGGCCCATGTGACACGGCACGGCCCCGCCCCGCGCCCGGCCGGGACACGCGGCGGGGCCGTGGCCGCTCAGCGCTCGCGCACCCGCACGACCCGCAGCGCGGGCGACGCCAGGACGTCCTTCTCGCAGAACCGCGCCGTCACCCACTTCTCACCCGAGAACAGCCGGGTCTGGTCGCTGAAGTGCGCCGACTTCGGGTTCGAGGACTGCGCGTACGTCAGCAGCGTCCGCGCCACCGGGCAGCGGCTGCCGTCCCAGCCGACCGCCTGGACGTGGCTGGAGCCGGTCGTCACCTCCGTGTAGCCGCCCTGCGCCGGCGCCCACACCGGTTCGACCTTGTTCCACACCCCGAGCTGCTCGGTGCCGCCCGGAACGGCGATGCGCTGCCCGTTCCGTACGACGAACTGGTGTGCGCCCAGCCGGGAGTCCAGGGCGATGCCCGCCCCCCTCAGCTCGGCCACCGCGTCCGCGAGCGCCCTCGCGAACCCGGGCGCGCCGGTGTTCAGGGTGTTCGGGGTGCGCACCGGGTCCGCCGCCGAGAACGGCACCTTCCACCGTTCGGCCGCCGGCACCGAGGCGTTGAACTTCCGCCAGAACCGGTCGAACAACAGGGCGCCGCGGCTGCCGGTGTCCATGGTGCGGTCCCACGCGGCGAGCACCCGGCAGGCCGCCGACACGTCGACCGCCTCGCCGGCGCTGCCCGTCGCCGTGCCGCCCGGCAGCGCGGCGCACGCCTTCGCCGTGTCGGCCGCCGCCAGATCGGCGGCGGGCACCCGGTTCGCGAACTGCTGCCGCTCCAGGTCCCGTACGGTCAGCGCGCCCTTGCGCGCCATCGCCGCCACGTCCTCGACGGCACCACGCGTGCGCAGCGAACGCTGGGTGCCCACCGTGCCGAAGATCCGCTCGTACCCGGTCAGCGGCCGGTCCGCGTTGGCGAGCCAGGCGCTGTCGTTGGAGTTCTCCACGTACGGCGCGTCCTTCAGTGTCGGCATGCGCGCCGGCCCGAACGTCCCCGGCTGGACGGCGTCGGCGTCCCGGCCGAGCGCGCAGTCACCGCGGGAGCCGTCGAGGACCGCGAGGCCCGCCGCCGGATACGTGGCCTTGCCCAGCGGGGTGGAGCAGCGCGCCGCCAGCTCGTCGGTGATCCGGGGCAGCACCTGCGACTGGCTGTACAGCGAGTGGCCCGAGGAGTCGGCGGCGATGGTGTTCACCCACGGCAGACCCTGGTGCCGGGCCAGGGACTTCAGCACGTCGGCCGTGCTGCGGGCCTTGCCGAAGCCCAACGAGGTGTCGGCGAACCGCATGTTCGCGGCGTTCGGGTCGTGCAGCGCGAACGCCGTGGTGGCCGTCCAGGGCAGCGGTGGATTCCCGGTGGGGTCGGCGACGACGGGTCCGTACCGGGTCCACCACTGGGTGCGGGTCACCGGGGCGGCGCCCTTGACCGAGACCGTCACGGTCCGCTTCGTCATCCGCTCACGCCGGCCGTCCACGAGGTAGACGGTGGGGTCGGCCGGATCCAGCGTGAGCTGGTGCAGGTTGAACGGCACCCCGGTCGACACGGTGTGGCTCCACGCCACCTGCGCGTTGTAGCCGATGGAGATCGTCGGCGAACCCAGCAACGACCCGCCCGCGACGTCGAGTTCACCGGGGATGGTCTGCTGCGCCTGCCAGAACCGGCGTCCGCCCTGCCACGGGTAGTGCGGGTTGCCCAGCAGCAGACCGCGGCCGTTGGCCGTGGTGTCGCCCCGGAAGGCCACCGCGTTCGACCCCATGGCGGCGTCCGCGGTCCGCTGCCGCACGGCACGGATCACGGCGTCGGCGTCCGGTGCGGCGCCCTCGGCACCGGCGGCGGCACCGGTCGGCGGTTGCGCCGAGGTGATGTCGTCGACGGAGCCACCCTGGCCGCCGAGCACCGCGAAGGCGTAGAAGCGGGCCGCCACGTCCAGCGTGGTCACGGGCCGCACCCAAGCGGCCCCCTCGCAGGCCGGGTCGGTGACGTGGTTCTGCCTCAGCCAGGCGTTGTACCCGGAGGCGAAACCGCGCAGCAGATCGGAGACCTGGCGGCTCGGACCGAGCGGCGCGGGACGTGCGAGCAGCTTCTCGACCGTCCGCGTCTGGCGCACCCCGCGGAAGTACAGGTCGCTGGAGAGGTTCGTGCCCGCCGACGACAGCGAGAAGTCGGTCGCCGCGTCCGGCCCGAGGAACCGGGAGCGCTCGCCGCGCACGGTCAGGAACCCGTCGGCGAGGGTACACACCTGGTCGGCGGCCTGCGCCCAACCAGTGCCGAAACCAAGGGACTTGTAGTCCTTGGCCACGATATGGGGGATGCCGTACTCGGTGTAGCGGATCACGGCCGACAGGCCGCCGTGCGAGGGGTGGTCGTGACGACCCGGCCGTTCGGCCGCGGCGGCCGGCAGGGCCGCGGTGGCGGTGAACAGGACGGTGGCCGCGGCGGCCAGTCGTCTCAGACGGGTGGTGCGCATCTGTGCCTCCCGACGTCGTTGAGGGAAGGAGCGGTTGAGCGTACCTACTGGTCGGTGCAATCGACCCCCCGGATGCTTGACCTGTCCCGGCGGCGCACCGAGGATCATGAGTCATGACGCAGGGACAGGGCAGCACGGTTGACGGGGTGCTGCGGCGCAGCGCCCGCCGCACCCCGGCACGCACCGCGGTGGAGTACGGCGACCGCTCGTGGACGTACGCCGATCTCGACGACGCCGTCTCGCGCGCGGCGACCGTCCTGCTCGGCCAGGGGCTGGTCCCCGGTGACCGGGTCGGTGCCTACGGCCACAACTCGGACGCCTATCTGATCGGATTCCTCGCCTGCGCCCGCGCGGGCCTCGTCCATGTCCCGGTCAACCAGAATCTGACCGGCGACGACCTCGCCTATCTCGTGCACCAGTCCGGCAGCGCGCTGGTCCTCGCCGACCCCGGTCTCGCCGCCCGGCTGCCCGAGGGCACCCGGACCCTGGTGCTGCGCGACACCGACGACTCCCTCCTCGCCCGGCTCGCCGACGCGGAGCCCTACGACGGCCCCGAGCCGCGCACCGAGGACCTGGTCCAGCTCCTCTACACCTCCGGGACGACGGCCCTCCCCAAGGGCGCGATGATGACGCACCGCGCGCTCGTCCACGAGTACCTGAGCGCCATCACCGCGCTCGACCTCAGCGCGGGCGACCGGCCCGTGCACTCCCTGCCGCTGTACCACTCGGCGCAGATGCACGTCTTCCTGGTGCCCTACCTCGCGGTCGGCGCCACCAACATCATCCTCGACGCCCCCGACGGCGACCGGCTGCTGGACCTGATCGAGGCCGGCCGGGTGGACAGCCTGTTCGCCCCGCCCACGGTGTGGATCGCGCTGGCGGGCCGCCCCGACTTCGCCGACCGCGACCTGAGCGGGCTGCGCAAGGCGTACTACGGCGCCTCGATCATGCCGGTGCCCGTCCTGGAGCGGCTGCGCGAACGGCTCCCGAAGCTCGGTTTCTACAACTGCTTCGGGCAGAGCGAGATCGGCCCCCTCGCCACCGTCCTCGCGCCGGACGAGCACAAGGGCCGGATGGACTCCTGTGGCAGGCCCGTGCTGTTCGTGGACGCGCGCGTGGTCGACGAGGACGGCAAGGACGTCCCCGACGGCACGCCCGGCGAGATCGTGTACCGCTCCCCGCAGCTGTGCGAGGGCTACTGGGACAAGCCCGAGGAGACCGCCGCGGCCTTCCGGGACGGCTGGTTCCGCTCCGGTGACCTCGCGGTGCGCGACGCGCACGGCTACCTCACGATCGTCGACCGGGTGAAGGACGTCATCAACTCCGGTGGCGTCCTGGTCGCCTCACGGCAGGTCGAGGACGCCCTCTACACCCACGAGGGCGTCGCCGAGGTCGCCGTCATCGGGCTGCCGGACGACCGGTGGATCGAGGCGGTCACCGCGGTCGTCGTGCCGCGCGGCGAGGCCACCGAGGCGGAGCTGATCGAGCACGCGCGCGAGAAGCTCGCCCCCTTCAAGGCCCCGAAGCGGGTCGTGTTCGTGGACGAGCTCCCGCGCAACGCCAGCGGCAAGATCCTCAAGCGCGCGCTGCGCGACCGGTTCGCGGGGGCCACCCCCTGAGGGGCCTCCCGTCGATCATGCCGGGCTTCCGGCGTCCGGCACCGCGCCTCGCGTCGTCGTCGGTCGCCGGTTCCCCCACTCCCGGCTTCGCCGGCGGTGGGACCTCCACCGCGTCGACTCCTACCGCGGACGCAGGTCCATGATCCGCCGGATCTTGCCCACCGAGCGCTCCAGCGACTCCGGCTCGACGATCTCCACGGTGACCGACACCCCGATGCCGTCCTTCACGGCCGCCGCGATCGACCGCGCGGCGGCGTCCCGGATCTCCGGAGAGGCGCCGGGGCGGGCCTCGGCCCGTACGGTCAGCGCGTCCAGCCGGCCCTCCCGGCTCAGCCGCAGCTGGAAGTGGGGCGCCACGCCCGGCGTACGCAGCACGATCTCCTCGACCTGGGTGGGGAAGAGGTTGACGCCCCGCAGGATCACCATGTCGTCGCTGCGCCCGGTGATCTTCTCCATCCGCCGGAAGACCCGGGCCGTGCCGGGCAGCAGTCGGGTCAGGTCCCGGGTGCGGTACCGGACGATCGGCATGGCCTCCTTGGTGAGCGAGGTGAAGACCAGCTCGCCCTGCTCCCCGTCGGGCAGCGGCTCACCGGTGACCGGGTCGACGATCTCCGGGAAGAAGTGGTCCTCCCACACATGGAGCCCGTCCTTGGTCTCCACGCACTCCTGGGCCACGCCCGGGCCGATGACCTCGGACAGCCCGTATATGTCGACCGCGTCGATCGCGAAGCGCTCCTCGATCTCGTGCCGCATCCGCTCGGTCCACGGCTCGGCCCCGAAGATGCCCACGCGCAGCGACGTCCCGCGCGGGTCGACGCCCTGCCGCTCGAACTCGTCGAGCAGGGTCAGCATGTACGACGGCGTCACCATGATGATCTCGGGCCCCAGGTCCTGGATCAGCTGCACCTGGCGGGCGGTCATGCCGCCGGACGCGGGAATGACCGTGCAGCCGAGCCGCTCGGCCCCGTAGTGCGCGCCGAGCCCGCCGGTGAACAGCCCGTAGCCGTACGCCACATGCACCCTGTCGCCGGGCCGCCCGCCCGCCGCCCGGATCGACCGGGCCACCATGTCCGCCCACAGGGAGAGATCGCCGTCGGTGTAGCCGACGACCGTGGGACGGCCCGTGGTGCCGCTGGAGGCGTGGAGGCGGCGGATGCGGTCGTGGGGCACCGCGAACATCCCGTACGGGTAGTTCTCGCGCAGGTCGGCCTTGGTGGTGAACGGGAACCGGGCCAGGTCGGCGAGCGAACGGCAGTCCTCGGGCCGTATCCCGGCTTTGTCGAAGGACGCCCGGTAGAAGGGCACATGGTCGTACGCGTGCCGCAGCGAGGCCCGCAGCCGCTCCAACTGGAGCGCCCGCAGCCCCTCCAGGTCGAGGCGTTCCCCCGAGTCCCGCGGGTCCGTCACATCCGTCATAGGGAGATCTCCCGCCAACCGCGCTGATCCGGACGACCGATCATTCGGTCTGGGTCTTCCGGATCAGTAATTCAGGCGGTGCGTGATCAGGCAAGGGGGTCGCGCGGAAATTCCGGCTGCCGGGAACGGCCCGTGGCACGCGTTCGCCCGGAACGACCTTGCGGGCGGGCGCGTGCCACCACCATGATCGGGCCCATGCCCACCCTGCGCTCCGCCGACGGCACCGAGATCGCCTACCACCTGCGAGGGGACGGCGCACCGCTGCTCGTCCTGCCGGGCGGGCCGATGCGGGCCTCCGCCTACCTCGGCGACCTGGGCGGACTCTCCGCTCACCGGCGCCTCGTGCTGCTCGACCTGCGCGGCACCGGAGCCTCCGGGACACCCGCCGACCCCGCCACGTACCGCTGCGACCGCCTCGTGGACGACGTCGAGCGGGTGCGGGAGCACCTGGGACTGTCCCGCGTGGATGTGCTCGGCCACTCCGCGGGCGGCAGCCTCGCCCTGCTGTACGCCGCCCGGCATCCCGAGCAGGTGGCACGGCTGGCGCTGGTCACCACGACCCCGTGGGTCCTGGGCATGCCGGCCACGGCCGAGGAGCGCCGGGCGGCGGCGCGGCAGCGGGAGGGCGAGCCCTGGTTCGCCGAGGCCTACCCCCTGTTCGAGAGGTGGCTGTCCGGGGAGGGCGACTTCGACCCCGCCATCGCCCCCTTCTTCTACGGCCGCTGGGACGACGCCGCCCGGGAGCACGACGCCCGCGCCGAGGACGAGTCGAACGACGAGGCCGCCGCGATCTACTTCTCCGAGGGCGCCTACGACCCGGCGGCCACCCGTGCCGCCCTGGCCCGCCTGACGGCCCCGGTCCTCGTCCTCGCCGGCGGAGCCGACGGCGGCCCCTGCCCCGACCTGGCCCGCCGCACCGCCACCGCCCTCCCGCACGCCGAACCGGCCGTGCAGCCCGGCGCCGGGCACTATCCGTGGCTGGACGACCCGGTGTGGTTCGTCCGGCGGATCAGGGCCTTCCTGGACGCCGCCGACAACCCGGCGGGGCCGGCCGCGCCGGCCCGGCCCGTGCCCGGGCAGACCGCGCACGGCCGCCGGCCCGTCACCGGGCCTTAGGCCCGTACGCCGTCAGGAAACGGTCCCTGAACCGGTCCATGCCCCAGGTCGGGGCGTCGTCGGCGGGCTTGAGACCCGGCGTCCAGTTCCATCCCTCGATCCGGTCCAGGACCTTCGGGTCCCGGGCGACGATCGTGATCGGCACGTCCCTGCTCGTGCTCCCTCCCGTGACCGTCGGGACGGGCTGGTGGTCGCCGAGGAAGACCAGCACCGTGTCGTCGGTGCCGTAGCGCTCGACCCACTCGGTGAGGCTCTGGATCGAGTACTCGATGGCACGGCGGTACTCGGTGCGCACGCGCTCCGGCTTCTTCCAGACCTGCGTCGGGTCGGTGCCCTCCTTCTCGATCCCGTCGAACACCGAGCCGTCACCGAGGTCGTCCCAGTCGATCACGCGGGGGATCGGCGACCACGGGTTGTGGCTGGAGGCCAGGATGATCTCCGCCATGATCGGGTCGCGGTTCTTCCTGCCGTGCTCCAGCCGCTGGAACGCCTCCAGACTGAACTGGTCCGGCACCGGCGACCAGCTGAAGTAGGGGCCGTGGTACCCCAGGTGCTCGGAGTCGTAGATGTGGTCGAGGCCGAAGTACTTGCCCTCCGGCCAGGCCTTGCGGACGCCGGGGACGATGCCGACGGTCCGCCAGGCGCCGGTCTTCTGGAAGTAGCTGGTGAGGGTGGCGCGGTCGCTGGTGGTCAGGGTCCGGTAGCGCTGCTGGTTCTTCACCCACAGGCCCGACAGGAACGTGGAGTGGGCGAGCCAGCTGCCGGCGCCCGTCACCGGAGACCTGAGCCAGCCGCTGCGCGCGGAGAAGCCCGCGGCCTTCAGCCGGGCGTCGCCCGCCTCGAGCGTCGCCTTGACCTCCGGTCCCATCTTCGGATCGTCGATGGCCACCCGGCCGTAGCTCTCGACGAAGGTGAGCATGACGTCCTTGCCCCGCAGCCCGGCCAGCAGGTGGTCGGACGGGGTCTTGGCATAGGCGTCGACGGTGAGCTGCTTCTTGAACACCTCGGCGTCACCGAGGCCGTCGCGGACGTACTGCACACGGTTCGACAGGTACTGCGCGTAGCCCTTGGTGGCCACCGTGACACCGCCGGACTGCACCCCCACGGTGAAGCAGATGACCCACACGACGCCGAGGACCAGCGTGGTACGCGCGGCCATCCGGCGGTGGCGGGCCAGCACGTTCCCCAGCCGCACCATCGCGAGCGCGCTCAGCACCAGCACGGCCACGGCCAGGGCGATGACCCCGATCACCGCGAGCATCTCGCCCGTGCGGCCGAGCGAGTCCTTCAGGAAGTCCGCGGCGTCGCCGAGCAGCACCCAGTCGAAGACCAGGTCGAACGGCCGGGCGAGGGTCTGCCGGAAGCCCATGTCGAGGCACTTCAGGATGGCCGACATCCCGAGGAACACGCCCAGGACGGCGGCCGTGATCCGCCGCGCCCGCGACGGCAGGGCGAGCAGGACCGCCGCGAGGAAGAGGCCTTCGACGGGGAGGCGGAGGAACGACTGGACGGTGATCTGGTCGAGCCGGTTGGGCACGAGCAGCACGGCGAACACCAGCACGGCGGCCAGCACGGTCGTACCGATCCACACGCCCCGCGCGGTGCGCGGAAAACGCCGGCGCCAGCCGAACCAGCCGCCGCGAGCGGGAGAGGGGGCCTGCGCGTCGGGCTCGTCCGCGACGTGGGCGCCCGGCTCCCGCGCGCCGGGCGCGGAGTCCTTCTCGGGTTCGTCCGTCGCCGGCACGTCGGGGTCCGGGCTCCCGTCGGCGTCCGCGTCCGCGTCCGGCAGCTGGCGAGGGGGCGTGAGGTGCGACACCCGTAGGTCCTTCCGTGCGGTTTCCCTGCTGGTACGGCGGACCGGGCCCGCAGGTCGGGACCGCCTACCTCGCGTACGGCCCGCCCCCACCCTCCGTTCAGGCACACAGGTCAACCGCGGGCAAAGACTACGCCCGTCCCCTCCGGTCGGCGGCCTTCGCCACGTCCCGTGCCCAGCGGTAGTCCGCCTTGCCGCTCGGCGAGCGTCGTATCGCGTCCGTGATCACCAGCTGCCGGGGGATCTTGTAACCGGCGAGATGGGTGCGGCAGTACGTCTGGACGTCCTCCAGGGACGGCCGCGGCGCTCCCTCGCGCAACTGCACCACCGCCGCGACGTGGTTGCCCCACCTCGCGTCCGGTACCCCGGCCACCAGGGCGTCGTAGACGTCGGGGTGGGACTTGAGCGCCTGCTCGACCTCCTCCGGGTACACCTTCTCGCCCCCGGTGTTGATGCACTGCGAGCCGCGGCCCAGCACGGTGACGACGCCCTCCTCGTCGACCGTGGCCATGTCGCCGAGCAGCACCCAGCGTTCGCCGTCCTTCTCGAAGAACGTCTCCGCGGTCTTCACCGGGTCGTTGTAGTAGCCGAGCGGCACATGGCCGCACTGCGCGACCCGGCCCACCTCGCCCGCGCCGACCGGTTCACGGGTCACGGGGTCGACCACCCGGGTACGGGAGTTGACCCGGACGCGGAAACCGCGCCCGGGTCCGGAGTCCGCCGTCGCCGTGCCGTTGAAACCGGACTCGGAGGACCCGAAGTTGTTCAGCAGCAGCGCGTCGGGGACCCGTTCCTGGAACTGGCGGCGCACGGTGTCGGACAGGATCGCGCCGGAGGACGACACGCTGAACAGGGACGAGCAGTCCGTGCCCTTCAGCGGCCCGTCGAGCGCGTCCACCAGGGGCCGCAGCATCGCGTCGCCGACCAGCGACACGCTCGTCACCCGCTCCCGCTCGATCGTGCGCAGCACCTCCTCCGGTACGAACCCGCGGTGGATCACCACGCGCTGGCCGAGGCCGAAGCCGATGAACGCCGTCAGGGTGGAGGTCCCGTGCATCAGCGGGGCCGTCGGGAAGAACGTGATGCCGTCACCGCCCGCGGTGACCCGCTCGGCGAGCTCCTGCGGCCTGCGCACCGGCTCACCCGTCGGCGCGCCGCCGCCGAGACCGGCGAAGAACAGGTCCTCCTGCCGCCACATCACGCCTTTCGGCATCCCCGTGGTGCCGCCCGTGTAGATGACGAACTGGTCGTCGCCCGAGCGTGCCGGGAACCCGCGCTTCGGCGACCCGGCGGCCTCCGCGTCGGCGAACGGCACCGCCGGCACGACCGGCGCCGGCGCGGCGCCCGGATCCGCCCGGCCCACCCGCACCAGATGCCGCAGCCCCTGGACGCCGGGCAGCGCTGCCGCCACCCGGCCGGTGAACTCGGCGTCGAAGACCAGGGCCACCAGGTCGGCGTCCCGGTACAGGTAGACCAGTTCCTCCTCGACGTAGCGGTAGTTGACGTTGACCGGGACGATCCGGGCCTTCAGGCAGCCCAGCACCGTCTGCAGGTACTCGACGCCGTTGTACAGGTGCAGCCCGAGGTGCTCACCGGGGCGGATGCCGCTGTCGATCAGGTGGTGCCCGATCCGGTTGGCGGCCGCGTCCAACTGGGCGTAGGTCAGCCGTCGTTCGGCGCCCGAGCCGGGGTGGTCGAGGTACACGAGCGCCTCACGGTCCGGGACGGCGTCGACGACCGACTCGAACAGGTCGGCAAGGTTGTACTCCACCGCTCCTCCTGACCTCGGCGGGGCCTGGCTCCGTGACGGTTCGCCGGTCATCAGAGCAAAGGGCGGCACAGGTGGGAAGCCTCCGCGCAAAAGAATCTGACTGACTGTCAGAAAACCCTTGAAGTGCTCCGTCGCCTCCTGCAACCTGTTCTCGTTCCGGCAGAGGGGAGAGGGCTCATGAGCGGGACCGAACACCTCACCGTGCGGCGCGAAGGCGCCACCCTGGTGCTCACGCTCGACCGGCCCGCCGCGAGGAACGCGCTCTCGCTGCCCATGCTGGTCGGCCTCCACGACGGCTGGGCCGAGGCCGACGCCGACGACTCGATCCGCTCGGTCGTGCTGACCGGCGCGGGCGGCGCCTTCTGCGCCGGCATGGATCTCAAGGCCCTCGCCGGTGACGGCATGGCGGGGGAGGAGTACCGCGACCGGCTCAAGGCCGACCCCGACCTGCACTGGAAGGCCATGCTGCGCCACCACCGGCCACGCAAACCGGTGATCGCCGCCGTCGAGGGGCACTGCGTCGCGGGCGGCACCGAGATCCTCCAGGGCACCGACATCCGGGTCGCCGGCGAGTCGGCCGTCTTCGGGCTCTTCGAGGTCCGGCGCGGCCTGTTCCCGATCGGCGGCTCCACCGTGCGCCTGCCCCGCCAGATCCCCCGCACCCACGCCCTGGAGATGCTGCTCACCGGACGGCCCTACAGTGCCCGCGAGGCCGCGGCCATCGGCCTGATCGGGCACGTCGTGCCCGACGGCACCGCACTCGACAAGGCCCTGGAGATCGCCGACCGCGTCAACGCCTGCGCACCGCTCGCCGTGGAGGCCGTGAAGGCGTCCGTGTACGAGACGGCCGAGATGACCGAGACCGACGGACTCGCCGCCGAACTCACGCGCGGATGGCCGGTGTTCGACACCGCCGACGCCAAGGAGGGCGCCCGCGCCTTCGCGGAGAAGCGGCCACCCGTCTACAAACGCGCCTAGTGAGGGAGCCACCGTGCCGGACGTCCTGAAAGCCCCCCTGGTCGTCGAGTTCCCCTTCACCCGTTCCCTCGGACCCGTGCAGAGCGCCTTCCTCACCGGCCTGCGCGAACGCGTCGTCCTCGGCGTGCGCACGACGGACGGCCGCACCCTCGTACCTCCCGTCGAGTACGACCCCGTCACGGCCGAGGAGATCCGCGACCTCGTCGAGGTCGCCCCCACCGGCACGGTCACCACCTGGGCCTGGAACCACGCCCCGCGCCGCGGCCAGCCCCTGCGCACCCCCTTCGCCTGGGTGCTCGTCCGCCTCGACGGCGCCGACACCGCGCTCCTGCACGCCCTCGACGCCCCCGGCCCCGACGCCGTGCGCACCGGCATGCGGGTCCGCGTCCGCTGGGCCGGGGAACGCTCCGGCGCCATCACCGACATCGCCTGCTTCGAACCGTACGACGGCGAGGCCGGCGGACCGGGCGGCCACCACGGCGACTTCGCGGACCCGGTGACCGGCATCGTCGCCCCCGCCCGACTCGACTACACGTACACGCCCGGCCGCGCCCAGACCGCCCACCTCGACGCCCTCGCCGAGCGGCGCACCGTCGGCGAACGCTGCCCTTCCTGCCGCAAGGTGTACGTCCCGCCCAGGGGTGCCTGCCCCACCTGCGGCGTCGCCACGTCCGAACAGGTCGAGGTCGGCCCCCGCGGCACCGTCACCACGTTCTGCGTCGTCAACATCAAGGCGCGGAACCTCGACATCGAGGTGCCGTACGTCTACGCCCACATCGCCCTGGACGGCGCCGATCTCGCGCTGCACGGCCGGATCGGCGGCATCCCCTACGACCAGGTGCGCATGGGGCTGCGCGTCGAACCCGTGTGGACCGACGGCGCGCGCCACCCCGACCACTACCGGCCCACGGGCGAGCCCGACGCGGACTACGACACCTACCGGGAGCTGCTGTGAACCGCGAGATCGCCGTCGTCGCCTTCGCCCAGACCGACCACCGGCGCACCAGCGAGGGGCTCTCCGAGGTCGAGATGCTGATGCCCGTCCTGCACGACGTGCTCGCGCGGACCGGACTGCGCACCGCCGACCTCGACTTCGTCTGCTCCGGCTCCAGCGACTACCTGGCCGGCCGCGCCTTCTCCTTCACCCTCGCCCTCGACGGCGTCGGCGCCTGGCCCCCGATCTCCGAATCGCACGTCGAGATGGACGGCGCCTGGGCCCTGTACGAAGCCTGGACCAAGCTGCTCGCGGGCGACGCCGACACCGCCCTCGTCTACGCCTACGGCACGTCCTCCGCGGGCTCCCTGCGCGACGTCCTCACCCGCCAGCTCGACCCCTACTACGTCGCCCCACTCTGGCCGGACTCCGTCGCCCTGGCCGCCCTCCAGGCGCAGGCGCTGATCGACGCGGGTGAGGCGGACGAACCCGCTCTCGCCGCCGTCGCCGCCCGCGACCGGGAGAACGCCGCGGGCAACCCGCACGCCCAACTGCGCGGCCCCGTCCCGCACGGCGAGCACGTCGTACGGCCCTTGCGCAGGGGCGACTGCCCGCCCGTCGGCGACGGCGCCGCCGCCGTGATCCTCGCGGCGGGGGAGCGGGCCCGCGCCCTGACCGCACGCCCCGCCTGGATCCGCGGCATCGACCACCGCGTCGAGGCACACGGCCTGGGCGTACGGGACCTGACCGACTCGCCCTCCACCCGGCTCGCCGCCGAACGCGCGGGAGCCTTCGAACGGCCCGTCGACACGGCCGAACTGCACGCGCCGTTCACCTCGCAGGAGATCGTCCTGCGCAAGGCGCTGCGGCTCGGCGACGGCGTCCGCGTCAACCCCTCCGGGGGCGCCCTCGCCGCCAACCCCGTCATGGCCGCCGGGCTCATCCGCATCGGCGAGGCCGCCGCCCGCGTCCACCGCGGCGCGTCCGACCGCGCGCTCGCGCACGCCACGTCCGGCCCGTGCCTGCAGCAGAACCTGGTCGCCGTACTCGAAGGGGATCCGCGATGAGCAAGGAACCCGTGGCCGTGGTCGGTGTCGGCCAGACCAAGCACGTGGCGGCCCGCCGGGACGTCTCGATCGCCGGCCTCGTCCGGGAGGCCGCCCGACGCGCCCTCGACGACGCCGAGTTGACCTGGGCCGACCTCGACGCCGTGGTCATCGGCAAGGCCCCCGACTTCTTCGAGGGCGTGATGATGCCCGAGCTGTACCTCGCCGACGCGCTCGGCGCGGTCGGCAAGCCCCTGCTCCGGGTGCACACCGCCGGGTCCGTCGGCGGGTCCACGGCCCTCGTCGCCGCCACCCAGGTGGCCGCCCGCGTCCACCGCACCGTGCTCACCCT
Organism: Streptomyces sp. NPDC056628; assembly: GCF_042792555.1. NCBI lineage: Bacteria > Bacillati > Actinomycetota > Actinomycetes > Kitasatosporales > Streptomycetaceae > Streptomyces > Streptomyces sp. NPDC056628. The sequence continues at coordinate 457,070 of NZ_JBHTWG010000002.1, forward strand.
CGCCTTCGAGAAGCAGTCCGAGTCCAACGCGATGTGGGGACTGTCCCTGCCGATCCCCTTCCAGCAGCCGCTGCTGGCCGGCGCCGGCGGCTTCTTCGCGCCCCACGTGCGGGCCTACATGCGGCGCAGCGGCGCACCCGACGTGATCGGCTCGCTCGTCGCCTACAAGGACCGGCGCAACGCGCTGAGGAACCCCTACGCCCACCTCCACGAGCACGACATCACCCTGGAGAAGGTCCAGGCGTCGCCGATGCTGTGGGACCCGATCCGCTACTCGGAGACCTGCCCCTCCTCCGACGGCGCCTGCGCGATGGTCCTCACCGACCGGGCCGGCGCGGCCCGCTCGCCCCGGCCGGCCGCCTGGCTGCACGGCGGCGCGATGCGCAGCGAGCCCACCCTGTTCGCCGGGAAGGACTTCGTCTCGCCCCGGGCCGGCCGCGACTGCGCGGCCGACGTGTACCGGCAGGCCGGTGTCACCGACCCCCGCCGCGACATCGACGCCGTCGAGATGTACGTGCCGTTCTCCTGGTACGAGCCGATGTGGCTGGAGAACCTCGGCTTCGCCGCCGAGGGCGAGGGCTGGAAGCTCACCGAGGCCGGGGTCACCGAACTCGACGGCGACCTGCCCGTCAACATGTCGGGCGGTGTCCTGTCCACCAATCCGATCGGCGCGTCCGGCATGATCCGCTTCGCCGAGGCGGCCCTCCAGGTCCGCGGGCAGGCCGGGGAACACCAGGTGGACGGGGCCCGCCGGGTGGTCGGGCACGCCTACGGCGGAGGCTCGCAGTTCTTCGCGATGTGGCTCGTGGGTTCCGCCCCGCCCGACGCGTGAGCGGCACCCCCGCGCGCCGACGGCAACCGTTGGCACAAAGGTCCCCCTCACGTGCCCTGTTGGCGTCAGGAGCCGGTCGCTAGGCTGGCCGCGGACGACGAACCGGGAGGAGCACGGACGTGGCCGAGAGCACCATCCAGCAGCAGTCGCCGCTCGCGGGCTGGGACAAGCCGGAGCTGGACCTCACCAAGGCCGACTGGCACTCGAGCAGCCGTGGCCTCGGCGATGTCCAGATCGCCTTCGTCGAGGGCTTCATCGCGATGCGCAACGGCGACCGGCCGGAGAGCCCCTCCCTGATCTTCACCCCGGCCGAATGGGGCGCGTTCGTGTCGGGCGCCAGGGAAGGCGAGTTCGACCTGACCTGAGCGGGGGCGGTCCGGCGGCCCTTCGGAGCCGTTCCGGGGGTGTCGCACCCCGTTTTTCCGGACACGCGACCTGGACGACGCGCCCCGGCCGATGCCTGCGCCAGGCTGGCCCCGGGGCGTGAAGGTCGTACTCCGGAGGTGAGGAACCCATGAGCACCCTGCCGGTCATCGCGGCGGTCGACGGTTCGGACGACAGCCTGGTCGCCCTGGACTGGGCGTTGGAGGCAGCGCTCACGCGCGAGGCGCCGCTGAGCGTGGTCCACGTCCAGCAGTACCCCGCCTGGGCCAGGCCCGACGCCCTGCCCGTCGGCCGACCCGAACCGGAGGACGACGCGGTCCTGGACCTGGTGCGCCGCTACCTGGAGGACCGGGAGGAGAGGCCGCCGATCGCGTTCCACGCCCTGGAGGGCGCCGTCGGGACGCTGTCCGCGCTCGGCTCGGTCGCCCAGCTGCTGGTGCTCGGCTCCCGGGGCCGCGGCGGTTTCGCCAGCCTCCTGCTCGGCTCCACCGGCCTGGCCGCCGCCCGCGACGCCGAGTGCCCGGTCGTCGTGGTGCCCAAGCCGGGACGCCGGGTCCACGAGGGCGGTGTGCCCGTCGAGCCGGGGCCGCGCGTCGTCGTCGGCCTCCAGGTCGACAGCCCCGACGAGGCCACGCTGTCCTTCGCCTTCGCCGAGGCCGCCCGGCGCGGCGCCCGGCTCCAGGCCGTCGCCGCCTACACCTGGCCGCTGCACCTGTGGACGACGGCCACCGCCCAGATCTTGCCCCCGGACGAGGACCAGGACGCCGTCGAGGCGGAGACCCGCAGCCTCGCCGAGGGCTTCCTCGCCCCGCACCGGGCCCGCCACCCGGAGGTGCGCGCCGAGGCGGCCGTGGCCCCCGGCGACGCGGCCGGTCTGCTCGTCGCCGCCAGCCGGGACGCGACCCTCGTCGTCGTCGGCCGGCACCGCCGCCGGCTGCTGGCCCCGGCCCGCATGATGGGCTCGGTCACCCAGGCCGTCATGCTGCACGCCGCCAGCCCGGTGGCGGTGGTGCCGCCCGCCCCCGCGGAGGAGTGAGCCACCCCGTCCCCGGACGGGTCGCCGACCAGGGGAGCGGTGTCCCGCACGCCCTGCCCGCACGACGTGGAACAGGCCCGGCCACGTACCATGGCGGCATGTCGTTCCTCCGCCGCCGCAGCGCCACGCCCGCCGGGCCCGACTTCGACGTACTGGCCATGGACCCGGGCGACTGGCCCGGGAACCTCGGCGCCGGGCTGCTGCCCGCCCCCGACGGCAGCTGCCAGGGTGTCTTCCTGCGGTACGACCTCTTCGGCGGCCGCGGCCCCGCCATGATCATCGGCAATCTGCCGGAGGGCTCCCCGGCCCGTGAGACCGATGAGGGCGAGATCCCGTTCGAGGTGGGGCAGCTCCTGCTGGCCCTGGAGAACGAGGAGGAGGTCACCGTCGTCGGCAGCGAGGACGTGCCCGTGATGCAGGGCGACAACCTGCTGATCGTGCGCCGGCTCAAGCTCTCCGAGAGCCGGATCTCCTGCGTGCAGTTCGACCGCAGCGACAACGTCCTGGTGACCATCGCCGCCTGGGACCGCCCCATCACCGACGACCTGTACGCGCTGCTGAAGCCGCTGCCCGCCGAGCTCTTCCAGCAGAGCTGAGCCCGGCGGGGGCGGCCCGTCAGCTGCCCGACCGCACCACCTTCACGTCGGCCGCCCGGACGAACGCCACCCGGTGCCCGTACTGGATCTCGTAGTACAGGTCCTTGCCCCGCACCACCCGGTGCGAGCCCTCGTCGAAGGTCACCGCGTAGTAGTACTCGCCCGGCACCTCGCCGCCCACCACGTACCGCTGGCCGGCCGGCAGGGTGTACGGCAGCGGCGACACCGCCTGCGCGGGCACGTCCGCCGGGTACGCGGACGCCTCGGGGTAGGCGCGGCCGTACACCGGCACGCTCTGCGCACCGTCCTTCGGAGTGACCACGTCACCGACCGCGTGCACGGCCGCCGGGGCCTTCGCCGGGTTCCTGAACCACGCCTTCTGCCCCAGGTACCAGATCGCCGTCCAGTCGCCGTCCTGGCCGGCCACCGCGAACTGCTGCCCGGTCGACACCCGCGAGGACAGGTCGTTGACGCCCTTGGTCGGAGTGGTCCCCAGACCGATGTCCTTGATGAGCGGGTACGACTCGCCGGGTCCGGAGTACAGTCGCACCGCGCTGGAACCGTGATCGGCGCAGCGCTCGCCCGCCGTCGCGCAGCCCGTGAACTCGGGCCGGTTCGTGGCGTAGTCGGGGCGGATCGTCACCAGCCCGCCCTTGGCGCCGGCGGTCGGCGCCAGGGGCCGGCCGAGCAGCTCGAAGTAGTGGCGCCAGTCCCAGTACGGGCCGGGGTCGGTGTGCATCCCGCCGATCGTCGACGTCGTCGGCCCCGGCACGGTGTCGTGCCCGAGGATGTGCTGCCGGTCCAGCGGGATGCCGTACCGCTTGGCGAGATAGGCCACCAGCCGGGCCGAGGAGCGGTACATCGCCTCCGTGTACCAGGAGTCCGGGCGGGTCAGGAAGCCCTCGTGCTCCAGGCCGATGGACTTGGCGTTGACGTACCAGTTCCCCGCGTGCCAGGCCACGTCCTCGGCCTTCACATGCTGGGCGATGTGCCCGTCGGTGGACCGCAGGGTGTACTGCCAGGACACGTAGGTCGGGTCCTGCACCATGTCCAGGACGCCCTCCCAGGCGCCCTCGGTGTCATGGACGACGATGTACTCGATCTTCTGGTCCGCCGGGCGGTTCCCCAGGTCGTGGTTGCCGTAGTCACCGTCCCCGAACTGCTCGTACGGTGCCGGGATCCACTCGCAGGACACCGTGGCCGGGCACTCCGTGTCCGCGGCCCGGGCCCTGCGCAGCCCCGCGTGCCGCAGCTGGGAGGGGTCGGGGGCGAGGCCGGGTCGCGCGGCCAGCGACACCCGCTGCCCGTCGTCGGTGCGCCGCTCCTGACCGGTGCGCAGCACCTCGAAGACGTCGTTCGCGTACGTCGTGGCCGTCGCCATGTCGTCGGCACCGGAGAACCGGGCCACCGCCCCGTACCAGTCGGCCGGATCGGAGCTCAGCGGCTCGCCCAGCTCCCGCTGCGCGGCCGCGAGCAGCGCGGCGCCGCCCGCCACATTGGCGGCCGGGTCGCCGCGCAGCAGCTCGGGGCTCAGCCCGGTCAGCTCCGCCGCCCTCGGCAGCGTCCTGAGGCGGGCCGGGATCTCGGAGGTCTTCAGAGCCTTCGCCACGGGCGGTGGCGCGGGGCGGGCGCTGTCGCCGCGCGGGTCCTCGGTGCCCTCGCTGTGGTGCGCCGGCGCGCCGGCCAGCGCCGCGCGTGCGTCGGTCAGGTGCATCGGGCCGTAGCCACCGGACACGCTGGGCGCGCCGCTGTGCGCGTCCCAGCGGGACTGGAGGTAGGAGACGCCGAGCAGGACGCTCGACGGCACGTGGTACTCGGCGGCGGCCGCGGTGAACGCCGACTGGAGCCGGTCGCCGGAGTCGGCGCGGACTCCGGACGGGGCGGCGCCGAGCAGGGGCACCAACAGGGCCGCGGCGGCGACGGCGGTGACGGATCCTCGCAATGCAGCCTCCTGGGACGGTCGTGCGCGGTGAGCCGTGCGGGCCGGGCGTGGTCAGTGGTACCCGCTGTCCGACGATCCGTCAATCATGCCAAGGGCTGGGCGAATACCCATGTCAACCGCGCGTTCCCGGGAGTTTCGCGGGGGCGGTGGCCGGGCCTGCGGGGCGTCAGTGGCCTACCCCAATGACCGGGCGTACGAAAGCCCGCGGAACGCCTCTGTCTCCAGGGCGCGCCGCGGGCCGTCGTCCCCGTCAGCGAGTGCCGACCGCCGCACGCACGGCCCGGCGGGCCAGCTGGCAGTCGTCGTGCAGCCGCCGTAGCAGCAGCCGCTGTTCCTCGCCGGACGGCGCGGCACCTTGGTGGGCCGTTCCCGGTGCCGTCGGGGCCGGGTCGTGCATCGAGCGCTGCACAGCCATCTCGTAGGTGCGGATCTCACGGGTCAGGACGAGCATCAGATTGACCAGGAAGGCGTCCCGGGAGGCCGGGCCCGCCGACTGGGCGATCTGGCTGATCTGCCGCCGGGCCACCGGCGCGTCCCCGAGCACCGACCACAGCGTCGCCAGGTCGTAGCCTGGCAGGTACCAGCCCGCGTGCTCCCAGTCCACCAGCACTGGACCGGCCGGTGAGAGCAGGATGTTCGAGAGCAGTGCGTCGCCGTGGCAGAACTGGCCCATGCCCTGCCGGCCCGCGGAGGCCGCGATGCCGTGCAGGAGCTTCTGCAGGTCACCCATGTCCCGGTCGGTGAGCAGGCCCAGGTCGTGGTACCGGGAGATGCGGGTCGCGTAGTCCAGCGGCGCGTCGAACGTTCCCGCGGGCGGCCGCCACGCGTTGAGCCGGCAGATCGCGCCGAGCGCCGCTCTGATATCGGCCCGCGGCGGCGCCTCCACCGGGTGTCGCTGGAGTGCCGCCACCCGGCCCGGCATCCGCTCGATCACCAGGGTGCCGTTGTCCGGATCCGCCGCGATCAGTCTCGGCACCCGCACCGGGGGCCGATGCCGGACGAACGAGCGGTAGGCCGCTATTTCGTGCCGGATCCGCTCCGCCCACGCGGGGGACTGGTCGAGTAAGCACTTGGCGACCGCCGTGCTGCGACCGGTCGTGCCGACCAGGAGCACGGACCGTCCGCTGCGGCGCAGCACCTGCACCGGCGCGAACTCCGGACAGATGCGGTGCACCGACGCGATCGCCGCGCGCAGCTGGGCGCCCTGGGGACCGGACAAGTCGAGTCTCCCGCTGAGCGGTTGGGTGCCGAGCCCCGCGGGGCGGCGCGGCCGGCCGGCGCCGAGCCCGGGGGCGGGCGCCGGACGCGCGGGGTCGAGGTAGGGACCGCCACCAGCCGGGCGGGCACGCAGCGGCCGGGGCGGAGCGGACACGGAGGACGATGCTGCGTACATGGGAGAGACAGATCCCTTCGTGTGCCTGCGACGTCAGTGCGCCACCCGACCCGGCGGCCCGGATACACCCTGGGGAATGTCCCCCGGCGACCGGGTCGGGGTGGCGCGTTCCTACCTGACACCCGGCGGCCACTGGCACACCATCTGGCGCACCCTGGCGAACCCTGGCGAATAGTCCCGGGGCACCTCCCACCGGGCTACTGTCAACTCAGCCGAGAACCTGGGGGCTTGACGTGAGCGGAGAACCCAACACCCGTCTGTCGGATCTGTTCGGCCTGGCCGGCTGGTCCAAGGGCGAACTCGCGAGGCTGGTCAACCGGCAGGCGGCGGCCATGGGCCACCCCCAGCTGGCGACCGACACCTCACGGGTGCGGCGGTGGATCGACATGGGAGAGATCCCGCGCGATCCGGTGCCGCGGGTGCTGGCGGCCCTGTTCACCGAGCGTCTCGGCCGTGTCGTGACCATCGAGGACCTCGGTCTGGTCCGGCACGGGCGTGCGGGGAGACGGCAGGACGCCGGGAGCGTGGAGCATCCCGACGGTGTGCCGTGGGCGCCCGAGCGAACCGCCGCGGTCCTCACCGAATTCACGGGAATGGACCTCATGCTCAACCGACGCGGCTTGGTGGGCGCGGGTGCCGCGCTCGCCGCGGGATCCGCACTCAGCAGCGCCATGCACGACTGGCTGCGCACCGACCCGGCCCTCAGGGCCGACGCCCCCCAGTTCGACGACCCCTTGCACGCCGACCCCGCCGGGTTCGACCGTTACGAGGCCGCCCCCATCGGAGCTCAGGAGATCGAGGAGCTGGAACGCTCGGTCGAGGTGTTCCGGGCCTGGGACGCCGCCCGTGGCGGCGGACTCCAGCGCAAGGCCGTGGTGGGCCAGTTGAACGAGGTGGGCGGCATGCTCGCCTACCGTCACCCCGACCATCTCCAGCGGCGCCTGTGGGGCGTCGCCGCCAACCTCGCCGTGCTCGCGGGCTGGATGTCCCACGACGTCGGCCTGGAGCCCACGGCCCAGAAGTACTTCGTCATCGCCGCCCACGCGGCTCGCGAGGGCGGCGACCGGCCCCGTGCCGGGGAGGCCCTCTCCCGGGCGGCGCGCCAGATGGTGCACCTCGGCCGGCCCGACGACGCGCTCGACCTGATGAAGCTCGCCCAGTCCGGCTCGGGCGACGAGGTCCTGCCACGCACCAGGGCCATGTTCCACACCATCGAGGCCTGGGCCCAGGCGTCCATGGGCAAGGGCCAGGCCATGCGCCGCACCCTGGGACAGGCCGAGGACCTCTTCGTCTCCGACAAGAGCGACGTACCGCCGCCGAGCTGGATGCAGACCTTCAAGGACGAGGATCTGTACGGCATGCAGGCCCTGGCCTACCGCACCCTGGCCGAGTTCGAGCCGGGCGCGGCCGCCCACGCCCAGCACTTCGCGGAGAAGGCCCTGGCCCTGCGCGTCGACGGCCGGGAGCGGTCGAAGATCTTCGACCATCTGTCCATGGCGTCCGCCTGCTTCATCGCGGACGACCCCGAACAGGCCGACCGCTACGCCCGGTTGGCGCTCATGTCGATGGGCTCCAACTCCTCCGGCCGCACCTGGGACCGGCTCCGGCAGATGTACCGGCTCACCGCCGAGTACTCCAGCTACCCGAAGATCCATGAGCTGCGGGAGGAGATCCGGGTGGCGCTGCCCAAGGCGAGGAAGCCGCAGGGCGGCACCAGCGCCCAGGCATAGCGGGGACCCGCGCCCGGTACGCGCGGTCCGTCTCCGTGACGGCTAGGCCGTCACCCTGGCCACGAGCACACAGGCGTCGCCCTTGTGCTCCCTTTCACCGAACTCCTCGGCGACCAGCCGTACGCAGTCCTGTGCGGTGCCCGCCTCGACGAAGCGGGGGGCGAGGTCGAGGAGCCGGCGCGAGGAGTCCATGTCGCCGTTCCCGGACAGCAGTCCGTCGGAGTGCAGCAGGATCAGGTCGCCCGCCTGGAGGGTCTCCTCGACGTCGCCGTAGCCGGCGCCCGGCATCGCCCCCAGCAGGGGGCCGCAGGGGGAGTCCAGCCTGCGCCCGGTCCCGCCGCGGAACAGCAGCGGGGCGGGGTGTCCGGCCCTCGCCCAGGTGAGCGTGCGGGTGTCGGGCCGGTAGCGGCAGCACACGGCGCTGCCGAGGGCCGGCTGGGCGGTGGCGTCGAGCAGGTGGCCCAGCCAGGACAGCAGTTGTCCAGGCTGGGTCCCGGCCATCGCCATGCCGCGTACGGCGCCCAGCAGCGCCGCCGTGCCCGAGGCCGCGGCAACATCGTGACCGGTGAGGTCGCCGACGCTCAACACCGCCGCACCGTCCGGCAGTTCGAGGGAGTCGTACCAGTTGACCCCGATCGGTGTGCTCGCCGGTGACGACAGCCGGTGCGCCGCGACGTCCAGCGTGCCGGGGTCCTGCCGGGCCGGGCGCAGGGAGGCCCGCCACGGCGGCAGCACCGCCTCCCGCACCTCGGCCGCGAGCCGGTGCTCTCCCGGCGCGGGACGCCGTGTCCCGGGGAGCGCGTCACGGATCTCTCCGACCGTGTGCCGGCGGCGGCGGACCTCGCTGACGTCCCGCAGCACGGCCCACATGGAGGCCGCGGCGCCGTCGGCGTCGAGTACGGGCTCGCCCATCATGTGCACGGTCCGCGCCTGCCCGTCGGGCCGGACGATCCGGAACTCCCCGTCGATCGGCTGGGCGTCGATGAGGCAGGCGGTGACCATCGTGGTGAGCCGGCGCCGGTCCTCGTCGTGCACCAGGGACGGCAGTTCGTCGAGCGTCAGCGGTGGCGCGGCCGGGTCCCGGCCGAGGATCTGGTACAGCTCGCCGGACCAGCTCGCCTCGTCCGTCAGCAGATTCCACTCGGCGCTGCCGACCCGGCTGAGCACCGCGTCGGACCGGGGCGCCGGGGCGGGGCCGTCCCGCAGCTGGGCCAGATGCGCGTCCAGGTCGTCGAGTTGGTGCAGGGCGAGGTCGCACAGGGCGCGCTGCCAGCGCTCGCGGGGTCCGGAGGCGTCGCTCGGGGTGTCCCGCCGCACGGCGTCCACTTCGCCCTTGAGCCGTCGCGTCTGCGAGATCAGCGCGTCGACCGGACCGGGTCCGGGTGGCTGTGCGGCGGGGTGGTCCGCGGAGACATGGGGCGGCATGACGCTCTCCGATGAGGGGACGGTACGACCAGGGACGACGGAGGGACCGTTACGACTGTCGCACAGCCCGCGACGCCCCGTAAGGGATTTGGCAACACCCGATACGGTCGTGCGTCTGGCATATGCCAGAGTCTTCGGGAACAGGTCATGCGGTACGCACGGTGTACGTGTCCGCGCCGGCATGGCGTATGCGCCGTACGCGATGTGCGGGCTCGTCGGAGTAGTCGCGCGATGTTCATGCGCATGTTCGACGGCCAGGTGTTCCAGCGGTGCGGGGTGGTGGCCGTATGCCGCAGGGGCCGCGCCACCGTCGAAGTGACACAGCTCACAAAAAGAATCCGTGCGTAGGTGTCATGCGAAAGGTGATTGCGGGGTCCTAGAAGCAAGCCGCAAAAATCACCGCCGCCGACACACGGGGAGAGTGTCCATGGAGATCGCCCTGGAGCAGCCCGCCCACGCCCGCCTGATCACCGGCGAGGAGCGCGAACTACCCGTCCCCGCCACGCTGCGGTACCGGTCCACGGACCCGCTGGCGGTGCACCTCGACTTCCCGGGCGAGGTCTCCCTCGACGGCCGGGGCGCCGTCTGGACGTTCGCCCGTGGACTGCTGGACGCCGGCCTGCGCGGGCCGGCCGGGGACGGCGACGTGCGGGTGTGGCCCTCCGGCCCCGAACGCACGGTCGTCGAACTGCACTCCCCGCACGGCATGGCGCTGCTCCAGTTCGACACGCCCGCCCTCGAACGTTTCCTGCTGCGGACGTGCGCCGTGGTCGCGCCGGGCGAGGAGGACCTGGGCGAGGCCGTGGAACGCGGCCTGAGCGCGCTCTTCGACGGCGTGTGACCGAAGGGCGGCACGACGAGGGGGCCGACCGCCGCCGTACCTTCTCCTCGCCCCTCGTCAGTAGCGCAGCACGGCCGCGATCCGCTCGGCGTCGTCCAGGGTGCCGTCCGGCACGAACCGGACGTCGGCGCCGGTCTCCAGGCACTGCTCGACGATCTCGTCCACGATGTCCTCGCGGGCGTCGAGTTCGCCGCTCGCCGCCGGGATCAGATGGTCGCCCTCGTCGCCGCGCACCGTCATACGGAAGTCCTCCTCGACGGCCAGCAGGCGCACCCTTCCCTCCCGGGCGCTGCGCCAGACCTCGTCGACACCGGCCGCGTACGCCCTGCGCCCCCGGGCCGCGACGAGTTCACGCATCACCTCGTCGGTGCTCTCCCGGATGTCGGCGGTGATCCGCGGCCCGACCGCCTGCCACACCGCGTCGCGCGTGCCGTGCGCCAGACCGCCGTGCGGGATGTGCACGGCGAGCTTGGCGGCGCCGCCGATCTCGTCGAGCAGGGACATCGCCCCCGCTTCGCCGGTGACGTACAGGCGCCGGGGATGGCGCCGTACGACGGCGCTGAGCGCGGAGTCGACCTCCTTGAGGAAGTGCCGGGTGTCCTCGTCGCGGAAGGTGCTCGGCGTGTCGCCGATCTGCTCGCGGCGTTCGGCGTCGAAGTTCTGCGGACGCCGGGTGAGGGGGAAGCCCCCGGTCCTGGCCTCGGTGATGCGGTCCAGGGTGCCGGTCCACAGGGTGGCGCGGTCGGCGGCGACCGAGCAGACCCAGTACGGCCGTTCGGCCGCCTGTGCGGACACGAGGGTGCGGGTGAGGAACGTGTCCGAGAGCACCACGCGCTCGGGCACGGTCCGGGCGAGCGACCACACCTGGTGCTCGCCGGGGGCCGCGAAGATCACCAGGCCGTCCTCGGCGGAGGCGAGGTCCACCTCGGCGAGGGCCTGGTCGAGCTCCCTCTCGACCTCCGCCCGGCGCTCCCGCGTGACCGACGGATCGCTCTCCAGCCGCTTCTTGGCCTCGGCCACGACATTGCGCAACCTGACCTGGTCCTGGGTCCGGTAGGGCTCGCGGCGATGGGTGGGCGTCAGCACGGACACGGCCGGGTAGGGGCGGGGGCGCCGCAGCTCGGACAGGGTCCTGGGACTCAGTGCGTGCTCCATAAGAAGACGATAGGACCGATTCGCCCTTCGGGCATTCGGGGTCGTCCCTCACCCGGTCGGGGGACTACTGCCGCTCCTCGTCAGGCGCGCACGAACTGCCGTCGGGCGGCAGCGTGCCGTACAGCAGGAACGCGTCGACCTTGCCGTGCACGCACTTGGAGGAGGCGTAACCGGTGTGCCCGCTGCCCTTGTTGTCCAGCACCACGGCGGAGGAGCCGAGCCGCCGCGCCGTCTCCGTGGTCCAGCGGTACGGCGTCGCCGGGTCGCCGCGGGTGCCGACCAGCAGCATCTTCGGCGTGTCCAGGTCCTTGACGTCCTCGCGGACGAAGTCCGTGCCGGCGGGGCGGCCGTAGCACATCAGCACCTCGGTCAGCCGGTGCCGGCCGAAGACCGGTGAGGCCTCCTCGTACCGGGCGCGCAGTCGGTCCAGACCGTCGATGATCTGCCGGTCGGTGGGGCGGTCGGGGTCGTCGGCGCAGTTGATCGCCATCATGGCCGCGGCGGGATTGTCGAGCGGGACGTCCTCCGGGTCGACCAGGTCGCCGTCGCGGTCGCCGGCCTTCGGCCGCCGCGCGGGGGAGCCCACGCCGCCGGTGAACGCCTCGACGGCGTGGGTGCTGCCGTCCTCGACCAGCGTGGCCAGCGCGCGCTCCAGGGAGGGCCACAGCTCCTTGCTGTACAGGGCGCCGCTGATCGCGGCGACCAGGTCCTGCCCGGTGAACGGCTCGTCGAAGGCCGAGAGCACCGGGTCCTTGTCCAGCGAGTCGACGAGCATGACGATGTACCTGCGGGCCTGGCGCGCGTCCTGCCCGAACGGGCATGCGACGTCCTCGGCGCACCAGTCGGTGAACTCGTCCAGCGCCTTCTGCTGCCCCTCGGCGCCCGCCACTCCCTGCTCGGTCAGCGGCTCCGTGAGGGTGTCCACGCCGTCGAGCACCAACCGGCCGACCTTGTCCGGGAACTGGGCGGCGTACACCGCGCCGAGCCGGGTCCCGTAGGAGAACCCGAGGTAGTTGAGCTTCTTGTCGCCGAGCGCCGCGCGCATCACGTCCAGGTCGCGCGAGGCGTCGACGGTGCCTATGCGCGGCAGGACCGGGCCCGAGTGCCGGGCGCAGGCGGCGGCCGCCTTGCGGAGCCCGGCGAGGACGGCCTGCGGATCGCGCCGGACCTCCGCCGGGTCGTCCGGGAGGTGGATCTGCTCCTTGCCGTCCCCGCAGCTGACCGGTGAGGAGCGGCCGACCCCGCGTGGATCGAACGTCACGATGTCGTAGTCGTCCGTGAGGCTCATGAACTCCTTGCCCGCGCGCGCGAACTCGGGCACACCCGCGCCGCCCGGCCCGCCGAAGTTGACCAGCACCGAGCCCTTGCGGTCGCCCGTCGCCCGATAACGGGCGAGCGCCAGTTCGAGTGTCCCGGCGCGGGGGTGTCCGTAGTCGAGCGGCACGGTGACCTTGCCGCACTGCATGTCCTTGGGCATGCCCTCGCCCGGGCACTTGCCCCAGGCCACCTTCTGGTCGTAGAAGCGGGACACGCCGGGGTCGGACGGCATGCCCGTCGGCAGGCCGGTGCCGATCACGGCCAGCCCGACCGCGCAGGTGACGGCGGCGCTGCGCCACAGCGTGGGGCGCATCGACAGCTTTGCCGGCATCGAAGCCTCCAGGGACGCCCGTCGCGGGCCGGGAAGCGGCGTCCTCGGCTCACGATAAGCGGCACCCGGAAGGCACGCCTCCGCACGAACGGCGGACAGGGACCGCGGCCGACCGGGCGACATATGCAGTGATCGGACTTTTTACCCCTAGTTCGACAACCCGGCACTCGATGGGGTGAACGGCTGATAAGCCATAACTCGGATGGATCGCTCGCGTTTTATCCGATGCGGGCGAGTGCTCGTGACCATGTCTGGAAGGCAGGGACCCTATGAGACGGGTTACCCGAAACGGTGTGATCGCCATCGCTGCCGCCTCGGGCGCGATGGCCGTGACGTTCCCGGCTTACGCCGACTCCGCGGCGGACGGTGCCGCGGCCGACTCGCCCGGGGTGCTCTCCGGGAACACCGTCCAGGTTCCGGTGCACGTGCCGGTGAACGTGTGCGGGAACACCGTGAACGTGGTGGGACTGCTGAACCCCACCGTGGGCAACATCTGCGTCAACGAGGACGCGGGTGCGAAGAGCAAGAAGAAGAAGGAGGACACCAAGTCCGCCGCGTCCTCCGTGAGCGGGGCGAAGGCGGAGGGCGTCGCCACGGAGTCCGGCGGTATCGGGTCCGGCAACGTCGTCGATCTGCCGGTGCACGTGCCGGTCAACGTCACGGGCAACAGCGTGAACGTGATCGGTGTCGGCAACGCCGCGATCGAGAACGAGTCGGCGAACGTCTCCGGCGAGGAGACGCCCACCACCACGCTTCCGGCCCCCGAGCCGTCGGTGAAGCCGAGGGCGCCCAAGCCGCGGTCGATGCCGCCCGCGCACGTTCCGCACGAGGCCGGAGCCGTCCTCGCCCACACGGGCGCGGACGCGACCGCCCCGCTCGCCGCGGGCGCCGCGGCGCTCGTCCTGGGCGGTGCCGTCCTCTATCGGCGGTCCCGTACCCAGGCGGTGCGCTGACCCCGTCGTCAGGCATCGCGCGAAGGCCCCACCCGCTGGACACGAGAGGTGGGGCCTTCGGTGCGTCACCGCATACGAACATGTGTACGCCTGAGGTGCCGCCGTCCGCGTCAACATCACGTCGGCCGGCCTCACCCCGTCCTTCGAGACGGCCCGCATGGACACCGGCCCGGTCCGGGCCCCACGCTCATGAACGGGTGTTCGGTGTGACCACCCTGGAGCTCGGTCGGCCGGCCCGTCCCGCCGGTGGCACCCTGCCCGAGCCGCCGTGGTCCGGGAGCGTCGGGTCGGCGTCGACGCGGGTGACGGCCGGCTCTCGGGTGAGGGGCGAACACCGCCGTGACGAAGTCCGGACCCGTGTGCGGCGCCGTGAGCTGAGCACGGAAGTCCGCCCGGTCACGGGGGGCCGGCGGATGGGCGGCCACCGTCAGACGGACCCCCTCGTGTCACGGGAACCGCGCGACCTGCTCCGCCGGCGCGCCCGTGGAACCGCAGGTGGAGGGCGCGGATGTCCTCCGTCAGCCCCGGGACCGGCCCCTCGACGGTCACCCCCGGTGCCACCTCCCGCACGGGGAGCGGCCGCACCGGCGCCGGGGGCACCCCCAACTCGGCCAGCCAGCCGCTCAGTTGCTCCGACGAGGCGACGTACACGATCCGTCCCAGGCCCACCCAGGCGTGCGCGGCGGCGCACATCGGGCAGTGCTCGCCGGAGGTGTACACGGTGGCCGCCGCCCGTTCCTCCGGGGACAGGTGGGCGGCGGACCAGCGCGCCAGCTCGAACTCCGGGTGCCGGGTGCGGTCCCCGGAGGCCACCCGGTTGTGGTCCTCGGCCAGTACGGTGCCGTCCGCTCCCACCAGGACCGAGCCGAAGGGCTCGTCCCCCGCGTCCAGCGCCTCGGCGGCCAGCTCGACGCAGCGGCGCAGGTACGGCAGTTCGGTGTCCTCGACGACCATGGTGCGGTCCTCCTCCAGGCGCGGTTCCGTCCGGTCCCCCCATGGTCGCCGACGGACGGCACCGGTGGCGCGGCGAGGGCGTGGGCCCGATCACGCGGTAAAGCGCTTGCCCCCGCTCCGGGTTGGTGCTGAGGTGACCGCATGGATGCCGCCGCCGTACTCGCCCTCTTCGACCGTGATCTGCGCGAGGGCGCGCGACCGGACAGCCCGGACGTCCTGGTCGAGCGGGCCGGTCCCGTCGTCCGCCAGGTGTCGTCCGGCCAGGGCTGGAACGGCGTCGTGTGGTCGGCGCTGGACGCGACGACGGCCGACGCGGCGATCGCCGCGCAGATCGCCCACTTCGACGGGCTCGGGCTCGAGTTCGAGTGGAAGCTGTACGGCCATGACCGCCCCGTCGACCTGGGCCGGCGGCTCCGGGACGCCGGCTTCACGGCGCAGCCGGAGGAGACGGTGATGATCGCGGAGGCCGCCGCGCTGGACCTGGACGCCGCACCGCCGGCCGGTGTCCGCCTCGTCCCCGTGACCGACGCGGCCGGCGTCGATCTGGTCGCCGAGGTGCACCGCAGGGCGTTCGGCGGCGACGGCGCCCGCATCCGGCACCAACTGCTCGCACATCTCGAGACCGGGGCGGACACGGTGCTGGCCGTGGTCGCCCTGGCGGACGACGGGGTGCCGGTGAGCGCCGCGCGGATGGAGCTCGTGCCCGGGACGCGGTTCGCCGGGCTCTGGGGCGGCGGGACCGTCGAGGGCTGGCGGGGCCGCGGGATCTACCGCGCCCTCGTCGCGCACCGCGCCCGCGCCGCGGTGGACCGGGGCTACCGGTACCTCCAGGTCGACGCCATGAGCACCAGCCGTCCCATCCTGGAGCGGCTCGGCTTCGAGCCGCTGACCACGACGACGCCGTACGTGCACACGCCCTGAGGGAGGGGCCGCGCACACGAAGGCCCGCGACCGGCGGGCCGGTCGTGGGCCTGTGCCTCGTGCGCGGCGGGTTCCCGCGCGGAGTGTCAGCGATGGGCCTTCGCACGGTCCAGTGCGGCGACGCCCAGCGCGGCGAGACCGATCTGGATGAGCCACTCGATCCAGTCGACGCCGTCCGTGTCACCCACGTCCAGACCGGCGGCGATCGCCGAACCGATCAGTGCGGCCACGATGCCGACGAGGATCGTCCAGAGCACGCCGATGCGCTGCCGGCCCGGCACGACGAGCCGTCCGAGCACACCGATGACGATGCCGATCACGATGGCACTGATGATCCCCGAGATCTCCATTTCGCTCCTCTTCTCCGGTCCCCGCATCACCGCGGACTGTGCCCGCGTCACAGCGTGTTCCCCGAGGAGCGGCGGACAGTCCGCGTCCCGTCCGACAGCCTTGCGCCGGTGGGCACAAGGGGGCCGGTCCGTCGGGCGGACCGGCCCACACGATGTCCCGTCCGTCGTGCGCTACGGCCTGGTGGTGCTCCTCGCCGCCGTGCCGGTGCACAGCAGGCCGAGGACCACGGCCAGCGCACCGATGACGATGTTGTTCACGACCACGCCGGCGTCCGGGCTGTCCCCGACGATCCACGGAGCGATGATCATCCAGACGCCCATCGCGCAGAAGGCCCAGCTCAGACCGTACATACGCTCGGGAGCGCGGGTGAATCCGAGGGCCAGCAGGCCGATGGCGACACCCATGACCAGGTTGTGGGTCACCAGCGAGGGCTGGCTCGTCGTGTAGTGGAGTATCCAGGGGGACACGGCGCAGTACAGACCGAGCAGGAACACCGGTCCGTCCAGGAGCGTCACGTCGCGGCCCCCGAGCATGCGGTCGTACCGCTCCCGCATCTCGGATACGTCCGGATGGCTGGCTATGTCACCTCTGGTGTGCGAGACGTCGGCCATGACTCGTCTCCTTCGACTTGCAGGTCTGACCGCTCCATGAGCGGGGTGCGGTGAAGCCGCCTTCAGTCATTCTGCGCTTATTCGTTCCTTATGTGTAGAGGTGGGCGGTTGCGGGGACCGGGTCGCTCACCGTCCGCGGGCGCGCCGGAAGCGCTCCAGGCCCTCGTCGAGCCCGACGACCGGGGCCGGGTAGGCGAGCGCGGCACGGTCGTCGTCGCCGAGCCGCCACGGCTCGTGCACCCTGGTCCCCTCGACCTCCGCCAGCTCGGGCACCCAGCGGCGGACGTAGCGACCCTCGGGGTCGTACCGCTTCGCCTGCAGGACCGGGTTCAGCACCCGGTGGGGCCGGGTGTCGGTGCCCGTCCCGGCCACCCACTGCCAGTTCAGCTGGTTGTTGGCCAGGTCACCGTCGACCAGCAGGTCCAGGAAGTGCCGGGCGCCGACGCGCCAGTCCACGTACAGGGTCTTGGTCAGGAAGCTCGCCGTCAGCAGCCGCCCCCGGTTGTGCATCCAGCCCTCGTGGCGCAGCTGGCGCATCGCCGCGTCCACGATCGGATAGCCGGTACGGCCCTCCCGCCAGGCGGCGATGTCCCGCGCCGCCTCCCGCTCCGGCCGCCAGCGGTCGCCGCGGGTGCGGTAGTCGGCCGTGGCGGCGTCCGGCCGCGCCGCGAGGACCTGCCGGTGGAAGTCACGCCAGGCGAGCTGCCGTACGAAGGCGTCCGCGCCCGCGCCGCCCGCCCGGCGGGCGCGGTGGACCAGCTCCACGGGGGAGAGGGTGCCGAAGTGCAGATGCGGGGAGAGCCGGGAGGTCGCGTCACCGGCGAGGTCGTCGTGCCGGTCCTCGTAGGCCGCGAGTCCGGCGCCCAGCCAGGCCGTGAGCCGGCGGCGGCCCTCCTTCTCGCCGCCCGCCGCGAGCCCTTCGGACAGCCCCGACAGACCGCTGCGCCCGGGCAGCGCCTCGGACCCCACGCCGTCCGGCACCCGCACCGCCCGCGGCGCGCCGAGCGGGTCCCGCAGCCGGTGGTCCGACCAGCGCCGGAAGTAGGGCGTGAAGACGGCGAAGTGGTCGGAGGAGGCCGGGGTCACCGCGCCGGGGGCGACGGCCGTCGTCACCGTGTCGTGCACGTGCAGCCGCACCCCCTGCGCCTCCAGGGCCCGGCGCAGCCGTTCCTCGCGGCGCCGGGCGTGGACGCTGACGTCGGACGCCATGTGCACCTCGTCGGCGTCCGCCTCCGCCACCACCCGGCACACCTGCTCGACGAGGTCGCCCCGGCGCACCACCAGCCGGCCGCCCCGCTCGCGCAGCCCGGCGTCCAGATCACGCAGGCAGTCCGCGAGGAACGCCAGCCGGTTGGGCACCGCGAAGCCGGCGGCGTCGACGGCGGGGTCCCGCACGAACAGCGGGACGGTCCCCGCGGTGCCGTCGAGGGCCGCGCGCAGCGGCGGATGGTCGTGCAGGCGCAGATCGCCGGTGAACAGGACGACCGAGATGCTCATGGTGCGTACTCCGGGGACGGGCGTGGTCGTACAGGGGGCGCGGGTCAGGGACGGGCGGCGGGGAGTGCGGGGCGGGTCAGGGACGGGCGGCGTGGTCCGCCGCGGGCTCCGGGGCACCGGCCGCCGCCCGCGCGATGTTGCGGGCCATGCCGCCGAACACGATCGAGTGGAAGGGCGAGACGCCCCACCAGTACGCGTGACCGAGCAGCCCGCGCGGGTGGAACAGGGCGCGCTGGCGGTAGCGGGTGCGGCCGTCCGGACCGGTGAGCACGCGCATCTCCAGCCAGGCCAGGCCCGGCACCCGCATCTCGGCGCGCAGCCGCAGCAGCCGGCCCGGCTCGATCTCCTCGACCCGCCAGAAGTCCAGCGAGTCGCCGACCCTCAGCCGCGACGCGTCCCGCCGCCCCCGGCGCAGGCCCACCCCGCCCACCAGCCGGTCCAGCCACCCGCGCACCGCCCAGGCGAGCGGGAACGAGTACCAGCCGTTCTCCCCGCCGATGCCCTCGACGACCCGCCACAGCGCCTCGGGGGAGGCGTCCACGACGAGTTCGCGGTGATCGCTGTAGAGGCTGCCGCCCGCCCAGTCGGGGTCGGTGGGCAGCGGGTCGCTGGGCGCGCCGGGCACCGACGCCGACGACCACCGGGTGGTCACCCGCGCGTCGCGTACCCGCCGCAGCGCCAGCCGCACCGCCTCGTCGAAGCCGATCGGGTGACCGGGCGGGTCGGGCACGTACCGGGCGATGTCGTGTTCGCGGCACACCACCTCGTGGCGCAGCGACTCGGTCAGCGGCCGGGCGATGGAGGACGGCACCGGTGTCACCAGGCCCACCCAGTGGCTGGACAGCGTCGGGGTGAGGACCGGCACCGGCAGGATGACTCGGCGGGGCAGTCCGGCCATCTGCGCGTACCGGACCATCATGTCCCGGTACGTCAGCACGTCCGGACCCCCGAGGTCGAAGGTCCGGTCGACGTCCGGTGGCATCAGGGCGCTGCCGACGAGGGCGCGCAGGACGTCCCGGACGGCCACGGGCTGGATGCGGGTGCGCACCCAGCTCGGCGTGACCATCACGGGCAGCCGCTCGGTGAGGTAGCGCAGCATCTCGAAGGAGGCGGAGCCGGAGCCGATGATGACGGCCGCCCGCAGCACGGTGGCCGGGACCGGGGAGTCGAGCATGATGCGCCCGACCTCCGCCCGCGAGCGCAGATGCGGGGAGAGCGCGTGCTCGGGCACGCCGGCCGGGGTGAGGCCGCCCAGGTAGACGATGCGCCGGACGCCCGCGACGCGGGCCTGCTCGGCGAAGGTCCGCGCCGCCCTGCGGTCGGTCTCCTCGAAGTCCTTGCCGGTGCCGAGCGCGTGCACCAGGTAGTAGGCGACGTCGACTCCCTCCATGGCGCGGGCCACGGACGCGGCGTCGGTGACGTCGCCGCGCACCACCTCCGCGTCCCGGGCCCACGGATGGTCGCGCAGCCGTTCCGGTGAGCGGGCCATACAGCGCACCTGGTGCCCGGCGGCGAGCAGTTCCGGCACCAGGCGCCCGCCGATGTATCCCGTGGCGCCCGTCACCAGGCACCGCATTCCCTCACGCACCGCGTCGCGTTCCATGCCGTCGGTCGTCCTCACCTGTCGGGGCCTTCGTGAGGACTTCCCCGCCGGGGGCCGTCCGGGATGCGGGCGGGGCACGACATACCCCCGTGCGTGTCCGGTTCGCCCGTTCGGGGAGTCCTGGACGGCGCCCGCGCGGAATCGGGCGAAGTCGTGTACATGCTCGCGGCGGCCGGGGGCAGACGGTGTGTACCGGGGCGGGAGAGGACGATCCGGCCCGCGTTGGACGGTGTGGGAGACGGTGTGGAGGTGGCTGCCGCCATGAGTGCGAAGGTGTTGGAGCGGTTTCCGGCGGGAGCTCCGCGCGGATCGTGGCCGGCGGAGGAGTACGCGGCCGAGCGCCGCGCCGAGGGCGAACCCGCGACGGTCGTGATGGACCTGAAGTCGGACGCCTTCCTCGTCGTGGTCCCCGCGGCCGACGACGACTGAGCCCTCGCGGTCCCCGCACGGGACGGCGGGGACCGCTCAGGGCGCCTTCGCGGTCAGCACGTCGAGATGGGCGCCGCGCGACTCCGCCGTCTGGCCCTGCACCAGCAGGAACAGGCTCTCCCGGGCGAGGCGTTGGGCCGGACTGGTCAGCGCGAGGGATCGTCCGCCGCCGGCGACCACCGCCGCGGTCGTGGCGGTGCGCATCAGCTCGGCCGCGCCGATCCGCAGCGTCAGGCGCTCCGCCAGGGTCGCGTCGGTGCCGGGCGCGTCGGCCAGCTCGTAGGCCCGGGCGCGGATCGTCCCCAGCCGCGTGCGCAGCGGCCCGGCGACCTCGTCGTCCAGGAGCGTGAGCGCCGTCTCCGTGATCCCGAACACCGCCGGGGAGGCGCTGACCGCCTTCGCCCGGTCCTTCACCGCCCACTCCTCGTGCGGTACGCGCAACGCGACCGAGTCGGGCGGGAGCCACAATCCGTCCAGCTCCAGTGAGACCGTGCTCGACGCGGTGAGGGCCGCGAGCCGCATCGGCGCCGACGGCCGAAGTCCCGGCTGCTCCCTCGCCTCCGTGAAGGCGAACACCGCCTCGCCGCCCTCCGCGATCCCGGCGAGCAGCATCACGTCGTTGAGTCCCCAGCCGGTGTACCAGGGCACCCTCCCGTCGAACCGCAGCCCGCCGCGCTCCCCGGTGACCCGCACCGGCGTGCGCGGGTACGCCCGCAGATGCGCGTACGCGACCCCCGACAGCAGCTCCCCCCGGGCCAGCGGGCCCAGCAGGCGCTCGCGCACCGGCGAGTCGCTCGCGGCCAGCGTCGCCACCGGTGTGTGGTGCTGGGTCTGCACGAACCACGTGGAGCAGCAGGCTCCCGCGAGGATCTCCGCGGTGCGCCGGGCCACCGCCGCGGGCGCCGCCCACCCGCCGTACTCCCGCGGGGCGCTCACCCCGAGCAGCCCCGAACGCCGGATCGCCTCGATGTGGGACGCGGGCACGCCCTCCTGGTCGACCCGTTCGGCCTGCGGGGCGAGCAGATCGGTGGCGAGCTGCCGGGCGCGGCGGACGAGGGGATGGTCCAGGTCGGTCATGACGAGAATTGTCGCCGCAGGATCCCGCGGGGTGTCGATCCGGGGGCGTGCCGTTCGTGTAGAGGGTGAGAATCCGCTACGACGCCCCGGGAGGCCGCCGTGAAGTACTACCTGCTCAATGTGATGCAACCGGTCGGGGAGCCGCCCGCCCCGGACGTCCTGGCCGAGATCGGGAAGAACCTCGACGCCCTCAACCACGACCTGCGCGAGGCGGGGGCCTGGGTGTTCGCCGGGGGACTGCACGGCCCGGAGTCCTCCACGGTGCTGCGGCCCCGCGACGGCGACGTCCTCGTCACCGACGGCCCGTACGCGGAGGGCAAGGAGATGCTCGGCGGCATCAGCCTCATCAAGGCGCCCGACCTGGACGCCGCCCTCGAATGGGGCCGCAGGCTCGCCCTGGCCACCACCCTGCCCATCGAGGTCCGGCCGTTCGTGGGCGAAGCCGGGGACCGATGACCGGACCGGACGTCGAGACCGTCTTCCGCGCCGAGTACGGCCGCGCGGTCGCCGTCCTCGTCCGCCTCCTCGGCGACATCGACCTCGCCGAGGAGGCCGTCCAGGACGCGTTCACCACCGCCCTGGAGCGGTGGCCGCGCACCGGTGTGCCGCCGAGCCCGGCGGGCTGGATCATCACCACCGCCCGCAACCGCGCGATCGACCGGCTGCGCCGCGAGGCGACCCGGGGCGGGCGGCACGCGCAGGCGGCCCTGCTGCACGCCCCCGACGCACCGCCCGAGGAGGGCCCCGTGCGCGACGAACGGCTCCGCCTGATCTTCACCTGCTGCCATCCCGCCCTCGGCGTACCGGCCCGGGTCGCCCTCACCCTGCGGCTGCTCGGCGGGCTCACCACCGCGCAGATCGCCCGCGCCTTCCTGGTGCCCGAACCGACGATGGCCCAGCGGCTGGTGCGGGCCAAGGCGAAGATCCGCGACGCCCGCATCCCCTACCGGGTGCCGCGCGACGCCGACCTGCCCGACCGTCTCGCCGCCGTGCTCGCGGTCGTCTACCTGATCTTCAACCAGGGCTTCGAGGGGGAGTCAGGGCTGTGCGAGGAGGCCGTGCGGCTCGGCCGGCTGCTGGCGGAACTCATGCCGGACGAGCCCGAGGTGACCGGACTGCTGGCCCTGATGCTCCTCGTCGAGTCCCGCCGGGCCGCCCGTCAGGACGAGCACGGCACGCTCGTGCCGCTCCCCGCACAGGACCGCCGCCTCTGGGACCGCGCCCTGGTCGGCGAGGGCCAGACGCTCGTGCGACGGTGTCTGCGGCGCGGCCGGCCCGGCCCCTACCAGATCCAGGCCGCCATCCAGGCCGTGCACAGCGACGCGCCGAGCGCCGCGCACACGGACTGGGGGCAGATCCTGCGGCTCTACGACCAGCTCATGGCCGTCGCGCCCGGCCCCGTCGTGGCCCTCAACCGCGCCGTCGCGGTCGCCGAGACCGACGGGCCCGCGCCGGCCCTCGCCCTGGTGGACTCCCTGGACCTCGACGGCTACCGCGTCCTGCACGCCGTCCGCGCCGATCTGCTGCGCCGCCTGGGCCGGACCGATGAGGCCGTACGCGCCTACGAGCGAGCCGTCGAGCTGTCCGAGAGTCCGGCCGAGCGCGCCTACCTCACCCGCCGGCGCCGGGAGCTCAGCCCGGCACCCTGACCTCGGTGACGCCGTACGAACCCGACTTCTCCTGAGCGCGGCCGAGTTGACTGGTCTACACCCTTGACTGGTACAGACCAAAGGGGTTGAGTGTGTCCCCACACCCCCCACCACGGCCGCCCCCACGCCGTGGCCGACCTCGTCGGCGCGTGCGCACAGGGCCCCTGCTTTGTCATGCCCTTGTCCGGGTGCGGCCGTGCTCCGCAAAGGAGTTGATCACGTGCTGAAGCGCCGTCTGGCCGCACTCGTCTCCTCGCTCGCCCTGGGCAGCACCGCCCTGCTGCTCCAGCCGGCACCGAGCGCCTCCGCCGCCGGATTCGTCGTCAGCGAGGCCCAGTTCAACCAGATGTTCCCGGGCCGGAACTCGTTCTACACCTACAGCGGCCTGGTCGCGGCGCTCAGCGCC